>CAYYTT010000108.1:0-13944 GCA_964474635.1 uncultured Alphaproteobacteria bacterium | reverse complement strand
GGAGAAAATCCTGCGCGTGCACATGCGCAAGGTGCCCCTGGCGCCGGACGTGAACGCGAAAGTGATCGCGCGGGGCACGCCTGGGTTCTCCGGTGCTGATCTTGCCAATCTGGTGAACGAGGCGGCGCTCCTGGCCGCGCGCCGGAACAAGCGCCTCGTGACGATGGGCGAATTTGAGGACGCGAAAGACAAGGTGCTGATGGGCGCCGAGCGCCGCTCCATGGTCATGACCGAGGAGCAAAAAACGCTTACCGCCTATCACGAGGGTGGCCATGCCATCGTGGCCATGAGCGTTCCGGCGACGGATCCGGTGCACAAGGCGACGATCATTCCGCGCGGACGCGCTCTCGGCATGGTGAAGCAGCTGCCCGAGGAAGACAAAGTCTCCATGAGCCTTGAGCAGATGCATTCGCGCCTCGCCATCATGATGGCTGGCCGGATCGCCGAGGAACTGGTGTTTGGCCGTGAGAAAGTCACGTCCGGTGCCCAGTCGGATATTGAGCAGGCAACGCGGCTTGCGCGCGCCATGGTGACGCGCTGGGGCTACTCGGACCTTCTCGGCACGGTGGCTTATGGCGAGAACCAGGAGGAAGTGTTCCTGGGTCACTCGGTCTCGCGCCAACAGAACATCTCGGAAGAGACCGCGCGCGTGATCGACCAGGAGGTCAAGCGTCTGATCCAGGAAGGTTTCGATACGGCCAAGCGCATCCTGACAGAGCGGCTCGACGATCTGCACACGCTTGCGACCGGTCTGCTGGAATACGAAACCCTGTCCGGCGAAGAAATTCGGGGTCTGCTGCGCGGCGAAAAACCGGTCCGCGAGAATCCGGAAGACGATGGTGCGGCCCCGGCCGGGCCGACGTCTTCCGTTCCGGCGGCGGGACGCCGGCGCGGCGGTTCTGAGTCCCAGGCGCCGGGTGGTCCGGATCCGGAACCCCAGGAAACCTGACCGCTGCATCGGTCAATGACCTTCAATGAATTGTGGGGGCGCGGTCTTCCTGGTGGGACCGCGCCCCCGATCCGTTTCGGCTGGTGCCCATGCGGTGAAGACCAAAGGGAGGCCCAAAGCCATGGCGCATGAGCCAAGCCGGGACAGGGCGGCGCCCCTTCTTGTGCCGGGCGGCTTTGTCCATGGGCCGGCGCCCGGGCTGCCGCGCATCGGACAGACTGGGGGCCAGACTGGGGGCCAGACTGGGCCGGCCTTCGCGTCCGTCTTGGCCATCGACGGGCGGACAGGACATGAGCGCCTCCTTCCCGCAACGGACAGCACGCTCGACCTTGCGGCCATCACGGCACCGCGCGCGCCCTTTCCCGGCCTCATATCCGGGCGCACTGCAGTCATGGGCATCCTCAATGTAACGCCCGACTCCTTTTCCGACGGCGGACGGTTTTCCAGCGCCGCCGCCGCCGTGGAGGACGGGCTGCGCCTTGTGGAGGCCGGCGCGGACCTTCTCGATATCGGCGGCGAAAGCACGCGGCCGGGCGCCCAACCGGTGCCAGAAGACGAGGAACTGGCCCGCGTCCTGCCTGTCATCGATGCTCTTGCGGCACGCACGCCCGTGCCCCTGTCGATCGACACGCGCAAGGCCCGCGTGATGGCCGAGGCCGTTGCGGCGGGCGCGCGCATCGTCAATGACGTTTCGGCCCTCACCTACGATCCGGCCGCGCTCGGGACGGTTTTGGAGCTCGACTGCTCGGTGATCTTGATGCACGCCCAAGGCGAGCCTCAGACAATGCAACACGCGCCCCGTTATCGCCTTGTGCTCATGGATGTGTACGATCATCTTGCGGCGCGCGTGGAGGCGTGCGCGGCGGCTGGCATGGCGCGCCACCGGCTGATGGTCGATCCGGGGATCGGGTTCGGTAAGACCTTGGCGCATAATCTTGCGCTCCTGAACGCCATGGCCGCCTTTCATGGCCTCGGCGTGCCGGTCCTTTTGGGCGCGTCGCGCAAATCTTTCATCGCACGCCTGCCGGGGGCTGCGGGGGGGCAAGGCGGCAACGCCGGCCCGGACGAGCGACTGGGCGGGTCCATCGCGGCCGTGTGCCTTGCCGCCGAGGCGGGCATTCAGATGGTGCGCGTGCACGACGTGGCCGAAACGGTTCAGGCCCTGGCGCTCTGGCGCGCCGTGCGCGGTGCCGACCGGGCAGGCGAGGGACCCCTTGTACCCGGACAGGCGGCCGGATCAAACGGAGGCTGAAGAATGGACATTCGCGGACGTGTCCTGGTCGTGGCCGGGTCGGATTCGGGTGGGGGCGCGGGCATCCAGGCCGACGTGAAAACGGTGGCGGCCTGCGGGGCTTACGCAACGACGGCGCTCACCGCGATCACGGTCCAGAACACCCAGGGCGTCTTCGGCGTCCATGATGTTCCCATAGAGATCATTTCGGATCAGATGCGCGTCGTCCTTGAGGATATCGGCACGGATGTGGTCAAGACGGGCATGCTGCACACCAGCGCCGTGATCCGCCGTATGCTGCTCACCCTGGACCGGCTATCCATCAATGTGCCCATCGTGGTCGATCCGGTCATGGTGGCCAAGGGTGGGGCCCGTCTGTTGAACAAGACGGCCGAAGAAGTCCTTGTGCAGACGCTTCTGCCGCGCGCCCGCATCATCACACCCAATCTTCCCGAGGCGGAGGCCCTGCTCGGCCGCGCCATCGCCTCTCGCGCCGATATGGAAGAGGCGGCAAGCGACCTTCTGGACTTGGGCCCGCGCGCTGTTCTTTTAAAAGGCGGGCATCTGTCCGAGGAGGACGGGGACGATACGCTCGTGACAGATGTTCTTGCCACTCCGCGCGAGGTGATCCGCTTTGACAGTCCCCGGATCGATACGGTGCACACCCACGGTACAGGGTGTACGCTCGCCGCCGCCATTGCCGCGTTTCTGGCGCGCGGGCACACGCTGGAGCGGGCAGTCTCCCTTGCGCGCGCCTTTGTCCACGGCGCCATCGCAGGCGCACCCGGCATCGGGCAGGGACACGGGCCGCTCAATCATATGCATGCCTTTCCGGCAGTGGAGGATGTGCTCGACACTCGGGACTGGGCCGGTGCCAAAAACGGGTCCGTGGCCTGACGGGCCTGTGGTCTGACGGATATGGCGGGCAACTGGAGCGCGGCAGCGATGGACATTCCCTACTATCAGATTGATGCCTTCACCGACAGGGTGTTTGCGGGCAATCCTGCCGGCGTGTGTCCACTCGATGCGTGGCTGTCGGATGAAATGCTGCAATCTATCGCTGCGGAAAACAATCTGTCCGAAACGGCGTTTTTCATTCCCGATCCGGAAAGGGGTGCCGGTCACTACCACCTGCGTTGGTTTACGCCGACGGATGAAGTGGATCTGTGCGGACATGCGACGATGGCGTCCGCCTATGCACTGTTTACGGATCTTTTGCCGGGGCTTTCCGCGGTGACGTTTCGGACGCGCAGCGGCGATCTTGCCGTGGTCCAGGAGCCCGACGGCAGCCTGACGATGGACTTTCCCGAACTGGCCTCGCGCCCGGTGGAGAGGGCCGCGCCGCTCATGACCTCCCTTGAGGCCATCCTTGGGCGCCGGCCCATCGCGTTGTTGCGCTCGATCAGTCTTGTCGCCGTTTATGAGAGCGATACGGACATTCACCGCCTGCGCTACAATCCGGCGCTCATAGAGGTTTTGGCCCAGGCGGATGCCTGGGGCCTGATCGCCACCGCGCCTGGCCGCGCCGGCGGACCCCATGACTTTGTCTCGCGGGTTTTCTCTCCGCTGAAGGGTGTGCCGGAAGACCCTGTCACCGGTTCGGCCCACTGCACCCTTGCTCCTTATTGGGCGGGGCGTCTCGGCAAAACCGACCTTACGGCCTATCAAGCGTCCCACCGGGGCGGAACACTCCGCTGCCGGATCGATTTGGCGCGCCCCGGCCGGGTTTATCTCTCAGGGGTCTGTGTGCCCTATCTGAAGGGGCTCTTGCGGATCGGGTAGCGCCAAATCGCCATGGCGAAATCCGCCGCGCCAAAGCGATCCGGCGCCGCAAACGCCGTGTTCATGGCCCAGGATCCAGGGCCCAGGGTTCAGGGCTTTAGGACCGCGTCCATCCGGCGGCGGCGGCACTCATGGCGCCTTTGCCTCACGTGCTGCGCCGATCCCCGTACAGATGAATATGCAGCCGGTCGGAAAAGCCCCAGCCGCGGGCGATGACGGGGCCGATGAGGTCTTGCGCGCGTTTGCGCAAGGTTTCGCTGTCGGTGCCCTCGGGCATCACGAAAAGCCGTGACGGCGCCATGCCGGTATCGCGGGCCAGGCTCTCAATCTGATCGAGATCGGCTTCACATCGGGCCACAACCTTGAAGACGGCGCGTTCGTCTTCGGCATAAAGGCGCAGCAGATCGCGGTTGAGGGCCGCATTGGGCCCATTGCCCGCATGGTCAAGCTTCGGTGACACATTGATTTGGTCGAGCAGCGCCAGCAGCCGTTCGGGTGGCATCAGCGTGCCGTTGGTTTCAATTTCGACGATGCACTGGGGCCGCTGGGCCTTGACCGTCTCAAGAAGCCCCGTGAGGGCGCGGTGTTGAATAACCGGCTCGCCGCCCGTGACCACGAGACCGGGCGCGTCCAGGTCCAGGATCTGTTGGGCAACCTGGTCCACGGGGAGAGCGATGGTTTCGCGGGCCATATCGAATTTGCGCGGTGCGCCGGGCCGGTCCTGGGCATGGACAAAGTCTGTACCCGTCCAATTCCACGTGTAAGGCGTGTCGCACCAGGTGCAATGGAGATTGCAGCCCGACAGGCGGACAAAGGTGCGCAGGCGCCCCATGCTCGCGCCTTCGCCTTGAATAGACTGGAATATTTCCGGGCCGTCGCCCTCTCCACGGGCAAGGCGTAGGATATCGTCCGCCATCATTGTCCCTTTCGCCGCCCTGTGGGATGTCCAGAAGCCGTGCCAGAAGACACGCCGCAAACACACTCCTAAGACTGGCTCGCAACTGTGGCCCGCTTTGGGCCGATGCCTTGCCTCCATACCGAGAAGGGCGCACTCTCCTTGTGCCTGTGGGGCCCTGTGCCTGTGGGGCCCTGTGCCTGTGGGGCCTCTGCCTAAGAAGCTTCGTGCCTCACAGGATCGCATGGCCGGCCTTTCGTGAACCTTGTTTCTTTATGTCGTGCCGGGGCATGCGCAAGAAAAGGGCTGGTCCGACGCTGGCCTTGCGGACGGTGCGGGAGCGGCGCCAGGGCGAGGCTCGTGCCGCCGAACCGCGCCAGGAGACACGCAAAGAAGGAGACGCCGCATCATGACCGTTTTGACCGTGAACGGACGGGAAGTCACCGTCGAGAGCCCCCCGGACACGCCCCTGCTCTGGGTCGTGCGGGACGAGTTGAACCTCAAGGGAACCAAATTCGGCTGCGGTATCGCCCAGTGCGGTGCTTGCACCGTCCATGTGGACGGCATGGCCGTGCGCTCCTGTGTCACGCAAGTAAGCACGGTCGAGGGCCGGTCCGTCACCACCATTGAGGGCCTCACCGAAGCCGGGCCCCATCCCCTGCAGGAGGCCTGGGTCGAGCATCAAGTGCCCCAGTGCGGCTATTGCCAGTCTGGCCAGATCATGCAGGCAGCCAGCCTGCTCGCCGACACGCCTGAGCCCTCGGACGAGGACATCACGGCCGCCATGAACGGTAATCTGTGCCGCTGCATGGCCTATGTGCGCATCAAGCAAGCGATCAAGACCGCCGCCACGCGTGCGCGGGAGGAGGCGTCCAATGGCTAAGCTCGTCGACATGATCGCCGCCCAGAACCGCCCGTCCCGGCGCGGCTTCTTGATTGGCTCCACCAGCGCCGGTCTCGTAATGGCCTTTGGCGGCTGCGACAACGGGGCGCCCACCCAGGAGGTAACGGCCCCGGCCGAAACGGCGGTTGAGAAAATCATCGCCAAGGCCTTCGAGCCGACGGTCTGGTTCAAGATCGACCCGGACGGCGTAACCACCATCAATATCGCCAAGGCGGAGATGGGCCAGCATGTGGGCACGGCCCTGGCCCGGGTCGTCGCCGATGAATTGGAAGCCAATTGGGACGATGTGCGCCTGGAGCATGTCGATACCGATCCCAAATGGGGCTACATGGTCACCGGCGGCAGCTGGTCCGTGCACACCACTTTCGTGCAACTTAGCCAGGCCGGCGCGGCCGGCCGCACAGCGCTCATCGAGGCGGGCGCGGCCATGCTCGGTGCCGCGCCGGGAGACTGCATCGCCCGGAACGGTGAGGTTCGCGCGGGCGATCAGGCGGTCAGCTATGCCGAAATCGTCTCCAAGGGCGGCATTGATCGCACCTTCACGGAAGACGAATTGAAAGCGCTTGAGTTGAAGGATCCGTCCGAACGCCGACTGCTCGGCAAGGACGTGAAGGCCCTCGACATTCCCGAGAAAACCCGCGGCCAGGCGGTCTATGGTCTTGATGCGGAACTTCCGGGTATGGTCTATGCGCGCCCCCTCCTGCCGCCCACGCGCTACGGTTCGAAGGTCGAGGCCATTGACGATACGGCGGCCAAGGAGATTGCCGGTTACCGCCAGTCGATCGCGCTTGAGGACCCCAGCGAGACCTGCCAGGGCTGGGTTGCCGTCATCGCGGACAGCTATCCGGCTGCCATCAAGGCCGCCGAGGCCGTAAAGGTGACCTGGACACCCGGCGAGACGGCGAGCGTGAGTGAGGCCGATATCTTTGCCGAGGGCGAAAAACTGGCGAGTGATCCGGCCGCCGGCGCCCTGTGGGTCGATGAAGGCAATGTGGACGAGGCTCTTGAGGGCGCGGCCACCACCGTCGAGGCGACCTATCGCACGGGCACGGCGCTCCACTTCCACCTGGAGCCCGTAAACGCGCTCGTGACCCAGGAAGACGGCATCTGGCACATCCATGCCGGCAATCAGTGGCAGTCCCTGATCATGCCGGTGCTGGCCAAGGCGCTTGACGTGACGGAAGACAAGCTTCTTCTTCACACTTACTATCTGGGCGGTGGTTTTGGGCGTCGTTTGTATGGGGACTATATGATCCCGGCGGCGCTTGCTTCCAAGGCGCTCGACAAGCCGGTCAAGATGGTCTTCACCCGCGAGGACGACTCCCGCTTCGACTGCGTGCGCTCGGCCTCCGTGCAGAAAGTCCGTATGGGCTTTGATGCCGAAGGCAAGCCGCTGGGCATGGATCATGCCGCAGCCGCTGGCTGGCCCACGCTGAACATGGCGCCGGGCTTCATGGCGCCGTCCACGGACGGTACCCAAGGCCAGGTCGACACCTTCTCGATCAACGGCGCCGACCACTGGTACAGCGTCAACGCCCACCGGGTGCGGGCCGTCACCAATGATCTTGCCAACCGCACCTTCCTGCCGGGCTGGCTGCGGGCCGTGGGTCCGGGCTGGACCAACTGGGCCGTGGAATCCTTCATGGACGAAGCCGCCCATGCGGCGGGGCAGGATCCGGCCGAATTCCGTCTGGCCTTGCTCGATGCCGAAGGCCGTCAGGCGGGCTCGGCGCCCAACAGCGTCGGCGGCGCCTTGCGCCAGGCGGCGGTGCTGCGCAAGGTCATGGAGATGTCCGGATATCCGGGCACGGATCTTCCCGAAGGTACAGCCATGGGCGTTGCCTGCTCCTTCGGCCAGGAACGCAACATGCCCACCTGGACGGCCTGCTGCGCCCATGTCCGCGTGGACCGGGACAGTGGCCAGGTAACGGTCGAGAAACTGTGGTCCGCCGTCGATGCCGGCACGGTCGTGCATCCGGACGGGGCGCTCGCACAGGCCCAGGGCGCGACCCTGTGGGGCCTCAGCCTTGCCCTCTTCGAGGGTACGACCTTTGCTGATGGTCAGGTGACGGATCGTAATCTCGACAGCTACACCCCCTTGCGCATGGGCGATGTGCCGGAGATGGAGATCGCCTTTGTCGAAAACGACCACATGCCCGTCGGCATGGGCGAGCCGCCCTTGACGGTGGTCGCGCCGGCCATCGCCAACGCGGTCTACAACGCCGTGGGCGCCCGCGTGCGCGATCTGCCCATCCGGCCCGAAGCCGTTCTGGCCGCGATCCCGGCCTAAGGACGGGGCTGGGCATACAAACGGGGCTGGGCATACAAAGCCGTGATGAGACCTGCCCCGGATGCCGCCTGCCGGCGTCCGGGGCATGGTCGAGGACCTGGTCCGTCGAGGGGAGGGGCCCTGTGAGCATGTCGGGTCGGCGCCAAGGCTGGCGCAATCTGTGGCAATCGGCGGTGCTGATCCTCGGCATGATGGCTGTGGCGGGGCTGTCCGCGTTCATCGTGTTCGGGGCCGCGGGCCTGCTGTGGGCCGCCCTCGGTTTTGCCATCGCCAGTGTTTTGATGCCGTCCCTGCCGCCGGAGACGACCCTGTCCATGTACCGCGCCCGGCCCATTCCGGCGCGGGACTTTCCCGCGGGCCACCGCCTCATCGAAGCGCTGGCGGAGCGGGCGAACCTGCCGGCCGTGCCGACGCTCTACCACGTGCCGAGCCCCATGCTGAACGCCTTCACGCTCGGGTCGCCGCGCAAGGCGGCCATCGCGGTGACGGACGGTATGCTCCGCCGCCTGACCTATGATGAATTCGCCGGCGTCATGGCCCACGAAATCGCCCATATCGCGCATAAGGACCTGTGGATCATGTCCCTGGCCGATGCGCTCAGCCGCATGACATCGGTGCTGGCCAGCCTCGCGGTGTTCATTGTGTTTCTGGGGCTGCCGATGGTGATGCTCGGCCTCGCGCCGGCATCCTGGGCGTTTGCGTTTTTGCTGCTGTTTGCGCCGGCGGCCATGACCCTGCTGCAGCTTGGCCTGTCGCGTGCCCGCGAATACGACGCGGATCTGAAAGCCGCGGAATTGACCGGCAACCCCCGCGCGCTCGCCTCGGCCCTGTCCAAGGTGGAAAAGCTCCAGGGCGGCATGTGGGAGCGGTTGTTGATGCCGGGTCGGCGTGTGCCCGAACCGTCCCTGCTGCGCACCCATCCTCCGACCCAGGAGCGTGTGCGCCGGCTTCTTGCCTTGGGGCCTCCCGAGGCGTCGCAGACCACGCCCTTCGGCCTTGAGGCCGACCCAATGGCCCCGCCGCCCACGCCTGGCTTGCGGATTGTGCGCCTGGCGCCGCGCTGGCACTGGACGGGGCTCTGGTATTGAGGACCCGCGCGAGGGGGGGGAGGCGGTCCGTCTATCCGACTTCGGGCGGGATTTCCTTGATGGATTCTTCGAGCTTGCCGAAACTCGGCTGAAGATCCGTGGGCACATTACCACGCCCCACCTCAACCGAGATCTGGGGCGGGTTGCCGTGCAGGTGAGAGACCAGCACATCCCGGATGATAAAGAAGAACTGCGCCTCTTCCTCTAATATGGCCTTCAGGCGCGCGGCCATGGGGCCCACAAAGCCATAGGCCAGAAATACCCCAAGAAAAGTGCCGACAAGGGCGCCGCCGATCATCTTTCCCAAGACGGCCGGCGGCTCGTTGATGGCCGACATGGTCTTGATGATGCCAAGCACGGCGGCGACGATGCCAAGGGCGGGCAGACCGTCGGCCATGTTCTGCATGGCATGGGCCGCCCCTTCCGCCTCGTGATGATGTTTTTCGAGCTGCTTTTCCATCGTGTCCTCGACCTGATGGGGATCCTCGAAATTCATGGTCATCATGCGCAGGGTGTCGGTGATCAGATGCAGGACGTGGTGATCCTTGGTGATCTTGGGAAAGCGCGAGAAGATGGCGCTCTCGTCCGGGTTTTCCAGATGCGCCTCAAGGGCGATGACGCCCTTTTGCTTAATGGTCTTGGTCAGGAGGAACAGCATGCACAGCAGATCGGTATAGTCCTGCCCCTTCCATTTGGGGCCGGCGAAGACCTTACCGAAGCCGCCGAGGGTGCTTTTGACCACCGTCATGCCGTTGGCGATCGTGAAGGCGCCGACGGCGGCGCCCAGGATCATCATCAACTCGAAGGGCGCGGCCTTGATGATCACGTCGAAATGGCCGCCGGCGAGGGTAAAGCCCCCGAAGACCATCACGAACACAAGCACGATTCCGATAATCGGCAGCATGGCATTCCCCACCCCACGACGCCGCGCGCGTCCGGTCGCACACGGGTGAACGTCGATCAGGGTACGCTCTTATCCTTAAGGGCCGATGAAATGGGGACGGCGCCCGTGTGCAAGTGGTGAAAAACTCTTTGTGGAGACAATCAAGCCGGTTTCGTGATCACGGGCGCAGCCACGTGATCCAGGGCCACAACGCACCGGGGTCCAGGTCAGGGCCACGCTCGCCGCGCCGCACCGAAAATACTATGGAAGCCTTGCCAAAGCCGTGATTTCGTCGCGCGACGGGGCGGCTGCGGGCCGGCCCCTCAATCATTCGGGACGAAAGGATTATCGCGTGCGGGACACATCGGTCAGGGAGCCAGAGGACGCCGCCGCGGCGCCGGCCACGGCCAAACGGGTGACGACCGCGCGCGAGCGACAATGGGCGTTCGTGATCCTGTTCCTCAGCCTGACCTGCCTTGGCATGGGCCAGACCGTTATTTTCGCCATTTTGCCACCCCTTTCGCGCAAGCTGGGGCTGCTCGACTTCCAGGTCGGCGCCATTTTTATGGTTTCAGCGGTGTTTTGGCTGATCATGAGCCCGTTCTGGGGCCGACGCAGCGATGTTTGGGGCCGAAAGCCGGTCATGCTGATCGGTTTGGGGGCCTTCATGATCTCCATGGCCGTGTTCGCGACCCTTTTGACCCTCGGTCTGCAGCAGGCCCTGCCACTCGTGGTGCTTTACCCCGCGCTGATCCTGTCGCGTATCATTTTCGGCACCTTCGGACCGGGTGCCAACAGCGCGGCCCAGGCCTATGTGGCCGACCGCACGACGCCCGAACAGCGGACCGGCGCTTTGGCCGCCATTGGCGCGGCGTTTGTCCTGGGTACGACCATGGGCCCGGGCATGGTGTGGCTTTTGTCGGATCTTGGTCTTCTGGCGCCGCTCTACGGAGTGGCGGCGCTCGGCGGGCTGAGCAGCCTCGCCATTTTCTTTTTCCTGCCGGAACGCACCGGCCCCACCATTCGGGCACCCGCCCCGCGCATGAGCTTTTTTGATCCCCGGGTGCGCGAGCCCCTTGCGATCTGCATCCTGATGTCATCGGTCCAGGCCGTGCCGATCCAGACGGTCACCTTCCTGTTCATGGATCGTTTCGCGGATGACGCGGCCCTGGCGGCGGAACTGGCGGCCCAGGCGCTGCTGGCCTCGTCGGTCGCCATGCTGATCGTGCAGCTGGCGATCCTGCCGCGTTTGGGCTGGCCGGAGCACCGGTTGATGGTGGTCGGCGCCGCCTTGTCGGGTGTCGGATTTCTGTTGTTCGCCCTCGCCCTTGGGCCGGGCGCCGTCACGTTGGGCATGGTGTTTTTGGGCACGGGCTTCGGTCTTGCCCGCTCCGGCGCCGTGGGTGCGGCGTCCCTGTCGGTCTCGCCGGACGAGCAGGGGGCCGTTTCGGGCCTTGTGGGCGCGACGGGCGGCGCCGGGTTCATCGTGGCGCCGCTTTTTGCCTTCCCGCTTTATGCATACGCGCCTGAAGCCCCGTTTCTGCTGTGCCTGGCGATCATTATCGCGGTGTTGGGCTGGCTCACCCTGCACCGGCCCAACCGGCGCAAGGCTTGAGCCGGCGCAGCGTTATGGGGATTTGCGCCGCACGGCCTCGCGCAGTCGATCCAGGACGTCTTCGGTCGCAAAACCGTCGGGGATCAGCGTGCTGTCGGTCTGGAAGCGGCGCAGCGCGGCCCGCGTCTGGGCCCCCAGAATGCCGTCAACCGTGCCGGCGTTATAGCCAAGCTGATTGAGGCGCTGCTGCATCTCCTTGCGTTGATCCCGGGAAAGGATCTTGGTCTCGCGCGGCCAACTGCCCTGGAACGGCCCGGCGCCCGCGATCCGGTCCGACAGATGCCCGATGCCGAGCGCATACGCCGTAGCCGGGTTGTAGCGCATTATCGCGCCGAAATTGCGATAGACGAGGAACGCTGGGCCCTGATGACCGGCGGGCACGATGAGCGAAGCCGTGATAGGCGCGAGCGGCAGGGTGCCGCCGCCCGGGCGCCGCACGCCAAGGCGCGCCCAACGCTCCAGATCGTAGCGGGTGTCGCGTCCAGCGAGGGCATAGTCAAATCCGGCCGGCAGGGTGACTTCGCGGCCCCAGCGATACTCTGCGTCCCAATTCGCTTTTTTCAGGAAATTGGCCGTCGAGGCGAACACGTCCGGCAGGCTGTCCCAGATATCGCGCCGGCCGTCCCCGTCGAAATCGACCGCATAGGCCAGGAAACTGGACGGAATGAACTGGGTGTGGCCCATGGCGCCGGCCCAGGAGCCCTTGAGGCCCGTGCGGGATTTGTCGCCGGCCTGGATAATCTTCAGGGCATTGATGAGTTCGCGCTGGCCGAAGGTCTGCCGGCGGCCCGCATAGGCGAGCGTCGCCAGGGAGCGCACGATATCCATGCTCCCCATGATGGCGCCGTAGCTCGTCTCCAGTCCCCAGATCGCAACAATGACTTTGGCCGGCACGCCGTAGGTGCGCTCCACCCGGCCAAGAAGGGCCTGGTGCTGCTGAAGTTTTTTGCGCCCGTTGGCGATGCGCGTTTTGGAGACCGCGCCGTCGAGATACTGCCAGATGGGGCGGGTGAACTCGGGCTGATAGGCGTTGCGCTCCAGGACCTTGGGGTCCGGTGTCACGCCCGACAGGGCATCATCGTAAATGCGGTTTGAAATGCCGGCCGCGCGGGCCGTCGCGCGGAAGCGATCGCGCCAGGCATCAAAGCCCGGGGGGACCGCAATGGCCTCTTTGTCTCGCACCCCTTTGCCATCGGTCGTTGGGGCCCTGCCTTCCGGTTTCGCGGTCGGCGTGGGCTGGGCGGCGACCGCCGGCGCGGCGCCCAGCAGGGCGGCCGCAAGGGCAAAGGCCAACCTCAGGCGCCGGGCAGCCGACGAAGTAGCGGGGGATGCGGGCAGAGCGGGGCGATAGGGCATGGGAACTCCTGCCGGTCGCTTGTACAGGGCGCGCGGAATGGACCTCAACGCGGGAACAATGAGACGCAACAGTTGACCCGATCGCGAGCCGGACGCAAGCGGATCCGGGGCTTGCGTGGCCGTTGACCTTTCGGTCCGTGGCGGGTATTTCCTTGGCTCTTTTTTGAAAACTGTCCTGGCGCGATGGGCGCGACGGGATGGAACAGTGAAGCAGATGCCGGCCGCTGCGCCGTGCGCGCGATCGGAGAGTGTTATGAAAATTAAAAATTCCCTGAAGTCCCTGAAGGAACGCCACAAGGCTTGCCGAGTGGTGCGTCGCCGGGGCCGCGTCTACGTGATCAACAAGGTGCAAAAGCGCTTCAAAGCCCGCCAGGGCTGATCACCTCAAAGCGCGTCGCCGCGCCAGGCCGCCCGGTTCGCAGCGCGCTAGGGAGAGTACGTCGTAAGTTTTAACCTCGATCATGACACGTAGCGAGGGTTAACCCCGCTGAGGCGTAAATGGTTGTGCTCTCATGGTCGGCGGCTCTTTTGGGTTTTCACGCTTCACCCGATGGCCGGGGGTAAACATTCTTTAAGCGTTTGCCCGGTGAGCGTAAATTTAGAGTCAGCATCATTCACCCCAGCTTAGAAAGGCGGAGGTGACCATGATGCGGGTTTCGATCCAGCCGGAGATTTTTGACTGGGCATTAGACCGCGCGGGCATCGCGCTCGACGAAGCGGTCGCTCGTTTCCCGAAACGTCCAGAGTGGAAGACAGGGGATGTTCAGCCTACGCTCAAACAGGCCGAAGCCTTCGCCAAAGCTGTTCACGTTCCCTTTGGCTATCTGTTCTTGCGCGAGCCACCTAACGACCCTTTGCCGATCCCGGATTTTCGGACATTCGACAACGCAGAGGTTTTCCGTCCAAGCCCAAACTTTCTTGAGACGATCTACGCCTGTCAGGAGCGCCAAT
>CAYYTT010000107.1:13300-14017 GCA_964474635.1 uncultured Alphaproteobacteria bacterium | reverse complement strand
GCCGCGAACCGCCGATGGGCCAGGGCCAAGGCCGCCTGGGCGCGCACCGCCGGCGGCCAGGCGGCATCATTGATGATGCCGGACAAAGCCGTCTCAAACCCCTCCGGCACGTCTTTGGAGGCGGTATCCGCCGCCCATGTGCCCGTTTCCCGGATCAAGGCCGCGACCATGGCGGGATCCGCCTGGTCCGGACGGTCGAGGAGGGCCATGACCCTGGCGCTCGCTTCGACGCCATTAATGCTCACAGCTTGACGCGCCGCAAATTCCGCCATCAGCGGATCGCTTTCCCGGCGCATGTCGGTCTTTGGGCTTTCCGTACTGATGATGGTGTCAAGGACCTTCTGAGGTGACGCGCGGCCGAGAAGCGCCGTGGCCGCCCGGCGCGCGGCAAAATCATCCATGGCCGGCGAGCGGGCGCGCCGGGTGGTGTGCCGGTCCTTCTCGGCATCGGACCGGGGCATGCCCCTGAGGAGGTCGGCCAATCGATCCGGGTCATACACGATGTCCTTTGGCGCGCCGCCCGTGTCCTCGCTGCTGCGATGCAGGAAGGCCTGGCCGGCCGGGTCTTGCCAAAGGGCCCGTCCGTACCGGACGTCAAACAAATCGGCGGCCAAATCGGCGGCCAAGCCGCGAAACGCACGGCGCTCCACAAAGGGATCCAGAATGTTGATGGTGCCCAGCTGCCAGGCACGGCTTTGGCTCGCCAAGGTCGTGGCT
>CAYYTT010000107.1:0-13290 GCA_964474635.1 uncultured Alphaproteobacteria bacterium | reverse complement strand
GGAAGGCCTGGCCGGCCGGGTCTTGCCAAAGGGGTCGTCCATACCGGTCGTCAAACAAGCGGGCAGCCAAGCGACGAAACGCGCTACGCTCCACAAAGGGATCCAGAATGTTGATGGTGCCAAGTTGCCAGGCCCGGTTTTGGCTCGCCAAGGTCGTGGCCACCTGAAAGGCCTGGATCAGCGCCGCGAGCACCAGGAGATCGAGGGACACGCGCACCACAACCACCACCAGGGCGCCGCGCGGGGGCGGCGCCTCGATGGGCGAGCCGTTTTGCACATTGAAGACCTCGGACCAGTCCACGAACGGCACGGACTTGACCAGCTCCACCGCGAAATAGCCCATCCAGCGGAACAGGGCGGGACCGTCCGGGTCCGGAACGCTGAAGGCATCAAAGCCGTAATGGAGTTGGCGCAAAACCATCGGCACCAGGAGGAACAGGAACAAAAGTGCCGTGATCGCCTCATCGCGCAGGTCCTCGGCAAAGCCGATCCGGGTGATGCCGATCCCTTCGCCGCGCGAGACAATGTAGTTCTGCCGGTCGCGCTCCATCCAGGACCAGCGCCGGGCCACGCCCAAAATCAGCACAATGCCGAACAGGAGCGGAGCCAAGCCCCAGGGCGCAGGCAAGACCCAGCCAAGGCCCGCCGCCAGGGCCATCCAGGTCAGGAAAATGGGGTAGCGCACCCAGGCCGATTGCCCGCGCCAGTGCCCTTTGAGATAGCGCCCCATGGTCGCGCCCGCGAGGGCCGCCATGGTCCGCGCCAGATGGGCGTCAATCCAGCTGTAAAAGATTTGCAGCCCTGAAAAGCCCGCCTGCGCGCCTTGCGAGAGACGGTCAAGGAGCGTTTCGCGCTCCGCCGTGTCATCGCGCCCGCCGCGGGGCCCTTCAAAATCTGGCGTTTTCTTCTTTTTGGGAATGACACGGGTGATCTGCCTAACGAGGACAGGCACGAAATAGCGGGCCCCGGCGAGGCCGACCATGCCCCATCCGACCCAGCGCCAGGGCCCATCGGGGGGCGCGAACCATCCCAGCAAACCGCCAATGCTGGCCAAGGCGACAAACCCAAGGCGATCCCACAGGCGCCCGGGCTGGGGGCGCCGCCCGATAACGGGGGACCAACCGGCCACAAAGGCCATGGCGGACAGCACAATGAGCATTATGAAGCCGAAGGAAACCTGAATGGCCTTTTCCGGCGTCTCGCCCGCGCCCTCCGGCGATGGCCCGCTATAGGTGATCACCAAACCGGCCACGAAGGCGATAAAGACCGTAAGGGCAATGCTGCCGGCCGGGCCCACGCAGCGGTTTGACCCGTGAATGTCGGCCTCAAGGTCCTTGCGCCACTGCCCCCAGTCTTCGTTTCGGATGAGCCCCAGGGTCTCGCGAAGCCAGGCCCAAAACGCCTTCGCCTGCTCCCAGCGCGCTGCCAGCCAAACCATGGTGTCCCCCCAACCCATTTGGACTGGCCCCAAGTTTATGCACACGCACCAGGGGCGACAAGAACGGAGGATACGGTTTGGTCAAGGTCACGGCGGAAGGGCCGACGGGGTGCCGCCGCACCACAGGCGGACCGCAAACAAAAAGGCCGGCGGTTTTCGGCCTCGCGCGCCATCGATGTTTTTTGAAAAACCTTGGTGAGCCCAGATGGGTTCGAACCATCGACCTACTGATTAAAAGTCAGTTGCTCTACCAGCTGAGCTATGGGCCCGTCAGGGTGATGCAGAAACTAGGGAGTGCGCCGGGCCGGGTCAAGGGGGGCCGGCGCCTTTCGTGACGCCGGCGCAAGGGCAGGCGCGCCGCGCGGGGCGCTGGCCTGCGCCGGGGGGCGCGACGCCAGCGTGAAGGCGGGCTTACCGCAGGCCAAGATCCTCGCCAAAGAAGACGAAACCCAGCATCAGCAGAGTGTAGAGCAACACACCGCCGATCACGAACAGCACCTGGTAGAAGCGCCGCGCCCGGGCCGTGTTGACCCTCAAGGCCATGGTCGTCGCTTCGGCCAGGCTGAAGGACGCGATGTCGCGGATCGAGATCATGCCCACGACCTTGTCCTGCGCGTCGACGACGGGCAGGTGGCGGAAATTGCCTTCGCGCATCAGTTCGGCCGCTTCCGACACGTCCGTGTCGTAGGTCACCGTCTTCGGGTCGGCCGTCATGATGTCGCCGACCTTCACATCGGCCGGTGTGCGGTCCTCGGAAATCACTTTGTTCAGAAGGTCCCGCTCCGTGACGATGCCGACAAGGTGGCCCTGTTGATCGAGCACGGGCAGGCAGCCGATGCGGGCCTGCGTCATGCGCCGACCCGCCTCAAGGACCGTGGTGTCCGGCGTCGCCTGGCTGACATCCTGGTTTTTCAGTCCTGGCAATTCAGTCACGAGCATGATGTCCCTCCTGTGCTTGTCTCCCGCGCTTCGGGTCTGCCGCGCGGCCCCGCGATGGCTCCGCCTCAAGCGCTTGGTCATAGAGGTCTACGCATCTCACGGGCCATCGGTTTTGGCCCGTCCCTTATGACACACTGGTGCTCGCCGGCGATTACCCGCGGCCGCGCACCAGCTTGGCTCTGGCCAGGATGTCCGGGTCGCGCATGAGGTCCCTCAGGGCCCGTAGGGTCTCAGTGTCTCGGGCCCTGCCGGGGTCCGCGTTTGGACCCAGTCCATCCTCGAGGGGCACAATCATACTCTCCCGCGCGTCCGCTGTCGCGGCCAGGGTCGGTGCCGCCACCGTGTCCGTCGCGGCGCCGCCGGCCTCGTGGCCATGCCCGCCGGCCCTCAGGCCCCGCGCGCCCAGAGGGACACCGGGCTGGCGCGGCAGGCCCGCCAGCCGCCGCTCGGCCGGACCGGCACGGTTTTGCGTGCTTGTCTCCCGGGGCTCATCCTCAAACTGAAGGGGTGCGGAACGCTGCAGCGGCGCGTCCTCGCCGTCGGGCTTGCGCACCCGGTCGAGAAGGCCCGCGAGGCCCTCTTCCGCCCGGGGCGCGAGTGTTTGGAGCATGGCCGTGTCTGCGTCCGCCAGGCCGGTGTGGGCCGCGTCATCATTGGCGGCCGGCCCGGTGGCGGCGGCGGACTGTCCCAAATGGGCATGGTGCGGCGGCACCTGTGCCGGAGCGATCCGTGTCACCCTGGGGCCCTTGAGCAGTCGGGCGAGCACCGGATCGCTGCCGGCGCGGTGCCAACGCCCGCTGGCGGCCGGTTTCACGATGCTGTCGGCGATAATCCGGCCCTCGCCGATGAAGGCGCGCATCTGGTGTCCCGAATAGGGACCATAGACCGTGTCCTCGACCTTCACGCGCCAGGTGCCGTCGAGCGGATCCGGCCGTGCATGGGAAGCCCGTTCAAAACTGACGCTCATCGTTTTCCCCTTGAACCCCTTACCCATTTGAACCCTGGGTGCGGATCGGATCCGCCGCCAGCGCCGGCGCCGGTTAACCCTAATGCCGGCGCCCGTTGCCTCGCCGACTGCAAGATTTGTGACACTTCGGGTGTGCCCCTTTTGTGACCAAGCGGCCATGGTGAGACCACGCGTGTCTGAATGGCCCCGCCTGCCCCGCGGAAAGGCCCGTGTAGCGCCGCTCTAGAGCCAAGGGATATCGGCAGGCTTGCCGGGCATGGGCGCGGCGGGGCATCTTCACGGGACGTCAACGGGACTCGGCGATTACGACAACCGCCAGCCGGCCGACGGGCCGCCGCTCGGGCCACCACTGAAGGGGAAACGCCATGACAGCTTACGAATTCTGCACCGTGGAGCGGGACGGCCCCCTCACCGTGGTGACCATGAACCGGCCCGATGTGATGAACTCCCTGCATCCGCCGGCCAATTTCGAGCTTGAGGCGGTGTTCAACGATTTCGCCGCCGATCCGGACCAGTGGGTCGCCATCATCACCGGCGCGGGCGAGCGGGCCTTCAGTGCGGGGAACGATTTGAAGTTCCAGGCCTCCGGCGGCCAGGTGACCGTGCCCGACACGGGCTTTGCGGGCCTCACCGCGCGCTATGACATGGCCAAGCCGGTGATCGCGGCCGTGGACGGAATTGCCATGGGCGGTGGGTTTGAAATCGCCCTCGCCTGCGACCTGATCATCGCCTCCGAACGGGCCGTCTTCGCCCTGCCGGAACCGCGCGTGGGCCTTGCCGCGCTGGCCGGCGGTCTGCACCGCCTGCCCCGCCAGATCGGCACCAAACAGGCCATGGGCATGATCCTGACCGGGCGCCGGGTCGGCGCGGCGGAGGGCCAGGCGCTCGGCTTTGTGAACGACGTCGTGCCGGCGGGCCAGGCTGTGGAGGCGGCGCGCCGCTGGGCCGACCAGATCCTTGAGTGCTCGCCCATGTCCATCCGTGCCTCCAAACAGGCGGTCTACCAGGGTCTCGACACGGCCAATCTCCAGGAGGCCGTAACCGGCCGGTATGAGGCCGTGGGCGCCATGCTGCGCAGCGAGGACATGATCGAAGGCCCCCTCGCCTTCGCCCAGAAGCGCAAGCCCAACTGGAAGGGCAAGTGATCGGTCGGCGGAGCAATGCCCCCCTTATGAATTGCTGAGAGGACGTCCATGGCGAGCCGTTTTGACACCATCATCATCGGTGCGGGCAGTGCGGGCTGCGTGTTGGCGGCCCGTTTGAGCGAGGACAAGGAGCGCCAGGTGCTCCTGCTCGAAGCCGGCCCCAAGGACAATTCCATGCTGGTCCATATGCCGGCCGGCGTGGGCAGCCTCATCAAGGAAAAGGGCAAATACAATTGGGGTTTTGAGACCGAAGGCCAGGCCCATCTGAATGGGCGAAAGCTCTTCTGGCCCCGGGGCAAGGGGCTTGGCGGCTCCTCTTCCATCAATGGTATGATCTATATTCGCGGCCATGCGCGCGATTATGACATGTGGCGACAGCTTGGCCTTGAAGGCTGGGGCTATGCGGATGTCCTGCCCTATTTCAAGCGCTCGGAAAGCTATGAAGGGGGCGGGTCGGACTTTCACGGGGCGGAAGGGCCCCAACATGTCAGCACCCACCGCACCGATCATCCTCTCTATCGCGCGTTCGTCCAGGCCGGCATCCAGGCGGGCTATCCGCGCACGACCGATTTCAACGGCACGCAGCAGGAAGGCTTCGGCCGCTACGACTTCACCATCAAGGATGGCCGGCGCTGGAGCACGGCGGCGGGCTATCTGCGCCCAGCCCTCGACCGGCCGAACCTGACCGTGGTGACCGGCGCCCAGGCGACCCAGATCATCTTCGATGGCAAGAAAGCAACCGGGATTGAATATGCCCGGGGCGGCAAGATCGAACGCGCCATGTCCGATGGGGAGATCGTGCTGTCCGGTGGGGCGCTGAACTCGCCCCAACTGCTCATGGTCTCCGGTGTGGGCCCCGGGGAGTATCTGCGCCGCTTTGATATTCCCGTAGTGGCGGATCTGCCCGGCGTGGGCGAGAACCTGCAGGACCATCTGGACTGCCAGGTGATGATGGAATGCACCCAGCCCATCACGCTTTATGAAATGCAGGATCCCATCAAGCGGATCACGACCGGCCTCAATTACATGTTTTTCGGCAAGGGCAAGGGGCGCACCCAGGGCCTTGAGGCGGGGGCCTTCGTGAAAAGCCGTCCGGATCTGGAGATCCCGGATCTGCAGATGCACTTCATCATTGCCATGATGGTCTCCCATGCCCAGGTGCCCATGGACCGGCACGGTTTCATGGCCCATGTGTGCCAGCTGCGCCCGGAAAGCCGCGGGACGATCCGCTTGAAGTCCGCCGATCCGCTGGTGGATCCGCTCATCCAGCCCAATTATTTGGCCACGGAAGAAGACCGCCGCGCCATGCGAGAGGGCATCAAGATCCTGCGCGAGGTTTTTGGGCAGCCCGCTTTCGATCCCTATCGGGGCCCGGAAATCTGGCCCGGCTCGACCGTGCAGACGGACCATGAGATCGACGCCTTCATCCGGCGCACGGCCGAGACGATCTATCACCCGGTCGGCACCTGTAAGATGGGCCGGGACGATGATCGCATGGCGGTCGTGAACGGCCATGGCCAGGTGCGCGGCGTGGAGGGCCTGCGTGTGGTCGACGCCTCCATCATGCCGACCCTGGTGGGCGGCAACACGAATGCGCCGACCATCATGATGGCCGAGAAAATCGCCGATCACATGCGCGGGCACGCGTTTTTGCCGGCGGAGCACGTGGACATCATGGCGGGCGCCGCCTGAGCATTGCGGCGCGATTGAACAGACGGCCAGACGCCGCCCGTGTCAGTCGTCCGCTTCATCGGCGAAAATAAGGGCGATCCGCACGGTCCGGTCTTCGGCCAGGTTAAAACGTGCGTCTTCAAAATTCGGCGCCGACAAGCCGATGGACTCGATCCGGGAAAACCCGAAAGGTTCCTGGGGCAGGCCCAGTAGATTTTGATCGAACGTCCCATTGCCGTTCACATCCTGGTAAAGGCTCACCGCATAGGCACCAGGCGCCACGGGCGGGAAAGCGAGCGTCACCGGTTCGCCCCGTGCCGGCGCGGACGCCGTCGCGGTCGGCGCGCCATCGGGAAACCCGTCCCCCTGGGCAATGAGCGCGGCCCTGAACGCCCCGTGCGGCTGCGTCACGCCGACGATTTCAAGTGTAACCACGACCCGGTCGGCCGCGCTCGCCGCGCGCGCCATCTCGCCCGTGCAAATAACCGCATACAAACAAAGGAGGGTTGCCAAGCCGCCGGCAATGATCCTCACTCGGCCCGACGCGGCGCGGCGGCGGTACTGGCGACGTGTATCGCATGCACATGATCTTGCGCCCACACGGTGCGCCAAGGCATGGCGGCCGAAGCCCGGGCGTCGGCGCCCAATTTTCCCACGGACTGTATGACAAAGGGCAGCACTCATGCGTGTCTCCGACCTCATCCTCGACGTTCTCAGCCAGTACGGCGTGCGCCATGTGTTCGGTGTGCCTGGGGATGCGATTAACGACCTGACCTTCGCTTTGAAGAACCGGGACGACATGGATTTCGTCCTGGTGCGGCACGAGGAAGCCGGCGCCTTTGCCGCCTCGGCGACGGCGAAACTGACCGGCACCCTGGGCTGTTGCATGGGCACGGCGGGCGGCGGCGCAATCCACCTGTTGAACGGATTATACGATGCAAAGATGGACGGCGCACCTGTCCTTACCATCACGGGTCAGGTCGCGTCGCGCTACATCGGAACCGGCTATCACCAGGAAGTCGATCTGGAGCGGCTCTTTTCGGATGTGGCCGTCTACTCCAAAACGGTCATGACGGAGGATCAATTGCCCCATGTCCTCTTGGAAGCCTGCAAGGCGGCCATGGCCCATGGTGGCGTCGCGCATATAAACGTGCCGACGGATGTGGCCGGACGGACAATCAAACCAACCCGGACGGACTATGCCATCGGCCTTGCGGCGGGTGAGACACGCCCTTGTGATCCGTCCCTGCGCCGCGCGGCCGATCTGATCAACGGAGCCGACAAAGTGGCCCTCCTTGTGGGGATCGGGGCGGCCGCGGCGCGTGAAGAGGTTCTTGCGCTCAGCGACCTTGTGAAGGCGCCCATCGTGCGCACGTTGCGGGCCAAGGACTGGATCGACGAGGACGTGGACGCGTGCGTCGGCGGGCTCGGGTTGCTGGGCGGCAAGCCGGGTTCGGAAGCGATGGAGACATGCGACCTCCTGGTCATGATCGGGACCGACTATCCGTATGAGGAGTTTTACCCCAAGTCAGCGCGGACCATTCAGATCGAGCCCGTGCACCAACGCATGGGCAAGCGCCAGGCCATTGACGCACCGCTGAAGGGCCATGCCCGCCCCACGCTCCAGGCTCTCATTCCGCTCCTGTCGGCCAAGTCCGATAGCAGCTTCCTGACACGGATCGTCAAGGCCAAGGCCGACCAGCACAAGGCCTGGCAGGGCGCGGAGACGTCCGAGGCGAGCCCGATCCGGCCCCAGCGCCTGATGGCGTCCATCGATCGGCTGGCCCCGATGGACGCGATTTTCCTGTGCGACACGGGCACCTCCACCGCGTGGACGGCACGCCATTTGATCATCCGGGAGCAACGCCGTTACACCCTGTCGTCCTCCCTGGGCACCATGGCCTTCGCCATGCCGGGCGCGTTGGGGGCCCAGCTCGCCTTTCCGGAGCGCACCGTCGTCGCCATTGCCGGGGATGGGGGCTTCGCCATGTTGATGGCCGATTTCGTGACGGCCGTGAAATACGACCTGCCGATCGTTTGTGTGGTGCTGGACAACAGCAAGCTCGGCTTCATCGCGCTGGAACAGGAAGGTAAGGGCCTGCCGGAGCACTCGATCGATCTGCTCAATCCCGACTTCAAGGCCTTTGCCGAGGCCTGCGGCGGCATGGGATACTTCGCCGACACGCCTGAGACCCTTGAGGAGGCCCTCGGCGAGGCGTTTTCATCGCGCAAACCTTCGGTGGTGCATGTTGCGGTCACACCGGACGAATTGATCATGCCGCCCCACATCACCTTCGATCAGGCCTACCATTTCGGCCTTGCCAAGGTGCGCGAGCTTCTCGATACGGACTGACAGTGAGCCCAAGGACCAGGGACGGCCCTCCAAAGCGGGCCGTCCCGACCGGGCTGGCCGGCAATTTGGGTGTGAAGTGGGCTGGCGAAGGACCTGCGGGTCTGTTAGAGGACTTTATTGCTTCTCGATCAGGATCCGCCCATGCCCGCGAAACCCTCCGACTACGCCAAGATTCACGCCGGCTTCACGGCCGATATCAATGCCCGGGTCAATTGCGGCCGATTTTGCGCGCCGCTGAACAATGGCAGTCCGCTCTGCTGCACGACCCAAACGGCCATTCCCATCGTGGCGCGGGCGGAGTGGACACACCTTAAGAAGCGCACGGATATTTGGCAGCCCTTCAAGCCCTTCGACGCGACCTCATCCAAGATCGTGGATGAGCTCCATGAGAGCTGCGCGGCCGTGGAGTGCGCCGTCGCTCCGGCCTGCCAGCGGGACAACCGCACCCTCGCCTGCCGCGCCTTTCCGTTCTTCCCCTATTTCAACAAAGACAAAACCATTGTCGGTGTCGGCTATTACTGGACCTTCGAGGATCGCTGCTGGATTCTCTCCAACCTCGCCATCGTCACGGCCGACTTCGTCCAGGAAATGATCGACACCTACAGCTTTTTGTTCAAGAAAGATCCCGAAGAAGAAGAGGCCTTCATCGCCCAATCCGTCAGCGCCCGGCGGGTGTTCTCCCGCTGGGGCCGGCCCTTTCCGGTCCTCACGGCGGACGGCGGCGTCCATGTGGTCGAGCCCCATTCGGACGGCGCCCTCGTTCCCGTCGATCCATGGGACCTGCCCGCCCATGGCCCCTACGCGTCCCAGGACGCCTATCGGGACGCCGTAGAAGCCCATGGGGGCAACCCGGACGATCCGGATTTGCCGTTCCTGGAAGAGGTCTTCGACCTGCTCGACACCCCGCGCCCTGCAAAGTCCGCCTGACCGCCAGGTCGCCTGCCTGCCTGCCTGCCTGGCTGCCTGCACCGGTCGTGAACGGTTCCCCTGGCGGGGCAAATCCACTACCGTCTGGCGCGAGGGATGAACAGACATGGGTGTGGAGAGGGGCAATGACCAGACTGGCACTGCTAGGCGTGCTGGCCGGGATCGGCATCATGTGTGGGACAGCCGGGCAAGCGCGGGCCGAGGGCGTGGCCACGCCGCATAAGACAGCCTGCGCGCAGGCCTGGGCCCAGGTGGCGCACACCATCGACCCGTCTCAACATGACCGTTTCTTAACGGATCATGGGGCCTGCCCCGAAGCGGCAGCGGCACTTTACCGCCGCGATGCACTGCTGGCGCGGGAACGGTCGGGCCGCCTTCCGCCCATTCGCCTGCGCGGCGGGCTTGAGGTCGGTGCGGCCCGCTACCAGCCCATCGGCAAATTGCTTGGCCCGCAGATGCGCCCGATGGCGGTCGATGGGGGCTACGCGATGCTGGCCCTGCGCAATGCCGGTGCCAAGGAACACCTGCTGTGCGAGGCCTTCAATGCCAAGACCGGCCCCTTTGAACCGGCCGGCGGGGATGAAGGCGCGCCCTTTACGCGGCCGGTCTACTGGCCCTTGAAACGCACGGCCATGCCGGATGGAACCGCGCCCTGTACTGAGCTTTTGGCCGGTTATGATTTCACGCGGGCCCTGGTTCGGATCGACGACATGCGCGCGCTCCTCACGGCCCGGGGGATCGGTGAGGCGCGCGGGTTGAGCGGTGCCGGTCCGTTCGTTCTGGTGTGGCGTAATGGCGGGGAGACCGGCGGCGTGTTCGACTTTTCCTCCGTGCCCATCGACGAGATGAGCCGGCAAATCGATGCCTTCCTTCTCTACGCCTCCCTCGGCGCAGATGCCTGGGACCGGGACCGGTTCGAGACGGCGAGCCTGCGCCAATGGATCCGCAACTATCTGCAGACCGCTGGGCAGCCCCTTACGGAAAACATCGCGGCCATGTTCGGTCTGCCCACCATGGCCCAGGCCCGCGACACGACCCTGACGGGAACGCAGCCCTGAGACGGCACACCTCGTGATGGCCCCCTCGTGATGGACACAGGGCTCGGCCATCGCGAAGCCCGCTGCGATCAACAGCACCGTGCACCGCGCGTTGTGGGCCTGGATCACTTCGCTGCGCGCGTGATGAGTACGGCAAACTATTCTGTACCAGGATGATTTGGAGAGGTTTGAGCCTCGCGACCCAAAGGACCGCACACCATGAAGCTGGATCCGCGCCCCATCTTCAAACTGTTCAACGGCTTCGGCACCCTGGCGGGCTTCCGGGACCCGCGCCACCGGACGCTATATTCGCTTTGGTTCGGCTTGAATTTTGTGGTGATCACGATCGGCATCACCTTGTGGCTCTCGCCCATTGAGAACGGCGGCTGGATCGTTCTTGCGGCCCTCGCCTCGTTCTTCATTTGCCTTCTCGTGACGACACTCCTTGGCTTGATGATCCGCACCGCCCGCGGCCAAGGCGCCATGGCCATGCCAAACGAGACCGCAAGTTCCGCACAGGCGGAAGGCTGATCTGGCCAAGCCCAGTGGTCTCCTCAAGAAAAACGGACCTCCACAGGCTTGAAACGCCAGAGCCGCCACGTGGGCCGGCTCTGGCGCGAAAGCGTCTTACTTCAAATGCTTGTTCAGGAAGGCGACATAGGCATTTGACGCCGTGATCCGGTTGGCACGCTTCAAGAAGCCGTGGCCCTCGTCGGGGAAGACGATGTATTCCACCGGCACACCATTGGCGCGGACCTTCGCGACAAGCTCATCGCTTTCCACCTGTAACACACGCGGGTCGTTCGCCCCCTGAACCACGAGCAGGGGCCGGACGATCTTGTCCGCGTGGAACAGCGGCGAGATCCGGCGGTGGCGCTCTTCATCCGTTGCCGGATCGCCCATCTCGTCATAGAGGGATTCCTTGAAGGACTCCCACCAGGGCGGAATGCTCTTCAAGGTGCGCACCCAGTTCGTCACACCGAAGATGTCAATCCCGACCTTGAAGACCTCCGGTTCGAAGGCCAGCGCGGCAGCGACCATAAAGCCGCCATAGCTGCCTCCAATCACGCCGATCTTGTCACCGTCAACCCAATCGAGGCCGGCGAGATATCGTTCCCCATAGACAATATCCTGCAAGTCCTTTTCGCCATGGTTCTTGTCGTCCATGTGGAAAAAAGTCTTACCGTATCCGGACGACCCCCGATTGTTCGCGGCCAGGATCGCATAGCCATGGTTCACGAGGTGCTGGATCGTGGCGCTATAGCCGACCCGGCTTTGCCCGCCCGGACCGCCATGCACCCAGACCAGAGCCGGCACAGGCGTGTCCGCCGACGCCTGGTGGGGCTTATAAAGAATGCTGGGGATATTCAGCCCGTCGAAGCTTTCGTAGCGGACCACCTGCGAGGACACGAGGTCCTCCGGCGCTATGGCCGGATTGAGGGTTTCGGTCAGCTTACGAACACTCCCGGCGCGAAGATCAGCCACGAAGATGTTGGCCGGCGCCCGATCGGACGTCAGGCGGAAGGCCATCATGGCATCGTCCGGTGAAAACCGGACATTGGCGATGTCCCCATCCGGCAGGGGCGGCAGGACCAGGGCTTTTCCGGTCTTGACGGACGTGACCTCGACTTGCGTCTTGGCATCCGCATTGACGCCGGTCACGCGGTATTGTCCGGACTGGGAGAACGAGATGAAGGAAACATCCCAGTCGGCCACGAAGTAACGAGCCTTTTCGCCGCTTGCAAGATCGTGGCTCCAGGCCTCGCGCCACTCGCCATATTCGTCCGTCCCGAAAATGAGACGCTTGCTGTCGGGCGAGAACGTGAAGACCTGATAGCTGATATTGCCCTCATGGGCGGTGACCAGCTTGGGCGCCGTGTCGTCCGCCTGCAGATCGCTCACATAGATGTCGGTGTCCGCGCTGGTGCGCGGCTTCACAAATGCCAGCCAGCGCCCATCCGGGCTCATGGCCGCGATCTGGAGCGCCTCGTCGTTCTGGAATACCATGCGGCGCTCATATCCATCGGCCTTGTAGGCGTAAAGATCGAAGCTGCGCGCGTCGCGTTCGTTGGAGCTCACATAGAACACCGAGCCATCCGCGCTCCACCCCGCGAAGGCGGCCTTGACCTTCTCGCCCGGTGTCAGATCACGGACACTGCCGTCACTCTCACGCACATACACATGGTCGAGTTCGTTCCCGCCCTGGTCGGCGGAGAAAAGGACCCGGTCATCTTTGGGAAAGAAGCTTTCCGCGAAGGTCGCATTGCTCTGCGATGTGGTAATCGCCTGGGGCTCGGAGCCGTCGAGGGGCATGGCGTAGGCATTGAAGACGCCCGTCTTGTCCCAGGTCGTCAGAACGGCCGAGCCATCTGCGGAGAAGACGTAAGCGCTGTCGCCGGCCAGAAACGCCGTGCTGGTTTCGAAAAAAACGCTTGCGTCATAGGTCTTTGACGGCAGGGCGGACGCGTCCTGCGCCGGTGCGGCGGGACTGACCGTGACGAGCGCAAAGCCGGTCAGACCGGCCAGGGCCCATTTTGAAAACTGCATCGGTTCGCTCCCCATGGTTCTGGATGCGGGGTCTGGCGCGGCACTGGTGCGCACCAGACCCTTGGGAGGATCTCCGATCACAGCCCTCAAGGCCATCCCCTGGCCCGGCAACTCAGCCGTGATGATTAATCAATCCGGCACTGCCGCAGGGCCACGGGACGTCCCGAGCGGCGGTAGCAGGCCCGGCGCGACATGACGGCGTCGGCTCCGCCGCGAAATTTGCAACACACGCGCTCACGCGGTGTGTCATTGAAGTCCGGCCGGCC
>CAYYTT010000106.1:0-14058 GCA_964474635.1 uncultured Alphaproteobacteria bacterium | reverse complement strand
ACTTTGAGACAGCGCGCACAATCGTGGGCAGCAGCTTATTGGCCGCGGCACATATTCGGCGCTGTATCCGGCGTCGTGCGGCCCGGCTCGCCTGAGACAGGGCTCTTGAGGATCAACCGTCCTGCACCGCACTGCCGCTTGCCACCGGCGTTGGGAGACGTCCCCACCCGCCCCCATGGCCCTTTGGGCGCGCTCCTTTGGGGGCGGGGCAAAGGCGCCGTCACCACGGCGCCTATCGCGGCCCCGAACAATAGTCCTGAACGAAATCCCATGGGGTTCCTCCCTTTTCGTGGGAAGATCCCGCTACCATCGGACTAGATGACAGGTAAAAAACATCCCAAGGGCGTCAATTCCCGCTGCAAGAGCAACAGTCTGCGTCAGACTGCCAAGAGAGAAACGCGCCGCCCGCGTGGATGGGTTTCAAAAGGGGCGCATGGCAAGCACGCTGCCATCGATGCCCAGATGCTTACGCACCTGCCCATGGAGATAGAGCTTGGAGCAAGCTTCCGTCAGCGCGACGGCCGCGGCCGTGCCAACAAGGCCCAGCACGGGTGTCAGGGCGATGGCGAGGGACACCTGGGCGAGGGTTGAGGCCGTTTGAACACGGAAAGTCACACGCTCCTGGCCCGCCATGTTCAAAAGCGCGATGACGGGCCCGGTCAGGGTGTTCACGGCATATCCTGAAATGAGGATCATCAGACAGGGATAGGCCCCCCGATAGGCGTCGCCGAAAATAAGGCCCAAAGCCTCCCGTCCGAAGACGAAAAAGAGCAGCACGATCGGCACGCACAATGCCAAGCCGAGGCGCGCGCTCAAGGTGGAAAGCCGTTGCAGCCCTTCAAGATCCCCGGCCCGGTGGAGCGCAGCGTAGCGCGGCGTTGCGATCAATTCGAAGGTCCGCAGACCGAACACCGCCAACATGGCGGCGTGGGTTGCCACGCGAAAGGTGCTGACCTCCTCAGGGGGCAGATAATGCCCAACGACCAGGATCATTGCCTCCGCCGAGAGCGCCCCGAGGCCCGTCAGACCGCTAAAGAACAGGGCTGTTGTCAGCCAGCCCGCACTGCGCTCGCGCACCAGGGCCGGATTGAAGGCGGCACGCCAGGCCGCCTTTGGCGTAAAGACGGCGGAAAATCCGAGCATAAGGCCAAGACTCGCCGTAAAGGCCAGCACATTGAGGGCCATGGCCTGGGGCGCCGTAACAAGGGCACCGCCGCTCCAGACCGCGATGATCACGAGCCCCGACACAAGGACTGCATAACGCGTCAGGGTTTCGCCCATCTGGGAATAGGCGGCACGGCCAAGGCCCTGCAAATGGCGGCTCGACAGGGACACAAGCGGCATGACGAGGATCAGCGGCAGCCCGATCCAGAACGCACGCGGATCAAGCGTCCCCGCGTCGGCGAACAGGCCCGGGCCAAGGACCCAAAGGCCCACACTGAGGATGCCCGCCACCGCGAGCACCCAGGCCGCCGTGAACCCAAGGGCCGCCCCCATGCCGTCCGCATCGCCGGACGCCCGGGCCGCGCCGACCTCGCGCAGCAACAGGACCGGCAGACCGAGCCGGGGCAGGAAAGCAATCAGTGTTAAGATCGAAACGGCATAGACATAAACGCCGTAATGGCTGGGCCCCAGAAGCCGCGCAAGGGCAATGCCCATCAGGATGCCGCCGAGCCGGCCCACAAGCACAATGGCGAGGGTGGCAAGCCCGCTGCGCATCAGGCCGCCGGGGCGGAAATGGGCATGCGACAGGCCAAGGAGCGGCAAGAAACGCCTGGCGGCCATCGCGGTCTCCACACTGGTGCGCAAGCGAACCGGGAGGGCATCCGGCGCATTGCGCGAAAGGCCTGGTGCGGACGGCGGGACTTGAACCCGCACGCTCTTACGAGCTCAAGATTTTAAGTCTTGTGTGTCTACCGATTCCACCACGTCCGCGCGGGATCGTGATGGTGTACGGGCTGACCAGGGACAGCGCAACCGCCTGCCCCTGCGCGCCGCCTGGAGATGATCCAAAGGGGCGCCCTAGCGCTTTCAGGAAAAGTGTATGCGGTTTTCCGCCCGGAAAGCGCTCAAAATCAATACGCTAGAGCCCATTCAATGACTCAGAGATCATTGAATGGGCTCTAGCGCTTGCCCTGCCAGATCGGCCAGCACCGGTCCTTGCCCTCGGCCTGGAGCGCCTCAAAGACGGCCTCTTGGGCCGCATCGGCGCTATCGCCGGACTGGGTGGTGGTGAAATCATCGCCGCCCGTGCACCAGACATAGAACTGATGGTCGCCAGCCTGCGCGCGGGCTTCCTGGCTGGAATCAAGTGCGATGTCTTCGGCGCCGACCGGGTGGGACAGGCAGGCCAAAGCCGCCGTGATGCCGAAGGTGGCGCGGAAGGCGCGGGCCCGCAGACGCAAAATGGACAGGACTTGCTCGGTCATGGACACGAAATCTCCCTTCATTGGCGGGCCGCCCGAACGGGCGATACGCCTTATGGGGAGAAGCTAAGCACGCAAGTCTTAGCCATATCTTTCGCCGCCCGCCCCTCTCTCTCACTCAGCGGCTGGCGTGTCAGGCCTCGCCGGCAAAGGGTTCCGCACCCAGATCCCGCACCATGGCCTGAACGGCCTTGCAGGCCGCGGCAAGCTGGTCCGGATCGACGGCTCGGATCACGACACTCACACCGAAGCGCTTGTCCCGATAAAAGGGATAGGAACCGATGCGCACCTCCGGAAACGTGTCCTGGATCCCGCCCAGGGATTGTGCGAGGTGACCTTCGGCCAGATAGGCATTCACCGTCTGGCTGAGCAGCGGCGGTCCGCCGATCAATCGGGGTGTCAGGCTCACCATCATGGCCTTGGCGATGGCGGGCACGCCGGCCATCACGAAGACATTGCCGATTTGGAAGCCCGGCGCGCGACTGACCGGATTTTCAATCAGCGCGGCCCCGTCCGGAATCCGCGCCATGCGCAGGCGCGCTTCGGTCAGTTCCCCTTGCGGATAGTGGGCCTCCAGAATCGCCCGGGCGTCGGCCCGCACATCGATCGGCGCGCCAAAGGCCGCCGCGATGGCATCCGCCGTGATGTCGTCATGGGTCGGGCCAATGCCGCCCGTGGTGAAGACATAGGTGCAGCGCTCGCGCAGCGCGTTCACCGCCTCCACGATCCGGGTCTGCACGTCCGGCACGATGCGCACCTCGTCCACTTGAATGCCGAGGGGGCCCAGTTCCTGGGCGATCATGGCGATGTTGCTATCTTGGGTGCGTCCTGACAGAACCTCATCGCCGATGATGACGATGCCCGCGGTCTTCATGTGTTCCCCCGTGGTCTTCATGTGTTCCGACGTGTCGGATGCCGTCATGCCTGTCTCCCTTGACCGGTCTTATCTCTGATGCCGGTGTCCCGGCTCCCGTGGCGGCGCGCCGGCTGCCCTTCATCGTACAAGGATACCTCATGGAACTGCCCCAACCGCTCATCAAGGGACGGCTTGTGCGCCGCTACCAGCGGTTTTTATGTGACGTGATCCTGGAGGACGGCGAGAGCGTGACCGCCCATTGTCCCAATCCGGGCTCCATGATGGGCCTGAAGGATCCGGATCTGACGGTCTGGCTGAGCACGAGCGACAACCCCAAGCGCAAGCTGCGCCATACGCTGGAAGTGGTCGAAGCGGACGGAACCAGTGTGGGGATCCATACGGGCCGGCCCAATGATCTGGCCGAGGAAGCGATCCGGGACGGGCTGATCGCGGGCTTGAGCGGCTATGCGTCCCTGCGCCGGGAAGTCCGTTATGGGGAAAACAGCCGCATCGATCTGTTGCTTGAGGACGGCGCCGATCCACGCCCGTGTTATGTGGAGGTGAAGAACGTCCATCTGCGCCGCGAGGCGGGCCTCGCCGAGTTTCCCGACAGCGTGACGAGCCGGGGCGCCAAACACTTGGCGGAATTGGCGCGCATGGTTGAAGCTGATGCGCGCGGCGTGATGCTGTTCATCATTCAGCGGGATGATTGCGACACGCTGCGGCTCGCGGCGGATCTCGATCCGGCCTATGCGGAGGCGTTCGCCGACGCCCGTGGTCGCGGCGTTGAAGCCTTCGCGGCGGCCTGTTCGGTCTCCACAAAGCGGATCCGTGCCCACCGGCTGATCCCCATCGAGGAGCCGGCCGCCGGCGCACCGCGTAAAGCCCGTACGCGGCGTGCGAATTGACGCGCGAAGCTTGAACGCTTACCTGCGACACTGATGTGGGTGAGCGGAGCTCACGGAAAATCAGGGCGTTAAAACAGGATTTTGTTCTCAATGACAGATGCAGCCCTCGGCACCGACACTCTCTTCGACGAGGCGGATGCCCGCCACACTGGCGCGATCAAGATCCACACGGCCGAAGACTTTGAAGGCATGCGCAGGGCCGGGGCCCTCGCGGCGGCGTGCCTTGACATGCTGGCCGACCACGTGGCCCCCGGCGTGACGACCGAACGGCTCAACACCTTGGCCCATGAGTACATCCTGGATCACGGCGCCATCCCCGCGCCGCTCCATTATCGCGGCTTTCCCAAATCGATCTGCACATCCTTCAACCATGTTGTCTGCCACGGCATTCCGGGGGACCGGGAGATCAAGCCGGAGGACTGCCTGAACATCGACGTCACGGCGATCCTCGACGGCTGGCATGGCGACTCGAGCCGCATGTATGGCGGCGGCGACTTGAAAAAGAAGACCGAGCGTCTGATTGACGTGACCTATGAAAGCCTGATGCGCGGGCTTCGGGCCGTGAAACCCGGCGCGACCCTGGGCGACATCGGCCACGCCATTCAATCCTACGCGGAGGCCGAGCGCTGCTCCGTGGTGCGGGATTTTTGCGGTCACGGCCTGGGGCGCCGCTTTCATGAGCCGCCCAATGTGGTGCATTTCGGCCGGCCCGGTCAGGGCGCGGTGCTGCGCGAGGGCATGTTTTTCACCATCGAGCCCATGATCAATCTGGGCAAATACAATGTGAAACTGCTGAGCGATGGCTGGACGGCCGTGACCCGCGATAAATCCTTGAGCGCGCAATTTGAGCATTCCATCGGCGTGACGGCGACGGGCGCGGAGATTTTCACCCTGTCGCCGCGCGGCCTCCACAAACCGACAAGCGCCCGGCAGCCGGAGATGAGCGCCCACGTCGTCTCGGGCTAGGGGCGTGTCTTGGGGCGTTAGAGGATCCGCCGACCTTGACGTGCGCGTTGGTTTGCGCTTGAACAGATATTGAACATTACGCGAACATTGCCCGGCTAGCGGCCGAACCTCGAGTGCGGCAGACCCCATGGCCAAACCACCGACGCTCACCCCCTGGCACGCCCGAAAGCCTCACGTGCCCTGCCCTGCGCCCAAGGGTGCCGGCCCATCGGACGGGCAAGGCCGCGCCGAGCCGGGCCTTAGCGAGCGGCCGGCCCCGCCGCCCCCCGCCCGGTCCGACAAGGCGCCCCATTATCACGGCCATCGCGAGCGCCTGCGCGAGCGGTTTCTGGAGGCCGGGAGCGAAGCTCTTCAGGACTACGAACTTCTCGAACTGATCCTGTTCCGGGCCATGCCGCGGCGCGACGTCAAACCCATCGCCAAGGCACTACTGGAGCGGTTTGGCGGGCTTGCCGGTGTGCTCGGGGCCGATCCGGCGCGCCTGATGGAAGAAAGCGGCATCGGGCAGGCGGCAATGGCCGAACTCAAGATCGTGCACGGGGTGGCGCTGAAGCTTTTGCAAACGCAAGTGCTCGAAAAGCCGTTGATTTCGTCCTGGAGCCAGCTTGAAAGCTATCTCAAGGCCCGTCTGTCGACGGAGAAAATCGAACAGTTCCGGATTTTGTTCCTGGATTTGAAAAACCGTCTCATCGCCGACGAAATGCAGCAGCAGGGCACGGTCAATCACACCCCCGTCTACACGCGCGAAGTCATGCGCCGGGCCCTCGAACTGCACGCCTCATCCCTGATCCTGGTGCACAATCACCCCTCCGGCGACCCGACCCCCTCGCGCGATGATGTCTCCATGACCATGAAAATTATCGACGCAGGCCGGGCCATGGGCATCACGGTCCATGACCACCTGATCGTGGGGCGCGCCCGCGTTCTGTCCTTCCGGCAGGAAGGCCTGATGGGTCAGGCCCGCTGACCGGCTTTTTTCAAGTGCTGTCAGGTTTCACGTGCTGTCAGGTTTCAAGTGCTGTCAGGGGAACAACAACTCGCCGTCAATGGTGATGCGGTGCATCACGCGGCGATGCCCGTGGTAATCGTTGAGGGCAAAGTGCCAGGTGGCCCGATTGTCCCAAAAGGCGACCGACCCGGGGCGCCACGCGAAGCGGTGCACGAAGGCGGGCTGGATCGCGTGGGCGTAGAGCATATCGAGCAGCGGCTTGCTTTCCGCCCGGGTCCATCCGTCGAAGCGGACCGTGAATGTGGGATTGACGTAAAGCGCGCGGCGCCCGCTCAAGGGATGGGTGATGATGGCCGGATGCACCGCATCCTGACTGGCCGCGCCCGCATTACCGAGCCGCTCGTCAAGATCGCCCTTGCTCAAGGCTTGCCCGGCCCCAAAAATGTGGCGGCTGGAGTGCACAGCCCTCAGGCTGCGGAGGGTTTGCTTCAGTCCGTCGGACAGCCCATCATGGGCTGCATACATATTGGCGAACAGGGTATCCCCGCCGCTTTGGGGCACCTCCCGCGCCACCAGAATGGACCCCAGCGCCGGGCGTTCATCATAGGAATGGTCCGTGTGCCATCCGCCGCCGATATTCGCGCTCTGGTCCGGTTCCTTGCGCACTTCGGCGATCATGGGATAGCCCTGGACAGCCCGGAAGAACCGGTTCGTGACAATGGGCCCGAACCGTTCGGCCAGGGCGATGTGGGCTGCGGGCGTCAGCGTCTGATCGCGAAAAAACAAGACGCCGTAAGTGCCCAAGCCCCGGCGAAGCCGGCTCACGACATCCGCCGAAAGGTTTCGCGTCAGGTCAACGCCGGAGACCTCCGCCCCGACCCCGTCGCAGGGTGTGAATTCCAAACCAGCCATCCTTGCCTCCCAGGGTTTTTGTTGTGGCACCAAGGTTACCACCGACGGCAAAGCGGACGGAATCGTGTTGCTCGACTTGGCGTTTTCGGCCACGGACGGTATGATCCGCCTGGAAACTGTGGCTTTGGGCCGTGGGATGGCTCCTGCCAGCACGCAACCTGGCCGCACCAAGGGCAAACGGAAAATCAGGAGCACCATGGATAGGGGCGAAGGCAACACTGACGTGGACGGGGCGACGCCGACCGGAGTGGCGGCACGCCAACCGGACGTGCCGGCGTCGCTCTCTCATGGGTCCACAGCCCGTGCGCCGGCACCCTTGAGTGATGGGCCCCCGACTGATGGGGCCTTGACTGATGCGCCCTCGATTTCCGCGCCCTCACCAACTCCGCCCCATCCAAATCGGCCCTCACCAAATCGGCCCCTACCAAGTCGGCCCCTACCAAGTCGGCAATGGCCGGAGGCCGGTGCCTCAAATCCCGAAGCCACGGGCGCTTCCCGGGAAACAGGGACAGCCCATCCGGCGCGGCCCGATGAACGCGCGCGGCTGGCCAGGGCCCGGTCGATCCGCATTCTCCTCGCCACCCTGCTTCTGGCCGCCTGCGTCGCCGGCTTTGGCACCCTAGCCACGCGGCTGTCGTCACAAGGCCTCGCCGATGCCCAGACGGGCGGCGCCGAGCCAGCGGCGAGCGATGCGGCAAGTGCCACGGGTCTGGCGCAGCCGGCGGCAGCGGCCCGCGTTCTGCGCTGGATTTCCGGCAGCGCGCCCGGCAATCCCGATCCGCACACGGTGTCGCCGGACCGGGTGGCCGACGCGGCCACGGTGGCCGTTCGGCAAATCTATGACAGCCTGATCCGCGTTGGTGAGGACGGCACCCTTGAGCCGGGGCTTGCCCTGCGCTGGGAGGCGTTGACGCCGGAGCGATGGCAGCTCTCCCTGCGCCCTGGGGTCCGCTTCCACGACGGCAACGCGTTTTTGGCCGATGACGTGGTCTTCAGTCTGCGGCGAGCCCGGCTCGCCGGATCCGTGTTCGCCGGTCGCGTCGCCCCGCTTCAGTCCGTGATCGCCGTTGATGACACGACGCTCGAGGTGATCACGTTCGCCCCGGTGCCGGACCTGCCCCGACGCCTCGCCGACATTCCCATTTTGTCCCGCGTGTGGGCCCGGGAGAGCGACTCCTTGGGAATCCGGACAGGCGGGCCCTTCTCCGTCGGCGGTTTCAGCGGCATGCCGGCCGCGCCCCAGCCCAACGGCACCGGCGCCTATCGCTTCGGCGCCGAGGACAGCGTCGGCGGATTGGTGCTCGAACGCCATGGAGGATGGTGGGGCTGGCGGAGCGGCCAGACGGGACCGGATCGCATCATTTTGCATGTGGACGCCGACGATCTGGCCCGGGTCGGCGCCATGGTGCGCGGCGAAGCGGATGTGTTGCTCGACGCTCCGGCCCGGTCTCTCGCGCGCCTCTCGCGGGAGCGGGATCTCGACATTCATGCCGGTGTTCTTGGCCCCACCGTGTATCTGGGGCTGCGCCAGATCCCGGCGCGCGGCGGGGCGTCGCCCTTTGCCGACCGCCGGGTGCGCGATGCCATCCACCGTGCCGTGAACCGGCGCGCCCTGGCGCGCGTGGTGCTGCGCGGTGCGGGCGAGGCAACCACATCTCTGCGCCTCGACGCGCCCACCGATCAGTCAGCCTATGATCTCGCCGCCGCCCGGTCCCTGCTCGCCGATGCGGGCTTTGCCGACGGCTTCGATGTGACCCTCGATTGCCCGCAAGGGCCGGATCCGCAAGTGGTGGAGGTTTGCCGTGCGGTGGCGACCATGCTCGCGCGCCTTCAGGTCCGTGTCGGTGTGGAGGTCAGGTCACCGGACGCACACCGGGCCCGCATCGCGGACGGGCGCAGTGTCTTCTATCTCGACATGTGGGACGGCGGGGATCACGCCGGCGCGGCGGCGCTGACGGCCCTGTTCGGATCATCCAGCCCGCGCAACGGCACCGGCTATGCCGAGCAAACCAACGACATGCTGATCGCCACCTTGAGCCAGGAACGCGATTTGGATCGGCGCCAGGCGCTTCTGCGCCAGGCCTGGGACATGGCCGATGATGCGCGCGTTTATGTCCCGCTCTATCACGCGACGACGCTGTGGGTGACAGCCCGCCACGTTCGGGCCGTTATGCCAGCCGATCGCGTGCCGCGCTTTGCGCACTGGGTTCTGGACTAGACGCATCACGCACGACGGGCTGACGGCTCCCTGGCCGTGCGCTTCTCGCCGTGCACTTCTGGCCGTCCGCTATTGACCAGTGCGCAGATAGAACATTCGGGCGGCCGCATAGGCTGACGCAGGCATCAGCAAAACCGCGGCGACGGACATCCACAAAGGCGGCTGGATCCGCAGCAGCATCCACCCGGCCCCCGCCACCAACATGAAGACAACGGTCCAGCCCGGCCACTCGGCCCCATGGGCGACCCGAAACGCCACACTGGCACCGACAAAAATGCCAAGTCCCCAGGCGGCCAGAACGGCCACGGCCTTCATGGGCACTTTTTCGATGAACGGCGCCAGGGCCTCCCGGTCCGTCACTTCCAGTCCCGGTGGCGGGGGAAACGCCGCATTGCCGATCAATTCCACAATCGCAGTGACCGCGACCCCAGCCAGGACGCCGGCGAGCAGCCCGGTGAACGGACGCATTGACAAACCCTCCCACGAATTTGGCGACAGCCTGAAGGCTCGGCCGTACACGGGCAAGGGCAATATCACACCCGCCTCAATGACGCCCCAACTGCAAGAGCGCCAGGCCAGAACGCCGGACCATGTCGGCGCCGGGCCGCCGTCGCGGCCTTAAGCGCGGTGCCGATTAATCGCCCCGCTCTACCGGGCACTGGCCCTGCCCTGCGCCATGCGTCCCCAACATTGGGTCTAAACGTCTCTATAAGGGTTTTTCCCCAATCTACATCCCATGCAGCGTGCACTCCGAACCGATTCGCAGTCACCCGCGGCGGGTGACGTGCCTTTTGGCGCGTGCGATCGGGACCCAATTCATCAGCCGGGACGCATTCAGCCGTTCGGCAGACTGATCGTGGTGGATCGGCCGACGGGCCGAATCACCCACATGGCCCCCGCTGCCCCTGCGGCGCGGGACGATTGTGCATTGGTCCTGGCCGACCTGTTCGGCCCAGAGGACGCCGCACGCCTGCAGGCCGAACCGTCCTTGCCCGAGGCGGATCATGGCTTTCGCACCCGCACCATGATGGTCCATTGGCCCGGAGAGGCTCCAGGGCCCCACGCCGTGCGGTCCTTTGGCGGTGCCGAACGGCTGATCCTTGAGTTTTTCGACCCGGCCGACGACCAAAACGCCGTGGGTGCCGGTGGTCCCGAGGACATGGCGGCCATGATCGGCCAGATGCAAGACTGCCTGTCCCTCCAGCCGGCCTTTGAGACCATGGCATCGCTCTGCCGAGAGGCGCTGGGCTTTGATCGGGCGCTGGTGCTGCGTTTCGGCGAGGTCTCGCACAGTCAGGTGGTTGCCGAGACCTGCGACGGCGCGCCGCGAATTGTCAGGCACCCTTTTCCGGCCGGTGACGGTTCCGAACCGGTCCGGGCCCTTTGTGAACGCGGCCCCAGCCACGTCATCCCCGACGTGGGCGCGCCGGGGGTGCCCCTTTGCGTTTTGGAACCGGGCGCCGCGCGGGAGGCGGTGGATTTGAGCCAGTCATGGCTGCGCGCGCCCGCGCCGGTTCACATCGATTATCTTCGGGCCATGGGTGTGGGGGCCTCCTTCTCCGTGTCGGTCCGGACGAGGGGCGCAGTATGGGGGCTGATCATTGCCCACAACGCGGCTCCCTGTTTTCCCGGCATTCAGGCCCTTGCCCGCTGCACGGTGCTGGCCAAGGTGGCCGGCGGTGTTCTTGAACGGTTGGGACTGGAGAGGCACCTGTCACGCATGCGCGCTGCGCAGGATCTGGCCGAAGACATGCGCAAGCAGGCGGGGCGCAAGCAGGCGGGGCGAATGAGCGCCGCGTCCTGGCTTGCGGCAAATTTCGACGCGCTGGCCCGCGTGTGTCCCATGGACGGCATCAGCGGAACCATCGAGGGCAGGCCCCTCCTGATCGGTGACGCGCCGCCGGCCGGGCGGGTGGCGGACTTGGCACGCAGAGTACCGCGGGATACCGTTACGGTGCTGACCGATCTGACCCTTGCGGATCATTCTCTCACTGACGACCCTGGTAGCGGGCATGCGTGCACGGGGAAAACGGCTTCCTTTGCGGGCGGCGCCCTGTTGCCGCTGGGACATGGAGATGCTGTTTTTTTTGCCCGGCGCGGCGTGACCTGGCCGCGCATGCGGGGCGGGCCTCCTGCGGACAGGAGCGGGAGCGACGGGCACGCGCCCGCGAGCCCTCCCCCAATCGACCGGTTCGGCCCGCATGAGGAGAGAACCAAAAGTGTTTGCCCGCACTTTGAGGCGGGTACGGAGCAAATCCTTGATCTTATCCGTCTTGGTCTGTCTTTTGCCGTTCAGATCACGGCGCCCGAGCGCAACAGTGTGAGGGGCTCCGGAATCGCTGCGAGCGGTGATGACGAGCGGGCGCGCAACGACAGGCTCTCGGCCATTGGCGGTCTTGCCTCCGGTCTTGCCCATGAGTTGAACCAGCCCCTTGCCGCCATCGTGAATTATGCCGCCACCTGCACTCTTTTGATGGGTCAGGCCTCCGATCAGGCCAGGGCCGCCAGCACGGAGACGATCGGCCCCATCGTAAAGACCATGCTGGAGGAGGCCCAAAGGGCCGGTGAGATTGTCCGCCGGCTGCGCCGTTTCATGAAAACGGGCTCTTTCGAAATGGCCGTGATCGACCTTGCCGAAACCGTCCGTACGGCGGCGTCCTTTGCCCTGAAACCCACCGGCACCGCCCGTCCCCCGATCACGTTGAGTTTTCTGGCCCAGGACGATCTGCCAGTGGTGCTCGCCGACGAGGTGCAAATCCAGCAGGTGATCTTCAACCTCATCCGCAATGCCATCGATGCCATGGAGGGATGCGCCGAGGGCCGACTTCGCATCGAGGTCGCCGAAGACCGGCCCGGCTGGGTGAAAGTTCAGGTGGAGGACAATGGCGCGGGCATCGATCCCAGAATTCTGGATCGCCTGTTCGAGCCCCAGGTCACGACGAAACCGGACGGCATGGGCATCGGCCTGACCCTGTGCCGCACCATCGTGGAAGCCCATGGCGGGTCCATTGCCGCCCAGCCCAAAGAGGGCGGCGCTTGCCTCGCGTTCGTCCTGCCCCTTCGAAAGGACGACCAGGACGAGACCGCCAGTGCCGCCCCCCTCGCCCGGTCTGATGCCTTGACTGCGCCCGATTGAGAAACGGGGCCTGGAGAATGACCATGAAAGATGCCGTTTCAGTCGTCGTTGTGGACGACGATGCGTCCGTTCGCGAGTCCATGGCCCTTTTGCTCAGCGCCGCGGGCCACGATGTGCGCACCTATGCCAGCGGCCCGGACTTTCTCGCCGCCGAAGGCGCGGATCTTGAACAGGGCACCGCGCGTTTCTGCCTGCTGCTGGACATGACGATGTTCCCCTTGAACGGGTTTGAGGTCTTCGAGCGGGTGCGGGCCATGCCGAGCACGGTCCCGACGGTCTTCGCGACCGGACAGGGCGCGGTTCCACTTGCGGTCAAGGCCATGCAGCTTGGGGCGTTGGATTTTTTGGAAAAGCCAACGGCGCCGGATCAACTCGTGGAAACGATCAAACGAGCCGCAGCTGTCTTTGACGCACCGCCTCAAGAGCAGGGCCCCGGTGCTCGAGCAGCGCCACCTTTGGCCGAGGACACCTCGGACACGCCTGCCGATCTTGTGGCGACGCTGACCCCGCGCGAGCGGGATGTGCTTGATCTTTTGGTCAAGGGGCTGACAAACAAGGTGATCGCCCGGGAGCTTTCAATCAGCCCAAGGACGGTCGAAGTCCATCGCTCCCGTGTGAAACAAAAGCTATCGGCCAACAGCCTGGCGGACTTGATGCGCATGACCCACACGGCCGCGAAACCCCTGTAGCATTACTCCAGCTCATTTCGATCCTTATCAAGATTTCCGTAAGACTTTACCCTCGACCAACCGGCAGAAAGGCCACTGTTCGGCTCATGAATGTGCTAACGTGCACTTACTGGGGCGGGGCGGCATTCTGGCCAAAAGACACTTACGCGGACACGCCTTGCCCAGCCCTCCGTGATACGCATTTTCTCCGAATTGTGATTATCCGTGAGCCGCGGTAAATCCTGATCATCCGATGGGGATCGGACGGGGCGCGTGGGGTGGCCTTCAGGCTTGTCGCGAGGGGGCGCGGGGGCCGGGGGGCGAAATGGGACCCGGGATTGACCTTGGCAGGGAGACCATCCCGGGTCCCGACACGCGTAAAGGAATGACCGAGGCCCGGCTGCCGGGGCAAGCAGCGACCGGCTGGCGGGGGGAGCTGGCTTTGGGCTGACCAGTCGGCTGGGCCGTAGCGGCAATCCATGAACGGTGTGCGGCCGACTTGCCAAGCGCTTTACAAAGATGTCCGGCTGATCCGATGGGGCCGGGCCGGATCCCACATCCGGCTTCTCGCTTTGCATCCGCGACCACGTACGGACCCTAGGCCCGACATGGAAAAAGAACGGTTAAAGGGCGGCGCCGGAACCGCCTCCGGGTGGCGTCGGCGGTGGGTTCCGTCCTAAAAGAAGGGATCAAGCGTCCTTGACGCCGGCCCGATGCCGCAAGGAAAGACCTGCCCATGATCCCCCGCTATGCCCGCCCGGACATGACCGCCCTCTGGGAGCCGGAAACCAAATTCAAAATCTGGTTCGAGATCGAAGCCCATGCCTGCGATGCCCAGGCGGAGTTGGGCGTGATCCCCCGCGAAGCCGCCAAGGCCGTGTGGGAGCGGGGCGCCTTCGAGGTCGCGCGCATCGACGAAATCGAACGCGAGGGCAAACACGATGTCATCGCATTTCTGACCAACCTTGCCGAACATGTGGGCCCGGAGGCGCGCTTCGTGCACCAGGGCATGACGTCCT
>CAYYTT010000105.1:0-14084 GCA_964474635.1 uncultured Alphaproteobacteria bacterium | reverse complement strand
GATTGTCGTAGACCACGCGTCCGGCCCGCACGGCCGCGGCGATGGTGTTGAAATTGTCGTCCGACAGGACGATCTCGGCGGCTTCCTTGGCCGCTTCCGTCCCCTTTTTGCCCATGGCCACACCGATATCGGCCCGCTTGAGGGCCGGTGCGTCATTGACCCCGTCGCCGGTCATGGCCACCACCGCGCCCTCGGCCTGCAAGGCCTCGACAAGGCGCAGCTTGTGTTCCGGACTGGTCCGGGCAAAGACATCGACCTGCATGACGCGCCGGCGCAGGGTCGCGGCGTCAAGCCCGTCAATATCAGCCCCCTGCAGAACATCATCGGGATTTTCAAGGCCCAGTTGCCGGGCGATGGCGGCGGCCGTACCGCTGTGATCGCCGGTGATCATCTTGACCCGGATTCCCGCATTCTGGCATTCCGCCACCGCTTCGATCGCCTCCTGACGCGGCGGGTCGATCAGGCCCACAAGGCCGAGCAGGGTCAGATCGTCCATGTCCGAGAAGGCAAGCGCGGTCTGCGTGGCGGGCGTGCGCTTTTGCGCAAAGGCGAGCACCCGCTGTCCCGTGGCGGCAATGGCGTGGGCCAGCCCTTCCCAATGCGCGCGGTCGATATCGACAACAGTCCCTTCAGCAGCAATCTGGGAGCGGCACATGCCCAGCAGGCGTTCCGGAGCCCCCTTCACGAAGACCATGCCATGCCCCTCATGGTCATGGTGCAGACTGGCCATGAAGCGATGGCGCGGATCGAAGGGAATGGCATCGGTCCGCGGACAGCTCTCGCGTTCGAAAGTGGCATCGAAGCCGGCCTTGACGGCGAGGGTCACAAGGGCGCCCTCCATGGGGTCGCCCGCCACGCTCCATGCTCCGCCCGAGGGGGCGCGGAACAGATCCGCATCGCTGCACAGGAGGGCCCCGCGCGCCAGCCGGCACAGGAGCGGATGCTCCTGTGGCTGGAGGTCCCGGTCATCCAAATGAAATGCACCCAGCGGATCGTAGCCCACGCCCGAAACCGTCAACCGCCCCTGGGTCGTGGCAACCGTGGCCACCGTCATTTCGTTGCGGGTCAGGGTGCCGGTCTTGTCCGAACAGATGATCGAGACCGAACCCAGCGCCTCAATGGCGGGCAGACGGCGTACAATGGCGTTGCGCCGGGCCATACTCTCCACACCGATGGCCAGGGTCACGGTGAGGATGGCTGGCAATCCTTCAGGGATCGCGGCAACGGCGAGCCCAACCACGATCATGAAAATATCGGCAAAGTCGAAGTCCGCGAGCAGCAGGCCAAAGGCTAAAATAAGGGTACTGAACACGAGAATCGCGGCCGTCAACCACTTTCCGAACACACCCATCTGGCGCAGAAGCGGTGTTTCGATGGTTTGAACATCGGCGATCAGGGCACTGATACGACCGATCTGCGTGCCCGCGCCGGTCGCCACGGCAATGCCCTTGCCATAACCGGCGGCCACGATCGTGCCGCTAAAGGCCATGGAGCGACGCTCGGCCAGAGGGGCGCCCTCACCCACCGGCTCGGTCGCTTTTTCAACGGGGACGGACTCGCCCGTCAGAATTGCCTCCTCAATGCGCAAGGCCCGGGCCTCCACCATGCGCAGATCGGCCGGAACCCGGTCCCCGGGCTCAAGCAGCACCAGATCCCCCGGCACAATGTCTTCACCGGAAATCGCAATGCGGCGCCCGGAGCGCAGGACCGTGGCCTGGGGCGCGAGCATGTCGCGGATCGCGGCGAGGGCGTTTTCGGCCCGGCCTTCCTGGATAAATCCGATCACAGCATTCACCACAACGACCGCCAGGATCACCGCCGTGTCGACCCAATGGTCCAGCAGCGCCGTGAGGAGCGCCGCAGCGAGGAGGACATAAATCAGGACATTGTTGAACTGGCGGGCAAAGCGCAGCAGGGCCCCCGGGCCTTTGGCGGCAGGCAGCCGGTTGGGCCCGAACCGGCCCAACCGCTCGGCCGCATCGGTCTCGTCGAGCCCGCCTGTGCCGACCGACAGGCGCTCGAAGACAGTGCCCGCGGCGCGCGCATGCCAGGGTGCCGAAGCATCGCCATGCGGATCTGCCGCAGAGGTTTGGTTGGACATCGATCATCACCCCACAGAAAAACCAAGACAGTCGATGGAATGCGACATCGGCGGATTGACGAGGCGCCCGCGGCCGGGCCGCCGGCAGTCCTTTCATCACGAGCACTTGCAGCGGCAGACCTGGCAGCGGCAGAGCTGGCAGCGGCAGACCGGGCATCGGCAGGCCGGGCATCGGCAGGCCTGGCGTCAGCCTTTCGCGAGATTGGGATCCGCCAGCGGCGTGTTCGGCCGGGCCTGCGCGCCCGGCGTGGTCCAGCTCGGCGCACAGGTCGCCCGCTGATTGACGAAGGCTTCCAGGTCTTTGACGGCCACGCGGAATTCGCGCCCCAACTTTACAGCGCGCAGGTCCTGGTCATGGATCCAGGCACGCACCGTCGGCTCACTGACCTTCAGGAGCTGCGCGATTTCATGGGTCGTCATGAACGGCTTGCTGAGCATGGCCGGGCCTTTTTCCTGCACGGCGTGGGGATCTTGCTCGCCGCGCGCGAGCCGGCAGACCGTTTCCTCCCCACCCATCACCTGTGACATGGGGCGAGTGTAGCGAGCCGTGCCGACCCGGCCTTGATCTGGCTCAAGCGCGCCCAACACCGCTCAACCCCCCTCAAACATGCTCAAAAGCAACGAAAAGGCTTGAACAGCGTGCGGCCTTGGGCACCGCTGCTCGACCGGCGGCGCCCAGGATTTGGGCCAGGATTTGGGCCAGGATTTGGGAAAGAAAGGAGGAGGACAGGAGCGGTGGACGCGTGCCGTTCACTCGGCGGCGGTCAGGCTCGTCTTTTGCCACTTTTCGCGCTTGCGATAGATCGTGCTCGGATTGATGCCGAGACGGGCCGCCGCGAGGACGATGTTGCCGCCGCACACGGCCACGGCATCCTCGATGGCTTCCTTCTCGACAAGCCACAGCGGGCGGATCTCGTCCTCATTGGCGGGGACGGGCCGATCATGGCGCAAGGGGGCCAGGGCCTGGAACGGCGTAACCGCGGAGCGCCCGCCCTGCCGGCCCAGGGGATCGGGCAACATGGCGGGGGTGACCGTCTCGCCGTCATTGAGCACCACGACACGGCGGATCACGTTCTGCATTTCGCGGACATTGCCTGGCCAGCCATGCTCCATGAGCACCGCTTCGGTTTCCGGAGCGAAGCTGGCGAAGGCCTTGCCTTCCTCGGCGGCGAAGGAGCGCAGAAAATGGCGCGCCAGATCCAGAATGTCCGCACCCCGCTCGCGCAAGGGCGGCAAGTGAATTTGAAGCACATTGAGGCGGTAATAAAGATCTTCGCGCAGCAGGCCGTCGCTCACCGCCAGGTCCGGATCCCGGTTGGTGGCGCAGATGAAGCGCACATTCACGCAAGTGAAGTCATTCGCGCCGACCGCCTGGACATCGCCGGTCTGGATGAAGCGCAACAACTTCGACTGCAGATTGATTTCCATTTCCCCCAGCTCGTCGAGGAACAGGGTGCCCCCATCGGCTTTGCGCGCCGCGCCGGGCCGGTCGGCCGTGGCCCCCGTGAAGGCGCCCTTCACATGGCCGAAAAGTTCCGATTCCAGAAGATCCTTCGGGATCGCGCCGCAATTGAGGGGCACGAAGGCCTTGCCGGCCCGGGCCGAGGCATCGTGAATGGCGCGCGCCACCACGTCCTTGCCCGTCCCGCTTTCGCCGGTGACGAACACGCTGGCCGAGGACGAGGCGACCTTTTCGATCATCCGGTAGACGCGCTGCATGGCGGGCGACGCACCGACGAGCGGCCCCAGGCCGCGGCGCTGATGGTCCCGGTCAATACGCGCCATGTCACGGCGCAGGGCGCCCGACTCGAGGGCCTGGTGGATCGTCTTCAGGACCCTTGCGGGCCGGAAGGGCTTGGGGATGAAATCGAGGGCGTCCCGGCGCATGGCCTCCACAGCCGTCTCGACCGAGCTTTCGCCCGTGATCACCACGACCGCCGGGCGCGGATTGCGGGCCTTCATCGCGTCGAGCACCTGAAATCCGTGCATGTCAGGCAGGTTGAGGTCGAGCAGGATCAAATCGGGCGCGCCATGCTCCAGATAGGCGAGGGCTTCGGCGCCCGTGCCGACCGAGGTCACGGCATAATGATCAGGGCCCAGCATGGCCTGGATCGCCCTGACCATACTGGGGTCATCTTCCACCACGAGCATCGAAGGGGTGGGCGATGTGCCCGCGTGTGCGCGCGGTTGTGTAGACGCTAAAATCATATGGAATTGCCGATTGGGCCATGCGGGAGGCGAATCAATCGCGGATCTGTATTAGGCTAAGTGTCTGCGCAGGAGGGAACAAGGGCGGCATGTCCGGCCCCTGGGCGCCAAAAACCCTTCGGAATCGGCCGGTTTTCCGTCAGGCAGTGCCGGGATCGGCCAGTGATTAAGGGTCGATGCCGCCCACGGGCGGCGCCAGACAAAGGAGGTGGGACCATGACCCCACTTGGGAGATTTGCCAGTGTTTTGCTCGGCGGCGTGTTGGGTGCGCTGCTGACCTTGACGATCGGGTTCGTTCCGGGCGCCGCCGCGCGCGAAGCGAACATTTTGAGCAGCGATCTCATTGGTGACATTAAAAGAACCGCAGTGAGCGAAGAGGCCGGGGAAACCGAAGTGGCCGACCATCACCGGCGCCGGGCGCGGCGCAGGGTCAGGCGGCGGTATCGGCGCAGGGCGCGCCGCGATTTCCGGGCCGGCATTTATTTGGGGCCGGATCGCTTTGGCTTGTTCCTCCACGAGCGGGACTTCCGCCGCTATCGCCGTCTGCGCCGGCGCGATTACTACTATCGCGGCCGTTTCGGCGACCATCGCTACAATCGGCGCTTCGCCCGTGCCGGCCACTGGTATGTCGCGCCCCGGCATCGCCGCTTCATCAGCGTCTCATGTCACCCGATCTACAAGCGGGGCTTTTATGATGGCTTCCGCGTCCTGATCCGGGCCCGCCGCTGCTACGACCGGTTCGGCCGCCCCTTCATCGTGGGTGGGAGCCGGCGTATCGTCGAATATTACTGACCAAGACAAAGCGTCCGATGGTCCGGCCGGCGATAAGCATATCGCCGGCCTTTTTTGTATGTTTCTTGTGAAGCATGCCCGGCCTTGTGAAGCATGCTTGGCTGATCAGCCCGCGCCGCCGATGGTCTGCCCGCCATCGATCACAAAGCCATGGCCAGTTGTGAAGGCCCCGGCGGGTGAGGCCAGGAACACGGCCGCCCCGGCAATTTCATCGGGTTCTCCGATCCGCCGCAGGGGCGTGCCGGAGGTGTGGGCGCGCAGGATGTTCGGATTTTCCCACAAGGCCCTGGCGAAATCGGTGCGGATCAGGCCTGGCGCAATGGCATTGGCGCGGATGTTGTCGGGCCCATGCTCGACGGCGAGATTGCGGGCCAGTTGGAAATCAGCGGCCTTGGATATTGCGTAAGCGCCCAGAATGTCGGACCCGCGCAGGCCGCCGATGGACGACACGATGATGATGGCGCCGTCCTTGCGTTCCTTCATCTGGGGCAGGACCATATTGCACAGCCAGAAATTGCTCTTCACGTTGCAGTTCATGATCTTGTCGAACGCATCGTCCGGGCATTCGAGGCTTGACCCGAAATAGGGGTTCACAGCCGCGTTGCAGACCAGAATATCAACCTTGCCGAAGGCCTCGTTGGTGCGATCAACGAGCATCTGTAATTGATCTTTATGGGAAATATTGCACGGGACGGTCATGGCCCGGGGCTCGCCGGGATGGGCCGCGTTGATTTCCTCCGTAACGAGATCGCAGGCCTCGGCCTTGCGGCTTGAGACGACGACCTTTGCGCCGTGCTCGGCGAGGCGGATGGCAATGGCCTTGCCGATGCCGCGGCTCGATCCGGTGACGATGGCGACCTTTCCGGTCAGATCGAAAAGGGACATGAACGCTCCTCCCTGATGACGTGTATGCGGCCCTGCACTCCCGTTCCGCCCTGGAAAACCGCGGATAGCGGAAGCGCAAACACTCCTAATTGCCGCCGCACCGGGAACCTTCCACGGTGCTTTCACATTTGAGTGTCATGGAAAGCTAGTGTTGGGGCATCAGGCCGATCCGGCAATGCCCCCGTCCATCGTTCCGCGCGCCGGGTGTGCCTTGGCGTTGCCTGACGCGGAACGGCACGCCTCTACCCCCTGGGGGTGGTCCCGGCGTTGACCTTGACTTTCAAGGTTGCGCGCGCTCCCTTCCAAGCCCGGGTCAGTTGAGACCCTAACCCGTCCATACGGGCGATCTGAAAAGACAATGAGGAGACCATGGCAGGTACCGTGAAAAAGGCGTTCGTGGCCGCCGTCATAGCGAGCATGACTTTGGTCGCCTGTACAACGCAGGACCCCTATACGCGCGAGGAGCGCACAAGCCGCGCGTCGCAAGGCGCGATCATCGGAGCCCTGGGCGGCGCCGTCGTCGGCGCACTGACAAACACCTCGAGCGGCAAGCAGGCCGCGAAGAACGCCTTGATCGGCGCTGGCATCGGCGCCATTGCTGGCGGTGCGGTCGGCGGCTATCAGGACCGTCAGGAACGCCGCCTGCGCGAGCGCCTCGACGAGACCGGCGTTGGCATTCGCCGGATCGGTGACGAAATCGAACTGGTCATGCCTGGCGACATCACCTTCGCCACCAATCAGGCGTCCATCACCTCCAATTTTTATCCGGTTCTGGACGATGTCGCCCTGGTGCTGGACGAGTTCGACCGCACCTACATCCAGGTTTTGGGCCACACGGACCGGGCGGGGACGCGCGAGTATAACCAGCGCCTGTCCCAAGAGCGCGCCAACAGCGTCGCGTCCTACCTGATCAGCCGGGGCGTCATGCCGGAGCGTTTGATCGTTCAGGGCTATGGCGAGGACCGGCCGGTTATCCGCACCGAAGACGGTGTGTCGGAGGCTTCCAACCGCCGGGTCGAGATCCGCATTTCGCCCCTGACCTGATCACGTCCGCGATGGGCGCGCGGGGCCGATGGGGCCGCGCGCGATCAATCCGAACGCCCGCCCGCCGCATGCCGGCCGGCGGGCGTTTGCGTCTTGGAAAGCCCTTTGCGCGAGGCTGGTGGGCAATGACTTTTCCTTAAGGACCCAAGATGGTCCCGGGCCTGAGGACCAGGGCATTTGGCACATTGGCTGATGACAGGCGCGGTGACGGCGGCAACGGCCGGTCTTTGGGGCGGGCTGGGGCTTGCCGCCTCGACGCTCGCAGTGCGCGCGGGCCTCCTTGAGCCGGATCTGTCCTGGATCGGCGCGGGGCTTGCCACCCTTGGCGGCCTGACGCTCCAGGGTGTTGCCGTGCGCCGGCGCGACCGGATCCGGGTCCAGCGCGCGGTCCAAGGGCTGCGGGATGCGCAACTGCGCCTTTGTGACGATCTGGAACTGATCCGGGAAGAAATGACGGGGCTGACCTATTCCTTTGAATCATCCGCCCGCCTCAGAACCCAGAAACTTGTCTCTGAAATGCAGGTTCTTGAGGGCCTGATCGAACGCTTCCATGACGATTTTGACGAAGCGAGGGATGCCCCCGCCCAGGCCTGGGAAAAGGGTACGGGCGCATCCGCCCACAGTGTTGCGGACGCCGGCGGTGCCTTGGGCGCGGAAGGGGCGGACGGAGCGCGACTGGCGGCGATCCGGGATGCCCTGGCCGGCAACCGGGTCGAACTTCATCTGCAGCCCATCGTGAGCCTGCCCCAAAGGCGCTTGCGCGCCTATGAGGTGCTGACCCGGCTGCGCGACGCTCACGATGCCCTGCTCATGCCGCAGGACTATCTCGACCCGGCCCGTTCCTCTGGCCTTATGTCCTCAATCGATAATCTCTTGGTGTTCCGGACGGTTCAAATGGCCCGGCGCCTGCCGCCGCGCCAGCGCAGTGTCGCCTTGATGTGCAATATTTCCGGCACGACGCTGACGGACGGGACTTTTTTTGAGCAGTTTCTGGATTTCGTGTCCGGCCACCGCGACCTGGCCCCCCAGATCGTGTTTGAGTTTTCCCAGGCCGATATCGACCATGCGGGGCCGGAGGAAATGGCCCGGCTGGCGCGCCTCAGTGACATGGGCTTTCGCTTGAGTATGGATCAGGTGTCGGACCTCACAATCGACCCCCATTATCTCAACCAGCGGAATATCCGGTTCGTGAAAATCCCGGCACGGCTGCTTCTCGATCCGCACACGGCGCGCCGGCGCGATATCGACCCGGCCGATATGCCCGTCCTGTTCAAGCGCCAGGGCGTCGATCTCATCGCGGAGAAAATCGAGGACGAGCGTACGGTCGTCGAGGTGCTGGAATATAATGCGGGCCTGGGTCAGGGCTTTTTGTTCGGCGAGCCCCGGCCCCTGCGCTTTGCCGAGCCTTAAGTCGGCGGGCAAGGGGCCTCAGGTCATCATGTGATCTTAACAGGCCGCGCGCCGCGCGCCGCGCGCCGAGAAGGTCAACGACAAAGGCCTCAATCAAACAGGGCGTCGATGGCGCCTTGGCTGGCTTCCTGGCCCGGGGCCTTTTCGAAGAAGGCATCGATATCGGTCTGATTGACCCCTTCCCCATCGAGTTGGGGACCGTTCAGCATAAGGTCGCGCTTGCGCTGCTCTTCTTCGTCCGGCTCATGCCCCTCCGCGTCGGCCACGCCGAAGGCACTTGAGATCTTCGTCACCCGCTCCTCGATGTGTTTGAGGGTGGAGACCACCTTGCTGATGCGCTGGCCGGTGATGTCCTGGAAGGAGCAGGCCTCGAAGATCTGCATGATCGCGTCCTGGACCGTTTCCTGATAGGCCGCCGTATCGGAGGGGTCGGCCGACATGATGCGCTCGGCGTTCTCCATGATGGTGTTGGTGGCGTCCTCGGTCTGCTTGACGATGGCGTCGAGTTCCTTGCCCGCCTGCGGGATGCGCGTGTTCTGCAGGTGGTTCGGCTGCAGGGCCGCGACTTCCGATTTGGTCCGTTCAATGAAGTCGGCGATGCCCCGGAATTCGGCATAGACGCGGGCGTCGACGCTGGAGAAAAAACTCTGCATGGCGCCAACCATCACCTCGGCCAAGGTGAGAATATCGACAAGGTCGAGGGCCTCTTTTCCGTGCTGGCCGCGCATGTGGTCGACCAGGCGGGAGAAAGCCTCTGTTTGGGCGCTGCTGGCGGGCATGGGGCTCTCCTTGCTGGACCATCCTTTATCGGCGTGGGCCGGCGCGGCGCGCGGATGGCGGCGCTGCGTTGGCATTGATCTAAATTCCATTCGGATAAGATGCGGTTAACCGGCGAGGCGGTCCCATATCGGGAAGCCGGTCCTTGCGGCCATCGGGCAGGCGGGTCTAGGCTGCGCTGCCGCTTACCCGGCAAGAAGACACATTGAGGAGCCAGCGGCCATGACGGATTACATCCGCGGACTGTTTATCGAAGACCTGAGCGAGGGCATGACGGCCCACTTCTCAAAGACCGTGACAGACGCGGATGTGGTGATGTTCGCCGGCGTGACCGGAGACACCAATCCGGTTCATCTCGATGAGGACTATGCGCGCACGACCCAATTCCAGGGTCGCATCGCCCACGGCATGCTCACCGCAGGGCTGATCTCCGCCGTGATCGGCACGAAGCTTCCCGGACCCGGGGCCATTTATATGGGTCAGACGCTCAAATTCCGCGCGCCCGTGAAAATCGGCGACACGGTCGTGGCCGAAGTTCGGGTCGACAGCATAGACCGGGCCAAGCGGCGCATCACGCTCGCCTGCACATGCACGGTCGGCGGCAAAACCGTGGCGGAAGGCGAAGCCCTCATCATGGTGCCGTCCCGGGAGGCGTGACCACGGCACCTCGCCCTTTCGCGCCTGAAGGATCCATGCCCTTTCCGGTCGCATGGTCTTGCGCCCCGTTGCGGGGCGCGTTAGAGCACCAACCGATTCGGGCGGCACCCCGGATCGTCCGTCTTGCCGAATTGTGAGGATCTTGGGCGCGCCCTGCCACGCTGCTGCCCCAAGTCCTGTGATGTGTTCCCCAGTGATTTCATCGGGTTAAAGGAGCGCCGCGGAGTCGTCGGCCTCGCCTTGACTGTCGCCGCGCGCCGCCCAGGGGCTTGCGCGCGCGGCCCGGTCCGCAACCGCACAGGTGGCCATGCAGATCTTCCGCTCCTTTCACGACGTGCCGCCGGAGGCACGCGGTGCCGTGACGGCACTGGGCAATTTCGATGGGGTTCATCGGGGCCACCGGGCCGTCATTCAGTCCGCCGGCGCGCTTGCGTGCGAACCGGGTGCACCGCTCGGTGTGCTCGTTTTTGAGCCTCATCCGCGCCAGTTTTTCGCGCCGCACAGCCCGCCCTTCCGCCTCACAAGCCTGGAGACCAAGGCGCGCCTGCTGTCGGCCATCGGGGTCAACGTGCTCTTTGCGCTCGATTTCGATGAGGCCATGGCGGGCATGAGCCCCCAGGATTTCATTTTCAATGTGCTCATCGGCGGGATCGGCGTCAGCCACGTGGTGGCGGGCGAGGATTTCCGCTTCGGCAAGGCCCGCGCCGGGGATATGACCATGCTCTCATATGTGGGAGAGCAGGAAGGCTTCGGCGTCAGCGTCGTGGAGCCCGTTTTCCCGGGCCAGGATCCAGCGGATCGGGGCTATCCGGGCGGCCAGATTTCCTCCTCTTCCATCCGCGTCGCGCTGCAGTCGGGGCGTCCCGATACGGCCGCGCGCCTGCTCGGCCGACCCTGGGCCATCGAGGGGCGCGTGGTGGGCGGCGACAAACGCGGCCGCACCATCGGGTTTCCCACGGCGAATGTGCTGCTTGGCGATCTGCTGGAGCCGGCCCTCGGCGTCTATGCCGTGCTGATCGAGGTCTTCGACGGGCCGCACACGGGCATTTATGAGGGCGTGGCAAATGTGGGGCGCCGTCCGACCTTCGCGAAATCCGATGTGGTGCTGGAGGCCAATCTGTTCGAATTCTCAGGCGACCTCTACGACGCCCGGATCAGCGTGGCCCTGGTGTCGTTCTTGCGCGCCGAACGTAAATTCGACGGCCTTGAGGCCCTCAAGACCCAAATCGCCGTTGATGCGGAGACCGCCCGGATCGGCCTCGCCGATGCCCGCGACAAGGGGATCCTGCCGCGCCTGCTGTAGCGCGGTGCGGCGCCGCCACAGGCCCAGTTGTCGGGCGGGGCACGGCTTGGTACACCAGGGCCATGACCACACGCCGTCTCATACCGGTGCGGATTAGCCCGCGAATTAGTCGCCCGGTCTCCCGCTGAGCCCTTGGGACGTCACGTCTCGGGCGGGCGCGCGAGGCCGGGATGATTGCGCGTGGCCAGCCGCCATCGACGCCGCGCGCTCTGGTTCTTTTCTCCACGGACACATCTCGACGGATTTCTCGCCGTCGCCCTATGACGCCGCGCGCCGCCGGGGTTTCGCCTGTGCCGGCGCAGCGCCTTGATGGATCTGAAGACACCATGACCGACCGAAAGACCGACACCGCCGCGTCCAAGGACGAGCGCACCGAAACGGGCCCCGATTACCGCGCCACGCTGTTCCTGCCCCAGACGGATTTTCCCATGAAGGCGGGCCTGCCCAAAAAGGAGCCCGAATGGCTCGCGCTCTGGGACCGGATGGATCTTTACAAGTGCCTGCGCGAGACCTCCAAGGGCCGGGACACCTTCGTGCTCCATGACGGCCCTCCGTATGCGAATGGCAATATCCACACAGGTACGGCCCTGAACAAGATCCTGAAGGACATGGTCGTCCGGGGCCATCAAATGATGGGCTTTGACGCGCCTTACGTGCCCGGCTGGGACTGCCACGGCCTGCCCATCGAGTGGAAGGTGGAGGAGCGCTACCGCGCCGAAGGCAAGAGCAAGGACGAAGTGCCCGTCACGGAGTTCCGCAAGGAATGCCGGGAATTCGCCCAAAAATGGATCGACGTTCAACGCGAAGAATTCAAGCGCCTGGGCGTCGTCGGCGATTGGGACCATCCTTACACGACCATGGCCTACAGCGCCGCGGCCAAAATCGCCGAGGAGTTCATGAAATTCGTCATGGACGGCTCGCTTTATCTCGGCTCCAAGCCGGTCATGTGGTCCGTGGTCGAACGCACCGCCCTCGCCGAGGCGGAGGTCGAGTATCACGAGAAGAAATCGCCCACCATCTGGGTGCGCTTCCGCGTGACTGGGGGCGATGACAGCGTCAAAGACACCAGCATCGTGATCTGGACCACGACGCCCTGGACCATCCCGGGCAACCGTGCCGTCTGCTATTCCGCCAAAATCGCCTATGGCGCCTACCGGGTGGACACGGTCGCCGAAGGCGCGCTCGCCGTGCCGGGAGAGGTGATCGTCGTGGCGGACTCCCTGGCGGACGCGGTGGCAAAGGACGCCAAGATCGAGACCATGACGCGCCTCCACGACGCCAATCCCGCCGGCGCCAAGGCACGCCATCCGCTGGCGGATTATGCCCCGGCGGAGGGCGGCTATGCCTTCGATGTGCCGCTGCTCGAGGGCGATCACGTGACGGACGATGCGGGCACTGGCTTCGTGCACACCGCCCCCGGCCACGGCCAGGACGACTACGAAGTTGCCACCGTGCGCCACGGCATCGACGTGCCCCATACGGTGGGCGAGGACGGACGTTATTTTGACAAGGTGCCCGCCTTTGCCGGCAAGGCCGTCTTCACGGGAGAGGGCAAGGACGGAGACGCCAACGGTGCGGTGATCAAGGCCCTGATCGAAAGCGGCACCCTGCTGACCAAGGGCTCCTTGCGCCACTCCTATCCGCATTCCTGGCGCTCAAAGGCTCCCGTGATCTTCCGGAACACGCCCCAGTGGTTCGTCAGTATGGAAAAGAACGGCCTGCGCCAGAAAGCGCTCAAGGCCATCGACACGGTTCAATTCGTGCCCGAGCGGGGGCGCAACCGGATCCGCTCCATGGTCGAGGGCCGGCCCGACTGGGTGCTTTCGCGCCAGCGCGCCTGGGGCGTGCCGCTGACTGTCTTCACCCATAAGGAGACGGGCGAAATCCTTCAGGACGAGGCCGTGAACGCGCGCATCGTCGCCGCCTTCAAAGAGAACGGCGCCGATGCCTGGTTCGAGGGCGACCCGCGCCGCTTCCTCAGTGACGGCCACACGCCCGAGGACTGGGTTCCGGCCACAGACATTCTCGATGTCTGGTTCGACTCCGGCTCCACCCATGCCTTCGTGGTGGAGGACCGGGAGGAACTGACCTGGCCGGCGGATCTCTATCTGGAGGGCTCGGACCAGCACCGGGGCTGGTTCCAGTCCTCCCTGCTGGAAAGCTGCGGCACGCGCGGCGTGGCGCCCTATAAAACCGTGCTGACCCATGGCTTCCTGATGGACGACCAGGGGCGTAAAATGTCGAAGTCGCTCGGCAATGTGATCGAGCCGCAGCAGCTCATCGATCAGTATGGGGCCGATATCGTGCGTCTGTGGGTCGCGAACGCGGATTTCACCGAGGATCTGCGCCTGGGCAAGGAAGTGCTCAAGGGCACCGTCGATGCCTATCGCAAGCTGCGCAACACCATGCGGTTCCTGCTCGGCGCCCTTGACGGGTTCTGCGACAGCGAGATGGTCGAAGCGGGCGACATGCCCCTGGCGGACCGCTGGGTGCTGCACCGGCTGGCCGAACTCGACGTCGAGGTGCGCAAGGCCTATGCGGCCTTCGACTTCAACGAGGTGTGCCAGTCGCTGTTCCACTTCTGTAATAATGATCTGTCAGCGTTCTATTTCGATCTGCGCAAGGACAGTCTTTATTGCGACAGGCCGGACGCCCTGCGCCGGCGGGCCTGCCGCACGGTGCTCCACCACTTGTTTGAGACCATGACCCTGTGGTTCGCGCCGGTGCTGTGCTTCACCATGGAAGAAGTCTGGCGCACCCGGCACGGCGAGGCCGACGCGTCGGTGCATTTGCGCACCTTCCCCGAAATCCCCGCCGACTGGCGCGACGAGGCGCTGGGCAAGCGCTGGGCCGCCATGCGCACCGTGCGCCGGGTCGTAACGGGCGCCCTGGAGGTGGAGCGGCGCG
>CAYYTT010000104.1:0-14152 GCA_964474635.1 uncultured Alphaproteobacteria bacterium | reverse complement strand
CTAGGCGGCTGGTCTCGAAGCACATTGATCGGAATCAATTTTAGGCCGACCACGGATCTCCTTATGGGGGATGCGCCGCGACGCCGGAGCCGGCGCGCGCTTGAAGAGCAGGGGGTGCGGTTCTTCCAGGAGACTGCCCGCTATGAGGGCATGCTCCGGTCGCGTGCTCGGTTCCCGCCCGGAGCCGAACGGCGAATGTTTTGTCCAGTGCTGTCCGCCAGACCCCAGGAAACCGGCAATCCCCTCGCCAGATACGGGAGCGGACGCCTTCATTCTCGTGCAGGCGCCGGCTAGGGTCCGGGTTCGGGAGTGAACCAGCCCTCCCGTGCCCCTAGATCAACGCGTGCCTTTTTTGGCTGACGTTCCGGTTCAGGTTGGGTTCAGGCGCGTGGAACGAGGCTGGCGACATCAAGGGGCCCGGGCCGTGGCGGACGCATCGTCCGACATTGATCGTCAGGGCCATGACCACGCGGGCGAAGGCGTCAGACCGGGCGATTGGTGAGGGCGGTGCCGGCGTTTCTCGGGAGGGATCTGCGCAAATGCGAGTTTTCTTATCCTTGTGTACCCTGATGATCGGCCTCGTGGCCGGCATGCCGGGTGCCCGGGCCGATGACTGGACCATCGTCACCCGCTTTCAGGTGAACCCATCTTACGGCGATCCCTATCGGTGGACCCGGTTCGATCGTCCCATGAATGCCATTCGTCTGACGGCCGTCGGCGGCCGGGTCCAGTGCCGCCGCGTCGTGGCAACCTATGGCGACGGCACCCGCCAACAAATTTTTGAAGGGGTTATTCAAGACCGCCAAAGCCGCCTGATCTCCTTCAATGCTTATCGGCGCATGAATGCCTTGTCCTTCGTCTGCCGCACTGACCGCGCCCGAGGTGTGCGTGTGCGCGTGGAGGGCCAGGTGGCATCCCTCGATCGCGGGCGCGGAACACCGCCTCCGGACGTGCAGGATCGCCGGCGCGACACCGTCGATGAGCGCCGTCTGCGTCAGGAACGGTTCCGCGCCGATCGGGGTCCGGACTATTTCGGCAACGACTTCACGCGGATCGGTCTCGTGCAGTTCGGGCCGCGCCTGGAGCGGGAAATCGAGTACACCCGGTTCCCAGGCCGGCTCAGCGCCCTGCGCCTGCGGGCCCGGGGCAGCGCGGTGCGGTGCCAGCGTGTCGTGGCAACCTATCGCAATGGCTCGTCGCAACAGATTTTCCGCGGCATCATTCGCGAAGGGGCGACGCAGCAAGTCTCCTTCAACCGCGACCGGCGTGTGGCGGCCCTGACCTTCGTGTGCCAGTCGGAGCGGGGGCAGCAGGCTGGTCTTGTGATCAGTGGCCGGTACGAACGGGACGCCCGCCCCGGTGCCGGGAACCGGCTCGCGTGGCGTCGGCTCGGCGCCGCAAGGTTTGAGCGGCGCGGCAGTGTGGAGCGTGTGTTCTCGCGCTTCGACGGTCCCATTCAGCGCATCGGTCTGCGGCCCATCGACGATAATGCCCGGTGCGGACGCATCGCGGTGACCTTTGCCAATGGCCGCACCCGGGAATTGCCCTTCAGCAATTCGATCCTTGAAGAAGATCGTCTCTATACGTTCGATCTGCCTGGAGATCAGCGCCGGGTGGAGCGGATCGCCTTGGCCTGCCGCGCCTTCCGGGCCCGGGACGTGACCATCGCGATCTACGGGATCTCGGTGCGAGACCGGGCTGACGGCCGCCGCTCGGACGTCGACCGGCGCACGGACCGGTTCCGGGTGGATCGCACCGTCCGATCGTTCGGTCCGGACTGGACCCGGGTCGGGCGGGTCGAATTCGGCCCGCGCCTGGAGCGCGAACTGCGCTACACGGATTTTCCCACGCCCGTGTCGAGCGTCCGGCTGCGGGCCCGCGGCAGCGCCATCCGGTGCCGCAGCGTCTCGGCGGCCTTTGGCAACGGCAATCGCCGGGAGGTCTTCTCAGGCGTCATACGGGAAGGGGAATCCCGTATCATCTCCTTCCGCCGGGATCGGCGGGTCGATGCGTTGACCTTCGTGTGCCAGTCGGAGCGTAATCAGGCCGGTGTGCTGATCATCAGTGGCAAGGACGACAACGGCCGGCGCGATGATCGTGCCCGTTCCGGCGCACGCGGCGCCGATTGGGTACGCCTCGGCCAGGCCCGCTTCCGGTCCCGAAATGAAGTGGAGCGCACCTTCGCGCGCTTCGATGGGCCGGTGCGGCGGCTGGGCCTGCGGCCCCTTGACGATGATGCGCGGTGCAGCCGCATCTTGGTGACGTTCGCCAACGGACGCAGCCGGGAACTGCCTTTCGGACGGGGCGTGCTGCAGGAAGACCGGATGTATACGGTCGATCTGCCGGGCGACCAGCGGCGCATCCGCGCGGTGACCATGGTGTGCCGGGCGGTGCGGGCGCGCGATGCCACGATTGCGATCTTCGGAATCCGCTGATCGGGTGTCCGCATCAAGATAAACAAGACCCCAGAGCCGCGCTGGTTGAACGGCGCCGGTTCTGGGGTTTCTCACGCAATTCGCTTTTGTTAATTCGCCTTGTCCGGAGGATCGGGCAGCGGGGCGACGGCAATGCCTTCCTCCACCAGGTCGCGCACCTCGTTTGAGCTGGCCTCCCCATAGATGCCGCGCGCTTCGGCTTCCCCATAGTGAATAAGGCGCGCTTCCTCGGCGAAACGCTTTCCCACATGTTCGAACTCGCTCTCCACCGTGTCGCGCAGGGACCGCGCTAGCGCATGCATTTTGTCGAGGATTTCGGCTGGAGAGGACGGCGCCTTTTGGGGGCCATCTCCCGTGGTCTGCGCCGCCGCCGGCGTCGGCGCGGGCGCGCGGGCCTTGTCACGACTGGCCGTGATATTGGGCGCCATGGGAGCTTTTTTCACATCGTGACCGCCGCACACGGCGCAGGCAATGAGGCCGGCATCCGCCTGGCCGTCATAGGCCTTGGAGTCGCGAAACCAGGCATCGAATTCGTGCCCTTCCTGGCATTTCAGGCGATACACAATCATCGCGTCGACCTCGTACTCCCCGGCTGCTGCACGTGTTTCTATAGGCTTTTAGAACTGGTGGTTTTTCGCCGTGGAGCAAGCCACGCCGTTGCACCGCCGTCTCGCATGGGGTTCACAGTCCTGTCACGGCGAAGGGACGCTCGCTTTGCAGGACCGGCAGTTGGGTGCGCGCGGCCGTGACCCGAGCCGGATCGATCAGCGCCGTGATGATGGCGGTTTCCGGCGTGCCCGCATCGGCCAGGACCTCGCCCCACGGGTCCACGATCAGACTGTGTCCAAAGCTTTCCCTGCCGCTTTCGTGCCGCCCTGACTGGGCCGGCGCGAAGACATAGGCCCCGTTCTCAATCGCCCGGGCCCGCAGCAGAACGTGCCAATGGGCCTCGCCGGTCGGCACCGTGAACGCCGAAGGCACGGTGAGAAAGGATGCGCCCACCCGGGACAACAGGCGGTAAAGGGCCGGAAAGCGCACATCGTAGCAAATCGTCAAACCCGCGACGCCCCAGGGCAGCGGCGCCGCGATGGCCTCGCGCCCGGCGGCATAGGTGGCCGATTCCCGATAGCTCGTGCCGTCCGCCAGGGTCACATCGAACATGTGAATCTTGTCGTAGCGGGCCCGGATGGCGCCGTCAGGCCCAATCAGGAACGAGCGGTTGGCCACCCGCTTTCGCCCCACGCGCACGGGCATGCCGCCGATGACAAGCCACAGATCGAGTTGGTCCGCGAGCGCCTGGAAGGCCGACAGGGACAGGTCCTCGCTCTCAATGGAGACTTTTTCGAAGAGGTCCTGCCGGCGATTTTCCATCAGGGTCGTGCATTCGGGCGTGAGGACAAGCTGAGCGCCGCGCCCGCGCGCTTCCTGGATCAGGTCGAGGGCCTGGGCCGTGTTAGCCGCCACGTCCCGTCCAGCACACATCTGCACACAGGCCGCCCTGAAGGGCTCCATGCTCTCACCTCATTTTTGGGGTCAGTTTCCCGTCAAAAGGGCATCGAGCTTGCCTTGTGCCTCCAGGTCATGGAGTTCGTCGCTGCCGCCCACATGGGTCGTGCCGATGAAGATTTGCGGCACCGTCCGTTGTCCGTTGGCCTTTTGCACCATGGCGGCCCGGTCGTCCGGCGCGCTCACGTCGATTTCCTGATAGGAGACGTTCTTGGTGGCCAGCAGCGCCTTGGCGCGGTGGCAGAACGGGCAATAGGGCGTTGTGTAGATGACGACGTCAGCCATCGCTCGATATTCCTTTACTGGTCCATGAATCTCGCCCGCCGCCGCTGGCCGCGCAAGCGCTTCGATTGCGACAAACCCCCGTGCCGCGCAGGATCGGTCTGCTACAGGATCGGGCGGGGCTGACGCGTGCGGGCCGCGGTCAGCACATCCACCCCGTCGACGCCAGCCCTGCGCAGCACTCTGGCGCAGGCCTCAACGGTGGCGCCCGTGGTCATCACATCATCGATTAACACCACGCGGCGGCCGGCCAGTGCATCGGCCTGGCCGGCGGCGACGCAGAAAGCACCCGTGACATTGCGCCGGCGCCCGGTTGCCGACAGGCCGTGTTGGCTGCGCGTCGCCCGCCGGCGTTTGAGCGCCAGCGGCGCCCAGTCGACGCCGGCTGTACGGGCGAGTGTCCGCGCCAGTAGGGCAGATTGGTTATAACGGCGCTTTATCAAGCGGGCCCGGTGCAGCGGCACCGGCACCAGGACGGGATCACCGGCCAGCAAGTCCGCCCCGGCCCGCGCCATCCAGGCCGCCAGTGGCCCCGTCGCCTCCAACCGGTCCCCATGCTTGAAGCCCAGGATCAGGCTGCGCGAGGCGTCGTCATAGAGCATCGCGGCCCGGGCGCGGTCGAAAGCGGGCGGGTGGCCCAGACAGGCCGCGCACAGGGCGCCCGTCTGTGCCTCGAACCCGAAGGGCAGACCGCAACAGGCGCAGGCCGGAGGGGCCAAAAAGGTGATCCGCCCCCAGCAGGGCGCGCACAGCTGACCCGGTTCGGAGGCCGGTGCGTGGCAGGCAAGACAAACGGGCGGCAGCAGCCAATCGAGCAAGGCTCCGCCCCAATGGGCAGCATGCCGCAGGCGCGACCGCCAGCCCTGGGGGGCGGCCGCGTCATCACCGGCCGCGCCATTTCCGGCCGTATCAGAGGCGCCCACGTCCTCCATCAGGTCCGGATCCTCCAAGAGGTCCGGTTCTGTCAGCGGGGCGGATGGGATAAGGCTCACCATGAGTGAACTGTGTTCCGCCAGGAGAGCGATGGCAATGGTGACTGTCTTTCAAGCGCCGCCTCCAGCGGCCGCGCCGGAGATCTTCGACCGGGCGCTGGTGCGGCGCCGGCGCGCGCGGGCGGCGGCCGATTTCTCTGCCCACGCCTTTTTGCATGAGCACGCCATTGGCGACATCCTTGAACGCCTGTCGGCCGTAAACCGGTCCTTTGAGGCGGTGCTCGACCTGGGGTGCCATGGCGGCGGGTTTGCCCGCGCCCTGGGCCAGGCCGGCACCGTGTCCTGCGATATGGCCTTGTCCATGGCGGTGGGCGCGCCGCCGCCGGTTGTCCTGGCCGATGAGGAGGTGTTGCCCTTTCGCGATGAGGTTTTCGACCTTGTCGTCAGTGTGCTGAGCCTGCACAGTGTCAATGACTTGCCGGGGTGTCTCATTCAGATCAACCGGGCCCTGCGGCCCGATGGCCTTTTTGTCGGTGCCGTATTGGCCGGCGAAACCCTCACCGAGCTGCGCCAGGTGCTGGCGGAGGCGGAGGAAACGCTCACGGGTGAGGTGGTGCCCCGCATCGCGCCCTTTGCCGATGTGCGCGATTTGGGGGGGCTCCTGCAGCGCGCCCGGTTTGCCCTGCCGGTGACCGACGCAGAGCGCCTTACGGTGCGCTACCGCGATCCCCTGGCCTTGATGCGCGATTTGCGGGGCATGGGGTTTGGTAACGCCCTGACCGCCTGGCGCGGGGCGGGGGTGCGCCGGGGCCTGCGCCGCGATGTGCTCATGCGCGCCTTCGAACTTTACGCCCAGCGCTTTAGCGACCCGGACGGCCGGATCCGCGCCACCTTCGAGATCGTCACCCTGACGGGCTGGGCGCCCCACGAAAGCCAGCAAAAACCCTTGCGCCCCGGATCGGCCCGCATGCGCCTTGCCGAGGCGCTGGGCACGCGCGAACAGTCCGCCGGGGAGTCCGTGGGCGAGTGATCGGTGCGGCGCGGATGGTCAGGCGTCGGCCGCGTCGAGGATCCGGATCATGTCGATCACATGGCTGCGGTTCAGATCGCTTGAGTTGAAGTGCAGTAGCAGATCTTCGAGGTCGTCGTCCGCATAGGTTAGCAATTGGCGCAGCACATGGGCCGCAAAGCGCCGCCCCCGGTCAGGGTCGGGCGGCAAGGAACCGTCGCGGCCGACAAGCGCCGGTTTGGTGCCCATGGCAAAATGGGCGTCCATATCCTTGCGATCATGGACGTGGAAGGCTTCTTTCAGAATGGCGATATAATCATAGTAGCGCACATCCAAGATGTGGCTCCAGTTGAACAGGGCCGCAAGGCTGCTGTACTGCGTTTCGCCGATGACGAAGCCCGCGTCATGCAGGCGGCGAAAAAATGTCTCGGTAATGTCACCGTTGATGATCTTGAAGCGCAGCACATCGGCCGAGAGGCCGCACAGCACCACATTTTCTTTTTCGTATTTCTTTTGAACCTTGGCTATTTTGTCCTGGAGCGTTGCTTTTTCTTCCAGATGCCAGCCGACGATCCGGTCCTTGATGCCGTAAAGCAGATTGAGGAAATAAGCCTCTACGGCGTTGAATTGCAGTGTTCCAAAACTGTCGACTGCACTCTCGTAAAGAAAATCACGGGGATCGACCACTTTCACCATAGCGGCGAAGCGCAAATAAAGATCGAAACCGTCCTCGAGCACAATATAAGTCGGATCTTCTTCGTTCTCGTCGATCTCGAAGGACTCGCTAGTCACGGAAAAGGGCGATGTATTGATGATGTAGTAGTAGGAATAGCCCCGCTGGCGGTATCGGGGTAGTTGATAGGGCTTCCAGGTCTCCACCACGAGGAGCCCCGGCTCGCCGGACAGGATGAGCACATGGGGCGGGTGAACCCGTTCCCGCAAGGACGAGGTTTCGTCCTTGGTCAGCGGTCCGCTTTTTATGATCGGATCAAAGCGCAATTTTTGTTTTGCACCCATGGCTCCAAGGCCCCGATGGCCGCGCCGCCCCGTGTTCGACATGTCCTTATCCCCCTTATCGTGCCCGCCGTCACGCCGGCCCGTGCGCGCAACGGGAGACTTCCCCAAAACCCGTCCCATGGCTATATGGGCGTCCGTCGGCGTGCACGACCCTGAAAATTTCCCACGCTCGTCGACATTAAAATTGTTACAGTCCTGAACTGTGGGATAGGGGAGCTGGCGGCATGACACAAGATGGGCCTGGCGAGGGGCGCCCGCGGAGATTTGGTATCTCATGGATCCGCTTTTTCCACGAGGCGGGTCTTTTTGCTTTGCTTGCGATCTCTGGGTTTGCGACTTGGTTCGGCCTTCGTGACTTTATCATCGGGTTGTCCGCTGAGCCCGCCGAAGCCGCCGGAACCGGCGCTCTGAGCGATACTCCCGGTGCGGAGGGTACGCCGCCGCCACCCGCCGAAGCCCTCGCGTCCAGTTCTCCCATTCCCTGGACACAGGAGTTTCTGGTCGCCTTTCTGGTGATCACCTTCACCATCTTGATGTGGCTGTCGGTCGAATATGTGCGCCGGCGCGGCCATTGGGGCCGCCGGACCGGTTTTGCCGTCATGTATCTGTTCTTGGTGTTGTGGTCGGTCGGCTTCGGATTTGGGTTCTGGTGGAAATATCTGGTCTCCCAGACCGTGTCCGTCAGCGCGATCGAACAGAGCTTTCGCGCCATTGAAAGCGCCGCCAAACGCCAGGAAGACAGCTTGCAGCGGGTGCAGAGCAATCTCGAAAACGCGGCACGCATTTCACGCAACAAGTCCGCGCTGGAACGCAGCGAGGGTAACACGTGCGAAGGAAAGCCAAGCCGCCCCAGCGGCCGGACCGTCGGACCACTCGAGCAGAACCGACAGGATTTGGCCCAACTATTTGCCAGGCAAGCCTCCACAATTCGCCGCACATGGATTGAACGGCTTCAAAAAAACTATAGCGATCTGCGAAGAGACGTCGGGGATGTTCGTCAGCGTGCTGATCTAATCGATGATGAACTTGAGAGGCGGCAGCTTTTCAGCACTCTTGGTGGCCAAATTGAAGATGTTGGCGCCAGCGCGAACGACTTGTCGAGATTGCAGATCCCGCTCGTTTTGAGGAATTTGAAAGACTACAGAGGTTATGTGTCTCGGGAAGTCACGGCAAATATTGCCCGGGGTCGAGGAACTTGGGATGCCTCTGAAAACTATATTTGTAATGACTCTGAATTGCAGGACTTATTGGATGTCACCATTGCCGACATCCGGCGTCTTCGCCCCTTTGTCGCATGTCCCTTTGAATATCGGGAGGGGTCAGAAGCGACGGCCTACGCTGTTATTCGGCTTTGGAATGTCGCCCTCAATTTGTTGACTGACGGTGTGGCGGCGACAGGGATTGGCGATGTGACCCGCAGTCCGTCGCCTCGCTCCACAGCGCCGAGCGCCAGTCCGAGCGACCAGGCGGTCGTGAACCGCTTTTCGGATGATTACATCGCCGGCGAAAAGGCGACCCGCTGTGACCGCTCCGGTGACATCACGGAGTTCACCAACCGGGACTGGATTGCGCTTTTCGCGGCGATCGGCGTTGATCTTGGTATTTTGATCTTCACCTTCGGGTTGCCCCGGCCGGAAGAGGCCGAAGGGCACCGGGTGCGGTTGAAAGACCAGCTGCGCAAAATCCTAAGCGGCCCATGGCGTACCTCGCCAAAGGAGTTTTTCCGGTTCGTACAGGCCAGCATTCTTGTGCCGGAGCGGGGCGGGGCACGGGCACGCTATGTGGTCATTGTGGACCCGAACTGTATCGATCCGGGCGATGAGCAAATTATCGAGTATGCAAGTCGCCTCCTGCGCATGCAGACCATGCTGGAGACTGCGAATGCCGCGCACCGGATGCGGCCGAGCGGCGCCTTGCGCAACCAAGTGGACCGGCAGGTGGAGCGCATCCTCGATGCCTTCGCGCAGTACCAGCCCATCCGCAGCTGGGAGTCCGAACCCATCGTATTCCGCATGCCGGTCGAACAGTTCCACTATGTGGTGACCATACTGAACGATATGGAGTTTGACTTGGGCGCCCGCGACGAGGGCCAACCGCCGGGTGAAAAGGGGCGGTCCGGTTTCGATCTCCTGGATGACGAGGATCTGGCGCCGCCTGCTCGCATGCCGGGGGGAGGCGGATCCAGCGGTGCCCAAGACGAGGACGGGGGCGCGCAAGGCGGCGCCCATGCCAGGGACAAGGACTCCCGCGACAAGGGATCGGCGTGACAGCCATGGCGGACCGGTACACCAACACGGCCTTATGTGTGAGTGCGGAGGGCAGCGGCGCGCTCGAGCGGATCGGGTTCGTAGCCCGGCACGACAACGACCCCTTCGCCGTTGGAGACCTGACCGTCCGGATCCAGCGCGATGGCCCGGACGGCGCCACGGAGTTTCTAAGCCCCGCCGGATGGTCCCGCGCCCGGGGCAGCCTGTCCCTTGAGGGCCATGCCGTCACAGCGGAGGCGGCCTTCATCCCCGTCGATCCGGATGCCCGCACCCATCTGGAGGAGAACACGACATACATCGTCACCATCTCTGTCCTGATGATTAAGGAGAGTGTGGTGTGGCGCACGGTGGGCCTTCCCAGTCCGGGCGAGGCTGCGCAAGACCTGGAACGGAGCGCCCGGGACAGGGCCACCTCGCCAAAGCCCGACGATCAGGAACCCGAGGGCGCCGACGCGCCGCGGCCGGCATTCGATACCGGGACGGATGAGCCCGCGGTAAGCCCGATCCTTGCCCCCGATCCGGCCCCGGAAGCCGTGGTGCCCAAGGCGCCCGAACCCATGGGCATGCCTAAACCAGTGATCGCAGTTGAGCCGGATCCGAAACCAGATCCGGAAGAGGTCTTGCGCCCGGCGGACGGCGACGACGTTCAGCAGGATGGAGCGGAGCTTGATCGTCTGGGGCCGGATGGGCCAGAGCCTGACGGAAACGAGGCGCCGCGAGAGGACGACGAAGTAACCGCCCCCTCCGACGGCGATGGGGATGCGGGCGGCGATGGCGATGCGGGCGGCCTGGAGGCAAAAGCCAAAACCCCGATGCGCAAGGCTGACGGGCCGTCCCAGGATCAGGGCACAGGGGGCAAGGGGGGGGCGTCGGCCGAGGGGGAAAACCTGAACGATGCGCCTGCGGATGATGAGGCGGCGTCGGCGCCCAAAGCGCAAGACCGGCGTCGGACACCGGCGGCGACGCACCGCGAGGCCGAGCCAACAGCTGAGCGAAAAAGCGGTCTAAAGCCGGCCGAGGAGACGCCGGTCCGGCCTGAGCCTCCAAAGCCGGCCGATCCGGACACGGTCATGGCCCCGACCCCGGTCGCGCCGGAGCCCCGGGACGCTTCGGCCGGCAAGGCCCGCGAGGACGACGGAGCGTCCAATCCAGATCCGGAGCCGCAGCTTCCCCGGGGCGAGCGCAAAACGTCCCCGCGCTATCGGGACATGCGCAACCGCTCCCTGGAGGAAAAAGAGGACGCGCACCGCCGGGCACGGGACAGAACCGCACAGGGCGAGCCCGCCGCGCCGCAAGCCCCTGCAACACCCTCCGGCCCGATCGCGCGGGACCGGCCGAGCCCGGAACCGCGCACCGTCCGCCGCGAGCCGCTCCCGGAGGAGGCGCCGCCCGCTCCGCCCCAAAGGCACAAAGAGACCGGGCAGACCGAGGGCCCGAAGAACGAAACACGCCATGCGCCAGAGCCGTCCCACTCTTTGCCGTCCCACTCCCGCGAGTTGACGGCCCAGGGGCGCCCGGATCAGTCGGGCGCGCCCGATGAGCAGGCACTATCGCTGAGCGCCTGGGCCCGGTCCAATGCGGCGGCGCCGATCTGGGCCATCGCCTTGTTGACCGCGATTGGGGCCGTGATCCTTGCCATCATCGGTGTCATGGTCAAACCTTGGTGACTGTGGCGGATTGGGCGCGGTACCGCCTCGATGTGCCTGGCGCCCTCGGCTTACAGTGCGTTCGAAACACGGGGCCACGTGCCCGGCACGGGCAGCCGCCTTCAGCATGCGTTTAGGGGATCGGAAGGGGATTTTGATGACACGCACTTGGATGGCCGCACGCCCCCGGGGCGCCGCGTTCGCACTCCTGGTCCTGGGCTGTCTCGCGCTGGGGCTTATCGGCCTTGGTGCTGGTGCGGGGCCCGCATCCGCCCAGCGCAATGCCGGTGCGCACCCGAAGGATCGGGTGCTGTCGGATGAGATGCCCTACACCTCGCGGTTCGTCGAAGTGCAAGGCTCGCGCATGCACTATGTGGAGGAAGGCTCCGGCGATCCGATCCTCTTCATCCATGGCAATCCGACCTCGTCCTATCTGTGGCGCAACGTGATGCCCTTCGTTGAGGCGCATGGCCGCCTGATCGCTCTCGATCTCATCGGCATGGGCAAGTCGGACAAGCCGGATCTCAATTATCGGTTCTCCACCCATTCGGCCTATGTGGATGGATTCATCAAAGCGCTCGATCTGAAAAACATCACGCTTGTGCTGCATGACTGGGGATCCATGCTGGGCCTCGATTATGCCCGGCGCAACGAGGAAAATGTCAAAGCGGTCGTGCTCATGGAGCCGATCATTCCGCCCTCCTTTCCCATGACGAGCCTCGACAGTTTCGGGCCCCTGAAAGAGACCTTCGAGGGTATGCGCGCCGACGGGACCGGCGAAGAGCTGATCCTGGACCGGAACATTTTTGTGGAAGAGATTCTGCCCGGGTCGATCCTGCGCCCGCTGACCGACACGGAAAAAAAAGCCTACGGCGCACCCTACAAGACGCGCAATTCGCGATTGCCCACCCTGGTCTGGCCGCGTGAATTGCCCGTGGGCGGATCGCCGGTCGAAACGACCACACGGGTCATCGCGGCGGGTGACTGGCTGAAGATTTCCCAGACGCCAAAGCTCCTTCTGTACGCCCGCCCGGGGGCCATTTACCCCCCGGCCGCAGCAGCCTGGGCCGCGGAGACCTATCGCAACATCGATGTGCGGTTCATCGGCTACGGCTTCCATTTCGTCCAGGAAGATGAACCCGAAGCCATCGGCCGGCATATTGCCGACTGGCTTGCCGCCATGACCGCTCCCTGACGACCGCCGCACGTCTGGCGGGCGGGGACAAGGCTCGTGCCATGCCACCTTGTCCTTATAGCCGGGCGGTGTAGGCTGTCGGTTCGCTATGGGGCGCATGCCCCGGGCACAGGCTTTCGGACCGCCCGCCCCGGGCGCGCTCCACCCCCCTCAAGACCGGTTCCAGACCGGCCGGCCGCAGACCGGGAGAACAATCGTGAACGAGACGGAGCGCCACATTCGCCGCGAGGCGCGTGTGAGCCTGATGACCGCCCTCTTGCGCGCCCGCGCGCGCTTTGGCGGTAAACGCACGGCCGTGATCGACGGCGACGGCCGGCGGCTCAGCTACACCGATGTGGTGCGCGGCGCCTTCGCGCTGGGCCACGCCATCAAAAAGCGCACGCGGCGCGGCGAAAAGGTGGGCATTTTGCTGCCCACCAGTGCCGGCGCGATCGTGACCTTCTTTGCCTTGATCGCCTATGGCCGCATCCCGGCGATGCTGAATTTCACGTCCGGTCTGCGCAATGTGCGCGCCGCCTGTGACCTGGCGAACATCAAAACCGTTCTGACGGCGAACACCTTTATCGAGATCGCCAATCTGCAAAGCCTCGTTGATCCGCTCTCCGATCAAGTGGACCTCGTGCCCATCGACGTGCTGCGCGAACGGCTGACCTGGCGCGATAAACTCGCCGCCCTGATCGGATCGTTCGTTCCCTCCCTCGTCATGGTCCGCCAGCCGGGCAGCAGACCGGGCGCGATCCTGTTCACCTCGGGCACCGAAGGCACGCCGAAGGGCGTGGTGTTGAGCCATACCAACATGCTGTCCAACGTGGCGCAGATCGACAACCATGTGGAAACCCTGTCCACGGATATTTTCTTCAACCCGCTCCCCATCTTCCACAGCTATGGCCTCACGGCGGGCTGCCTGCTTCCCATGCTGACGGGCAAGCCGGCGGCTGTCTATCCCTCGCCCCTGCACACAAAGATCATCCCGAAGCGGATTTTTGAGACCAAGGCGACCGTCCTGTTCGCCACCGACACCTTCTTGCAGCAATACGCCCGTTCGGCGCGGGACCAGGACCTGCAATCCTTGCGGTTCGCGGTCCTCGGCGCGGAACGAGTGCGCGATGAGACCCGGACGATGGTCAAAAATCGCTTCGATCTGGAGGTCCTAGAAGGCTACGGCGTGACCGAGGCCTCGCCCGTGATCGCCGTCAATGTGCCCGGCGATATCCGTTCGGGCACGGTTGGTAAGGTGCTGCCAGCGATCGAACTGCGCATCGAGCCCGTGGAAGGGCTGGAGGACGGCGGCTGCCTTTTTGTGCGCGGACCCAATGTGATGATGGGATACCTGTCGGCGGATCGGCCGGGAGAGATTCTGAGGCCCGAGGACGGCTGGCACAATACGGGCGATGTTGTGTCCATCGATCTGCGCGGGCACATGTCGATCCGGGACCGGATCAAACGGTTTGCCAAGATCGGCGGCGAAATGATTTCGCTCAGCGTGGTGGAGAACTGTGCCCAGGCGATCTGGCCGGACCACGCCCATGCGGCCATCGCCGTGCCTGACCCCTCGCGCGGGGAGCAAATCGTCCTTGCAACCACATGCGCGGCGGCGGACCCCTCCCGGATGAAGGCCTGGGCCCTGTCCCACGGCGTCTCGCCCCTTGCGGTGCCCAAACGGGTGGCCTTTGTCCCGGAGATTCCGGTGCTGGGAACGGGCAAAACGAATTACGGCGAGGTGAAGCGTCTTCTTGCGCTGCAGCTTGAGCCGCCCCGTGCACCGGGCCTCAGCGACGAGACCCAAGACAAGGCTTGAAACCAGACAGGGCTTGAAACCAGACAGGGCTTGAAACCAGACAGGGCTTGAAACCAGACAGGGCT
>CAYYTT010000103.1:0-14185 GCA_964474635.1 uncultured Alphaproteobacteria bacterium | reverse complement strand
CAAGGACGGCGCCACGCGCACCTCCCTGGGGCTGACCGGGGCCGAGACTGTCACCATCGAGGGCCTGGACGACAGCCTTGCCCCCGCGGCGACACTCACGCTTGTAATCACCGCTCCGGACGGCGCGGTGCAGCGCGTGCCTGTCCTCGCCCGGATCGATACCGCCGACGAACTCGATTACTTCAAGAACGACGGCATCTTGACCTATGTGCTGCGCAACCTGATGCAGGCGGCCTGATCGGCCCTGCGGACCGGACCTGACGGAGCGGCGCTGTCCCAGCGGGGGCGGCGCCGCTTTCATTTGGGCCCGTGGTCAAGCGTGGGCCCGTGGTCAAGCGGTGAGCGCGGGATCCGCGTCATTGTCAAGGCCGTGCCCGCGGCACGCGATCCGGCGCGATCCCATCGGTTTGCCACCTGCTTTCGGCCCGTCACACCATCATCGCTTGCTTGTGACTCGGCAAGTGCCGGGCCATAGTCAAGGATATGGGTATGAAAAACGAGGAACATGCTGTGTTTCGGGTCGTCAGGGACGTGCCTCGCCGCCGGTCACGGCCACGTCCTCCCGCCTGCCGGGGCACCATGGCAACCCGAAGCCTGAAAGCCGGCGTCCTGGCCTTCGCGGCCCTCATTGCGGCCCAGCCCGTCTGGTCCGCGCAGGACGAGGCCAGCGCAGACGCACCACACGATGTTCAGCCCACGCCCGTTCTCGTTGAACTTTTTACAAGCGAAGCCTGCGGCATGTGTCCGCCGGCGGACGCTTTCGTGGCCGACCTTGCCGCGCGTGATGACGTCCTGCCACTCTCGCTCCATGTGACGCTGTGGGATTTTCTCGGATGGCAGGACCCCCTCGCCCATCCCGAGCACACGCTGCGGCAGGGGGTCTACAACAAGCGCCTGCGCGAACGTGGGCCCTTCACGCCGCAAATGGTCATTGATGGCGTCGTTTCACAGCCGGGCGGAAAGCGCCGGCGCGTGGAGCGCAGCATCGCCCAGCGCATGGACACGCGGTCCAGCCCGATCCCCGTCACCATGACGATGCTGACACCGGACGCTTCGGATGGGTCCCATGGGGCCATGGCCGTGCGCATTGGCGTCGGCGCGGCCCCATCCCGCCGGACAGACGACCAACCGCCGGCCGGCCGGCTCCTGCTCATGGCCTATCGCAGCCATTGGAATGTCACCGTCGCGGGCGGCAGCAATGCCGGCCGGACCGCAAACTATGTGAACGCGGTCTACGCCATCAAGCCCCTGGCGGAATGGGCCGGAGGCCCGATTGAGATCACCCACGCGGTGCCCATGGATGCAGAGACGCCCCCGGGCGGGCTCGCGGCCATTCTTCAGGCCCGCGACCAGGGGGCCATTCTCGGCCTCGACGTCGTCACGCTTTCCTCTTCACACTGATCTGTGCGCCTCACGCGTCAGCTCAGGGCGTCGAACGCGGTGTCATAGAGCGCATCGCCGGAGGCTGGATAAACGCCGTCCGCCAAATCAAGCGCCATGAAATGGGGACCGGCAAAGGCGGACGCGAAACCCGCCGCCGCGCCGGCGGAAAATCCGAACCGCCCGTAATAGGCTGGATCGCCCAGGACGAAGATGCGGCGCCATCCCTCCGTGACCGCTTGGGCGAGGCCTGCGCGGATCAACGCCGAGCCAACACCCCGCCCCTGCCACGCCGGCCTGACGCTGACCGGCGCCAGCCCGAGGGAGCGCTCAGGCGCGCGCATCGCCGAGAACATAACGTGCCCCACAAGGGCGCCCTTCACCCGGGCCACAAGTGTGATTTTTGCCGCGTGCGAGGCCCGCAATGCGGCCACAAGCCGGGCCTCGTCTGGCTGACCGAATGCTGCCGCAACCACTTCGCCGACGGCCGGGGCGTCCGAGGGTATCTCGGGCTCGATCTGGAACGGTGCGCCGCCGGCCGGTCCCATCGCCCTCACTTCAAGGCATCGGCCAGGACGGTCTGCAGGCGCAAGGAGAAGGCGGACGGATCACCGACGCTCTCACCCTGCTGAATGCGCGCCTGGTCCAGGAGCAGGTGGGCCGCATCCTCGATCCGTTTGTCGACGCCGCCCTTGGCCTTGTCCGCCAGGGCCGTGATCAGTCCGTGGCCCGGATTGATTTCCAGAATGCGCCCCGTGCCGGGCAGGGTGCGATTGGGATCCTGGGTGCGCAGGAGCTTTTCGATATGCATGTCGAGGCCATTGTCCTCGGCAACAAGGCACACGGCGCTCGTCGTCAGACGGTCCGACTTGCGCACATCCTGGACGGCGTCGCCAAGGGCCTGTTTGAAGCCGGCGATGAGCACGCCAAGGGCTGTTTCGTCCGCCTCCGTCTTGGCCTCTTCCTTGTCCTCATCGCCCGCTTTGACAGCGTCAAGATCGGCGCTGCCACGGGTCACGGACTTAAAGGGTTTGCCCTCGAAATCGGTGACGGTGCCGACCCAGAAGGCATCCACCGGGTCCGACAGCAACAAAACCTCGATGTCGCGTGCCTTGAAGCCCTCCAAGTGGGGGCTTGCCGCCGCCGCGTCGGCGGTGTCGGCATTGACGTAATAGACCGCCGTCTGATTGTCCTTCAGGTCGGCCATGTACTCAGCGAGCGAGCGCAGCCCGTCGCCTGATTTGGTTGTCTTGAAGCGGGCGAGCTTTAACAAAGCCTCCTGCCGTTCGCGATCCTCATAGATGCCCTCCTTGAGCACCTGTCCGAAGGTGTTCCAGAACGCCAGATAGCGCTCCGGCTCCTTGTCCGCGACCGTCGCGAGTTCACCGAGAATTTTCTTGGCGACGCTCGACCCGATGGCGCTGACCAGGGGATTGTTCTGGAGCATTTCCCGGCTGATGGTCAGGGGGATGTCATTGGAATCGATGACGCCGCGCACGAAACGCAGATAGGGCGGCAGAAAGGGCGCATCATCGGTGATGAAGACCCGCTGGACGTAGAGTTTCAGACTGCCCTTGCGCTCGGCGTCGAAGAGGTCGAAGGGGCGCATCGTCGGCACGAACAAAAGGGCCGTGAATTCATGGCGGCCTTCGGCCCGGTAGTGAATCGTCGTCCAGGGCGCATCGAAGCCATGGGCCACATGGCGATAGAACTCTGTGTACTGTTCTTCGGTGATGTCTTTCTTGGGAATGGTCCACAGGGCCTTGCCGTCATTGAGGATTTCCTCGGCCGGATCGGTCTCCGCCTCGCCGTCCGCCGCCTCGTCCTCTTTGTCTTCCTTGGCATCGCCGGCCCGTAAAGCAATCGGGAAGGCCACATGGTCCGAATAGGTCTTCACGATACGCCGCAAATTCCCTGCATCCGCGAAGGTCTCCTCGCCCTCGCGCAAGGTGAGGCGGATGACCGTGCCCCGACCCGACAGCAGGCTTCCGTCATCGCTTGAAGGCGTCACGGTGAACTCGCCCAGGCCATCGGACTCCCAAAGCCACACCGTGTCCTCGCCCGCCTTGCGGGAGAGCACCTGCACCTTGTCGGCCACCATGAAGGCCGCATAAAAGCCCACGCCGAACTTGCCGATCAGGCCCATGTCCTTGGCCTTGTCGTCCGCCAGGGCCGCCAGGAACGCATCCGTGCCGGAACGGGCGATGGTGCCCAGATTGTTGATGAGGTCGTCCCGGTCCATGCCGATGCCATTATCGGCAACGCTCAGGCCCCGCGTGGCCGGGTCGGTGCGCAGCTCGATGCGGAACGCGCTGTCGCCGTCGACAAGGTCCGGCTCCGTGAGCGCCAGATAGCGCAGCTTATCACAGGCATCGGAGGCGTTTGAGATCAGCTCACGGAGGAAGACTTCCTTGTCGGAATAAACCGAGTGGATCAGCAGGTTGAGCAAGCGGGAGATCTCCGCCTGGAAGCCATGGCGCTCCTGCGCCGGATCGGCGGCCGTGGAAGTCTCGGATGCGGTCTCGCTCATGGTCACACTCACCTTTTCGATTGGTTTTCAATACGCTCTCAAGCGCCATTTTTTTTGAAACGCGCCCGGATTTTTGAAACGCGCGCGGATAAGCGCCCTGGCGGGGCCCGGAGAGGACGGGCCGAGGCGTTTGCCCGCCGGATCTGAAAATGGGGTCAGCGACCGTCGCCGCTCCCGTCGTCCGCCCCATCGCCATCTTCTGGGCCATCCTGAGGGCCATCCTCAGGCGCGGCGGCTCCAGCTTCACCCGCCTCGCCGTCCGCCCCCTCGCCGTCATCGCCGGCCTCCTGGGGCTCAGGCACGGTCTCGGGCACCAGCAACTCATCAAGGGGCTTGGCCATTTGCTCGCCGGTATAAATCGGAATGCGGAAGATCCGCCCCTCGGCCAGGGCATTGACCCGGTTCACGGTTTCTCCCACATCGGCGGAGATCACGTCGGACGGCCCCGGGTCTTCGCCGGGTGGGTTTTCTTCGCCGGGTGGGCTGTCCCCACTGGGTGGGTTTTCCCCGCTGGGTGGGTTTTCCTCGCCGGCGGGCGCGTCTTCGGCGTCGCCGGAGGGCCCGGCATCCCCGCGCTGCAACGGCTCGGCGCGCGCCGCAACGGTGATCCAGCGCAGGCTTTCATCGTCCTTGCCCTGGAACTGTTCGACCGTCAGCACAAGGCCGTCAAAGGTGCGATAGACGGCACGCCCGATGGCATCGCCGGTCTCAAAACCATCGCGCGCGGCCACATCCTCGATGGTGAGATCGGCAATGCCCGTCGCAACACTGTTCACGATGTAGCCGGCGCGCGCCTCACGACCCTCTGGAATGGTGTCGAGCACGAAATCGGCTTCGCCGCGCTCGGCGCGGATGACGGAGTATTGGCTGGCGTCCTCAAGCCGGATGTCAGCCTGGCGGATCGCGTCGCGGTCAATGCTGACGAGCCGGGTGTTGAGCCAGGAGAGGGGATCGGTGTCGCGCGGAAGGCGTCCCGTCACAAGCCAGGTCTGCGCCTCGCCGGGCCGGCGCGCATGGAACCGGTCCATGCCTGAGACAGCGCCGGTCTCATCGTCCTTGCCAATCAGGATGTCCGCGATGGTCTGGCCGTCCGCGTCGTTCAGCCGAATGGCGAGGGCCTCCCCGCCATCGCCCGGCGCCACAAGGTCGAGCGCCGCGTGGAACTGCGCGTTCGCGGTCTTGGGGCTGAGAATGTCGAGCCGGCGCAAGCCCTCAAAGAGTTCCCGCAAGGGCCGAACGTCGGCGGGGTAACCATCCTTATCCGGAACGATCCATTCACCGTCCGCGGCGCGTTCGATCACAAAGGTACCGTCCCCATTGACGATTTCGAGACGGGCCGCGTTTTCCAGTTGAGCATCAATCCCGGGGAAGAAGGATTGCCGCTCGAAGGCCGGCGCCGCGCGCTCGGCCGTGGACATGAGGGATGCCGCAGCCCCGAGGATCGCAAGCCCGGCCGCGCCCGCCAGAAGGATCACGCGGCGGGTGCGCTTGTCATAGCCATCCAGAAACTCAGCCATCACCGGCCTCCATTACGCAGCCGCTCAGCCCGGCGCTTCTGGCGATTGCGCGCCAGCACAAGGGCCACGCCAGCCAGCACCAGGGGCACAAGGGCAATGTTGATAAAGGCGAGCCAGCCGCCCAGCGCATCGATATCCGCCCGCAAGGAGCGCTGGACTTCTCTCAGCTCCCGGCGTGTCTCCAGGGTCCGTTGGCGGAACTCCTCGACGAGGGTGCGTTGCTCCGGCGACAACAAAGCGCCCGCGTCCGGATCGCTGGGATCACGCTGGCCCTCAAGTTCGGCGAGCTGTGCCTCGGTCTGCTCCAGGCGCGCCACCAGCGCCTGTTCCCGGGCCAGATAGCGATCCTCCGCCCGCCGACGGATTGCCTCAACCCATGTGAAGGGCCGATCTCCACTCGCGCGGGAGCGAAGGGAAATGAGATCGTTCGACCCCGTCAGGTTTTCGACCGCGTTGATAACGAAGTTGGCATTGTCCGCCGTCGGAATGGCGAGGCGCTGGCCGAACAGGTTCTGTTCCACCACCCAAAAACGGTCATCGAACAGGTCGGAGTCGGCCACAACGATCACATTGATGGGCCCGTCCGAGCTCGCCCGGTGCGGGGCCTGCTCCTTAGGCGTCTCGGCGTCCTCGCCCGCCTGCGCATCGGTATTGGTCGCATCGGCTTGGGTGGCTTCGGGCTCGCCCGCGTCGGTGTCGTCTTCCGCCGTGCCGTCCTCGCCCGCCTCGTCCTCTTCAGCGGGCGTTTCGGGACGCCCCTCGGGGTAGGCGGACGTCGCCGGTCCGGTGATCCGGGCCGCCAGGGTGTAGCGTTTGCCGGTGGGTTCGAATTTGCGCAGCAGGTCCTCTGGCTGGGGCTGGGCCACCACTTCGAAGCGGTCGAGCAACATGGCCGTCTGGGAGGATGTGGCGAGCGGCCGGATTGTCGTTGCGGCACCCTCGATGGGCTCCAGATGCCCGGCCGTCGCGAAGTTCAGGCTTTCGATGTCGGCCGTGACGAGATCCTCACCGTCGACGCCGGCCTTGGTGAGGCCAATCCAGATCGGATAGGAGGCCTGTGCGGGCCGGCCCTGCACCTGGGTGCGCACCACTTGGGCATTGTCCATGTCGGCCACGACCCGCGCGGTGTCGTAGCGCAGACCCCAGGTCTCCAGCAGGGGACCCAGATCAGACTGATCGCTCGGGCCGCCGGGCGACTGGCCGAAGGGTCCGCCGCCGCCCTGGCTGCTGAATCCCGAATAGGGATCGACAAAAACGAGGGCTCGGCCGCCGGCCAGCACGAACTGGTCGATGGCGTAAAGCGCCCGATCGCTCAAGGGCGCCGGGTGGGCGATCATCAGCACATCAACATTGTCCGGCACGGCGTCAAAATCATCGGCAAGCGTTTCGACCTCGAAGCGCTCGCGCAACTGCTCATAAAGCACGAGGGGCCGCGAATTGCCCTGCAACATGGCCTGCATGCCGCCCGGCCCGCTTTCCAGCGGCAGGCTGCTCAGCACACCCAGGGTCGGACGCTCCGCGGTGCTGAGGCGGTGGATCAGTTCGGTCAGGTCATATTCGAGGAAGGATGCGCGTTCCTGGGCAAAGAACGGGATCACTTCCTGGCCATCGATCGCGTTGGTCCCCACAAGGCCGAAATAGAGCATCTCGCCGTCCTGGGTCTGCGCGCCGGTCAGCCCGAATGCGCTCGCCAGATCCTCGGCCTCCGTGAAGGGTTCGGGCTCAATGATGTCGAGCTGCACCTTGCCATTGGAGCGGGCCTCATATTCAAGCAGCAGATCGCGCACCCGGCCCGCATAGGCCCGGATGGTCGGGTAGTCCGCGCCGATGGTCTCGGAATAGAAAAACTGCAATTGCACCGGCTCGGACAGGCCGCGAATGGTGTTGAGCGTGCCCTGGCTCAACGTAAAGAGGCCATTCTCGGTGAGGTCGAGCCGCGCGTTGCGCAGGCTGACCGTCGACATCAAATTGATGGCCAGGAACAGGATCACGAGCAGGGAGATCGTCACTGCCGTGGCCGTGCGCGCATCGAGCCGCTTGAGCCCGTCCGCCGCGCCAGGCGTCGTCTTGGACGCCGGTTTATCGCTCGCCGCCGTCATGGTTCACCCTATCCGCTTTGCTTCGATGACCAATGTGTTGATCGCTAGCCACAGGACGATCAGCGTGACGAAGAACACCACGTCCCGCAGGTCGATCACGCCATTGGTGATGGAATCGAAATGTCCCAGGAAACTGAAGGACGCAATGGTCTGCACCAGGGCCTGGGGCGCCCAGCCGCTGAAGAAGTCAAGCACCAGCGGGAAACCGGCCACCGTAAAGAGGAAACACACCACCACGGACACAACGAACGCGATCACTTGATTGTTCGTCAGCGCCGAGATGGCCGAGCCGATGGCAAGATAGCCGCCCGCCATCAGAAGGCTGCCCAGATAAGAGGCCAAGATGACGCCATTGTCCGGATTGCCTAGCATGTTGACGGTCACCCAGATCGGCACCGTGAGCGCGAGCGCGATGCCTGAAAAGGCCCAGGCGGCCAGGAACTTGCCGGCCACGCTTGCCCAGGTCGGCACAGGCAACGTCATCAACAATTCCAGCGTGCCGGTCTTTTGTTCCTCGGCCCACAGGCGCATGGAAACCGCCGGGATCAGGAACAGGTAAAGCCAGGGATGGAACGCGAAGAAGGGCTCCAGGTCCGCCTGACCGCGTTCGTAGAACTGGCCAAGATAGAAGGTGAACATTCCCATGCTGAACAGGAAGATCACGATGAAGACATAGGCCAGGGGCGTGGCGAAATAGCCCGCAAGTTCCCGGCGGAAAATGGGCATGACATGGTTCATGGCGCGTTCTCTTCCAATCGATCAGGCCGCCGCCGTGGCGGCGTTGGCGCGGGCGGCGGCATCCGGCGTCGTCACGGCGCGGAACACATCGTCGAGCCGGCCCGGCTCGGCATGGAGCGCACGTGGCTCAAGCCCGCCGCCGTGGAGCGCCGCACTGACCGCGTCGAAGAGGTGAAGCTCGGGGGTTTGGGGGAACACGGTCAGGCGGACGGTGCCGTCGGCGTCGTGGACTTCTTCCAGATCGCCCGCGCCCTCGACGCCGGCCATCAGGGGACGGGCCGTCTGGGCCTCGTCGCCGCTGTCCAAAACCACCGTGACGGCATTGTGATAACGCGAGCGGGCGCTGAGCTGCGTCGGTGTTCCGTCGGCGACGATCCGGCCCCTGTCGATGATCATCGCCCGCGTGCACACCGCCTCAACCTCTTCGAGGATGTGGGTGGAGATGATGATCGCCTTCTCGGCGGACATGTCCGTGATCAGGTTACGGACGGCATGTTTCTGATTGGGGTCGAGGCCATCGGTCGGCTCGTCCATGATCAGTACCGCCGGATCGTGCAGGATCGCCTGAGCAAGCCCAACACGGCGCTTGAAGCCTTTGGACAGGGTGTCGATGGGCTGCTCCAAAACCGCGCCGAGTTGGGCGCGGTCCGCCGCCCGGTCGACGGCCTTATCCGCATCGGCGCCGCGCAGGCCGCGCACCTGCGCGATGAAGCCCAGATATTGGCGCGGCGTCATTTCCGGATAGGCGGGCGCGCCTTCGGGCAGATAACCGATCCGCCGCTGCGCCTCGATCAGGTCATCGGCAAGGTCAATGCCCATGATCCGGATCCGACCTTCCGTCGGAGCCAGAAAGCCCGTGATCATTTTCATGGTGGTGGACTTGCCGGCGCCGTTTGGACCGAGAAAGCCGAGCACTTCGCCCTTGGAGACGGAAAACCCGAGCCGATCAACGGCGCGAAACGGGCCAAAGCATTTCACCAACCCGTCAATTTCGATCAACGGGTCGCTCGGTCGGCCCTCGACGGGAGAGCCAGTCGCTTGATCAGTCATCGCTCACCTGTCCGCTGGACTGTCGCAAGGCAGGGACGGTGCATCACCTATCGGTGAGCGCGCCCCAATCACAGATTGTCTGCGATATAAAAAGCTGAGCGGAAAAACACAAGCGCCGCGCCGTGCCATGCCGGGGCGCCGCGGTCACACACGCAGCATCAGACCCCCATCGGCGTTCAAACCGTGCCCGGTGATGAACGCGGCGTCATCGGTTGCCAGGAAAACGATGGCCCTGGCCACATCGACGGGCTCTCCCAGGCGGCGCAGGGCGGCTTTTTTGGCCCAGACATCGGCCACGTCCGGGCGCGCGAAGCTCTCCTTGGTCATACCGGTTCTGATTGCGCCTGGAAGGACATAGTTCGCCGTGATCCCAAACTTGCCAAGCTCCAGGGCCAGCGTGCGTGTAAGTCCCGCAACGCCCGCCTTGGCGGCGCAGTAGGCGGCGAGGCCATAGTCAGTGCCTTCGGCCATAACGGAGGCGGTGTTGACGATCCGTCCGGCGGGGCTTGCCTTCAGAGCCGGAATGGCGGCGCGGCACAGCCGAAAGGGCGCGCGCAAATTGACGGCCTGCACCCGGTCCCAATCTTCGTCCGTGTGGGTCTCCACCAGGGCGTTAAAGCCGATCCCGGCATTGTTGACGACGATGTCGAGCCGGCCGAATTGAGCGAGGGCATAGGCGACGAGGCTGTCCGCCGCACCATCCTCGGCCAGATCGACGCAGGCCGTCTTCAGCCCCAATTCAGGCAGGCCCGGAATTTCGGCAATATCGACGGCCAAAACCTGTGCCCCGTCCTCCAGCATGAGTTTGACCGTCGCAGCCCCGATGCCAGATGCGGCCCCGGTGACAATGGCAACGCGATCCTTCAGGCGCTCTCCCATGGCGCATTCTCCCACTTTTTATATCGTTCGGTCGGTTCAACGCCGAAATGATGCCCGTCCAGCCCGCCCAGGGCAAAAACACCCCGCCGCCATGGAATGCGGATGTCACGGCCGGACCCACGCAAAAAAGCGCCCTTCCGAAAGGAGGGGCGCACCAGGAGGCAGTCATGAGGGGAGAATGATGTGTTGACGGCCCGAACCAGTTAACAAGCTGCCCCGGTGGGGGCTGGGGGGCTGAGATTCAAAGCCGGAACAACTCCCGGCCCGAACCGCCAACACTGGTATAATGCTCACCGTTTGGGGCGGCCAATGGACTGGATCAGGACCATTTCGTGGCCTGATCGCACGGCCGCGTCATCGGCGAAACTGAGCCCGACACTCGGTTTAAGGCCGTTTTGCCTTGGGGGCTTCGGGTGCGAAGCGTTGGCCGAAAATGCTGTCCTCATACCAACGCGGTACCTCTTCCTGTTCCGCCACGGCCCGGGCCAGTCGATAGAAGACGGCGGCGTATTTGGCCGCGGCGCCATAATCGAGCGGCCTCGTGGTGAGGTCATCCAATGGCTGATGGTAGCGGGTGGCCATGGTGTCGTTCCAGATCGCGCGGCCGACATTCTCCCCCGCCATGTCCGTGAAGCCATGGTAGAGGAACAAGGAGGGTATCCCCCTCTTCACAAAGGAATACTGGTCCGAGCGGGTGAAAATGCTGAGCTGCGGAAAGGGATCGGGCTCGACCGTGAGGCCCATGGGCGCAACCGCGCGGGCAAGGGTCTTTCCCAGATCGGACTGTTCGGCGCCAAAGGCGATCACATCGCTGAACTCATAGAACGGCATGCCGCCGTCCATGTTGATGGTGGCGACGATGGCCCGCCCTCCAACCAGTGGATGGGCCGCGAAATAATCCGAACCCAACAGGCCTTTTTCCTCAGCGCCAACGGCAAGGAACAGGATGGGCCGCGCGGGGGCGGCGCCGGCGTTCACGAACCGCCGGGCGACATCAAGCATGGCCGAGGTGCCAATGGCATTATCAAGAGCGCCGTTGCAGATCCGGTCGGCCGCATCGATCGCGCCGCACAGACCCACATGGTCGTAATGGGCTGTCACGACGACGAGTTCGTCCTTCACCGCCGGGTCACGGCCCTCCAGAAAGCCGCCCACATTGCGCGAGGCCTTGGCATCGTCGTGCCGGGTTTCAAGCATCAATGACAGGCTGGTTTTGAGGGCAAACCCGGGCACGGGGCCGGTCTTGCCTCGCGCGATGACCTCTTTGGCACTCAAACGCGCGCCTTGGAACAACGCGTCCGCCGCCGCGCCGCGCACGGTCGCCCAGGGGAAGGCGAACACGCTGTCTTCCATCACGCTGCCCGTGTCCCCGCGCCAACCCATCACGGGCACGGGCAAACGCGCCTTCAGGATTTTAAAGGGCACCTGCTCTTCGTTCGCGGGCGTCCACAACCGGATCAGCCCGACGGCGCCGGCCTCGGCCGCCATTTTTTGCTTTTGCACGGCCGACCCGAAATGGGCCGCCTCGGCGGCGGGCAGAAAGGCCGGCGGGCCGCCTAGGGCAATGACGATCTTGCCCGTCACATCAAGGCCCTTGTAGTCGTCAAGCCCCAGATCAGGCGCAGTGATCCCGTGACCGACAAAAACGACCGGCGCCTCAATCGCGACCTCCTCCTCAAGGAGGTTCGCGTAAATCATGATGTCCTGTCCGTTCACGAAGCTTTTCGAGACCCCGTTGCCGGTGACGGAAAAAGTAACCGAGGGAATGTCGAGCCGCGCCGTGCGCAGGGGCACAGTTTGAAAGAACGCCCCGATGCCCGGTGCGGCCGTCTCCGGCTCCAGCGCGCCAAGGGGTTCGAGCCCCAGCCGCCGGTAGGTGGAGGCAATGTAAAGCGCCGACAGGGCCTCGCCCCTGGAGCCCGCGTCGCGCCCCTCCAGAAGATCGTCCGCGAGATATTCCATATGGGCTTGAATGGTACTGGCGCTGCGGGCCCGATCGAGGCTGCCGGCATCGGGCGAGCCCGCCTCCTGCGCCGCAAGTTCCCCGCCAAACCACAGGACTGCGAGCACCAGCCCCGCCAGAAAGGCCTGTCGGGGCGCGTTTTTGTGTGTCGATGCCATGAAGCCTTCCACTGCTCCCAACGGGGTTACCAAGGTCTCGAGTATCGCAGAGCGATCGGCCCAAGACCAATGGCACCGCCGAAAGCGGGCGTCTTGCGCGCCGGGCGTGGGAGGGTCAGACTGACGGGATGGATAGTCTCGACAGCGCTGTGCAGACGAGCGCGCCCGTTCAGACGGACGTGTTCTTCAACCGCCGGGAACTCGATGCGATCTTGCGCGTCTATGGCCACATGGTCGCGCTGGGTGAATGGCGCGATTATGCCATGGGCGGCAGCCGGGACGCGGCGATGTTCAATGTCTATCGCCGCTCCAGCGAAATGCCGCTCTACCGGATCGAAAAACGCCCCAAACTTGCCCGGCGCCAGGGCGCCTACTCGGTGGTCTCGGCCACGGGGCTTGTCTTGAAGCGCGGGCACGATTTGGCGACCGTGCTGCGGGTCTTCGACCGCAAACGCTTCAAGGTCGTCAGTAGCTCGTGACTTGATCCGGCTCCGGATTGTCTTCCACACCCCGCGGCGGCTCCAGCTCGCCGCGGATTCCGCAGGCCGCCAGACCCAAGAGGGTGAGCGCAAGCGCGGCGGCGCGCAAGGCGCTCGCCGCTCCGGTGGACCCGTGCCCGCTCATGCCGCGTCCGATTTGAATTCGAGGATCACCTCATCGACGGCCAGGCTATCGCCCGGCTTGGCTTTGATCGTCTCGATCACGCCGTCGCGTTCGGCGCGCAGCACATTTTCCATCTTCATGGCCTCCACCACCGCAAGGGGCTCGCCGGCCTTCACTTCCTGACCCTCGTCAACCTCGATGGAGACAACGAGGCCCGGCATGGGGCACAGCAGGAATTTGGAGGTATCGGGCGGAAGCTTTTCCGGCATGAGCGCGTGCAGTTCGGCCGCACGGGGCGTTTCGATCACGGTGCGAACGGTCACGCCGCCATGGGCCAGTTCCCAGCGCCCGACATGGGGGCGAACCTGAACCGCAAGGGGGCGCACACCGCCAATGGGGCCCGTGAGGCGCCCGCGCAGGATCGGCTGGCCAGGCAACCAGTCGCTGTGGAGCAGCAATTCACTGCCCCCCGGAATAGGTGAGCCGGGGCCAACGATGACGCGGATGCTGCCATCGGCCGTCGTGGTGTGGATGGGGACGACATGGTCACCCATGGTCACGACCCAGTCGCCATCGGCGCCCGCCGGCGTCGAAACCATCCGGCCGGAAATATTCCGCTCACGCAGCACGAAACGGTGGTTCGCCAGCGCGGATGCGGCAATGAACGCCTCGAAGGCCGCATCATACATCGCGCCGCCTTCGAAACCCTCCGGATACTCCTCGGCAATGAAGCCCGTCGTAATCCGCCCCTCGCGGAAGCGCGGATGCTGCATCACGGCGGCCAGGAACGGCACATTGTGGCCGATGCCGTCGATGTAGAACTCATCGAGGGCCATGGACATGTGATCGATGGCGATCAGGCGGTCCGGACCGTGGGTACACAGCTTGGCGATCATCGGATCGTAGAACATGGAGATCTCGTCGCCCTCCTCCACGCCCGTGTCGTTCCGGATGGTCAGGCCCGCATGGGTGCCCTCCTCGGGCGCGGAGTAGCGCACCAGGCGACCGATGGAAGGCAGGAAGTTGCGGTACGGATCTTCCGCATAGATCCGCGATTCCATCGCCCAGCCATTGATCGTGATGTCCTGCTGACGCAGTGAGAGGCGTTCGCCGGCGGCGACACGGATCATCTGCTCCACCAGATCGACGCCGGTGATCAGCTCCGTGACCGGATGCTCCACCTGGAGGCGGGTATTCATTTCCAGAAAGTAGAAATTGCGCTGTCCGTCGACGATGAACTCGACCGTGCCGGCCGAGTCGTAGTCCAC
>CAYYTT010000102.1:4246-14359 GCA_964474635.1 uncultured Alphaproteobacteria bacterium | reverse complement strand
GGATGTCACCGGTGGCCGTCACCGTGCCCACCACGGTCATGTCGGCGCTGATGATGGACGGGGCTGCGGCGCGCGGAGGCGCACGGCGCACGGGCTGTTGTTGTTGCGGCTGGGCTTGCTCGGGAAGACCGCCGTTATCCTTGGTTTTCGAAAACATACCGTCCTGCCTCAAAAAAGTTCCTGGGGTCGACCGGCTTGCCGTTGTACTTGATCTCGTAGTGCAAGTGCGGTGCCGTACTGCGACCTGTGCTTCCCAGGAAACCAATCACATCACCCCGGTCGACCGTCTGGTTGCGCTTGGCGATAACCTTGTCCAAATGCGCGTAGATGGTCACGAGCCGATTTCCATGGTCGATTTTCACCATCAACCCATAGCCGCCATTCTTGCCGGCCTGTTTCACCTTGCCCTTCGCCGTCGCCACGACGGGGGTCCCGCGAGCACCAGCAATATCCAAACCAAAATGCCGGCTCATGCGTCCGGTCCAGGGATCGGGCCGCACGCCGAACGCGCTCGTGATGCGATAGGCCGCGACGGGGCGCGTGATCGGAAGAGCATTCAACGTCTCGCGCAAGGCAGCAAGATGGCTGAGCTGATTTTGGATCCGAACGGTCTTGCGCAGGAACACCTGGCGCTCGATCTCGTCGGGATCGAGGGAACCCGCGCTGACGCCCACAAAGGGACCGCCCTGACCCGTTTCGGCCGCTGTCTCACGCAGGGCCGTTTCAAAACGATCCACCAGGGGCTCATAGGCCATTTCAGTCAGCGCCATGGCGCCTTCCAGGCGGCCAATTTCGTCGGCCACGTTCTCTTCAAGATCAATCAAATCGCGGTATTGGGTGGTGTGGACAGAGGTGAGCCGCGTTTCCAGCGCCCGCACGACCTCGACCTCATTTTTGAGCGATGGCAGGATCTGATCTGTATTCGTGCTCACCCGGTCGAGAATTTCCGCGGAACTGTCCGTTTGCGTGAAGAGGGGTTCGGGCTCGCCGCGACGGGACACGCGCGGCGTCGGGTCGATGTGCTCGACGCTGAGCACGGTCACGGAGGTGTGTTCCCCCGGCTCCGGCGGGCTGAAGATTAGCTCGGCCGCCCGCTGCATATCCTCGGCACGCCGCTTCAGCATGCTGCTCTTGTGCTCGATCACCGTATCGACCTGGCGCTGACGTTCTTCGATGTCGCTCAAGGAGGTGTCGAGCTGCTCGCGCACGACCGCGACACCGGCCTGGAGGCGCTCGTAATCGATCAGAACGTCCGCAAGCGAGCCTTCCCAGCGCCGCTTGGCTTCGCGCAGCTTGGTCTCCATCCGAGCCATAATCTGCGTGGTGAAGATGACGTTGACCGAGGCGTAGGCAATCCAGCCGAACAGGACCAGACTTGTCGCCACGGCGATCACTTGGGCGCGACCGGAGATGGTCGTGAAGTGCACTTGATGGTTGCAACGATGGTAGATCTGCCGCTCGGGAAAAAAGCGGTGATACAAACTCGTAAAGTAGCCCACAGGCCCTGTGGTCATCACTCGGTCCCCGAAATTTGCATAACCCCTGATGCCCCACACAACGCGATCGCTCGTCGAAACACAAGCTATCCCAAGCGGCTAACGCAACTTAACGAACCGTTAGCCCTGGGCGATCGGTTGGTAAAAGTCCTGAGGAAGCCCCGCCTGAACCCGAGCCTCATCGTTGAAAGGCGCTTTCACCGTACCCCGAAAATGGCGACGCACAAGGTCTTGCCACGTGTCTTTTAGGGACTGTTCACGTGCAGTGCAAATCGCACTGAACCACCGCCAGCCGATCCGCACATGGTTGATTTCTTCTTCGTAAATGACCTGCAGCACAGCCGCGCTGCCCAAATCGCCGGCCGCTTTCAGCTTCGCAATCATGTCCGGACACACATCAAGGCCCCTGGCTTCAAGGACAAGGGGCACCACCGCGAGGCGGGCCAGCACGTCCTGTGCGGTGGCTTGCGCCGCCTCCCACAGGCCGTCATGGGCCGGCAGATCGCCATAGCGGGCGCCAAGCGTCTCCAGTCGCTCTTCTAGCATCAGAAAATGGCGGCTTTCATCGCCCGCGACACTGACCCAGTCCGCGCAAAAGGCCGGATCGTCGATGACTGCGCCGAAGCGGGCAATCATGTCCCAGGCCAGATTGATGGCGTTGAGCTCGATATGGGCGAGGGCATGGAGGAGCGCGATCCGCCCCTTTTCGCCGCCGGTTTTGCGCCGGGGCATGTCGGCCGGATCGCGCAATTCAGGATGGTCAAGCCGGCCGGGGCGGTCCGGGGGCGTCACTGTTCTACGGCCCCAGCGCAGGGCCCCCTCGTGCCAGGCTTTCTCAGCGGCCACGCCAATCCGGGCCTTCTGGCCGGGGTCGGGCTCGGTGAGCACGAGAAGGCCGACGCCCTCAAGATCGGTTTGCGCCCAATCGAGGGATGGGGCCGAGCCTTGCGCTGCCCCTCGCCGATCCTCGTCTTTCGCGTGCGCCTGGTGCGTGAGAGGCCCGCTCACAGGGCCTCCACGGCCGCGAGCACGGCGTCGACATGGCCCGGGACTTTCACCTTCCGCCAGACGTGACGCACGGTGCCGGACCCGTCGATCACGAAGGTGCAGCGCTCGATACCCATATATTTCCGGCCATACATATTTTTTTCCACCCAGGCGCCGTAGCGCTCGGTGACGTCGCCGTCTTCGTCGGAGGCGAGGATCACGCCCAGGTCGTATTTTTCCTTGAACTTATCGTGCTTGGCGACGCTGTCCTTGGAGACGCCCACAATGCTTGCGCCGGCGGCCTCGAACGCGCCCGCCTGCTCGGTAAAGCCGATGGCTTCCTTGGTGCAGCCGGAGGTGTCGTCCTTTGGGTAGAAATAAAGAACGAGGGTTTTGCCGGCGAAGTCCGACAGGCTGACCGTGCCGGCGCCGTCGGTGGGCATGGTGAAGGCGGGGGCGGCTTCGCCCTCCTGGGGGCCCGCGGCGGGTGCCGCCGCCTTGGCGGGCGTTTTCTTCACGGCCGCTTTTTTCGCCGTGGTTTTTTTCTGTGCGGTTTTTGGCTCCGCTGACTTGCTCATGGGCGATGCTCCTGGCCAAGTGGCGCCGGTGGTGGACCGGTCCCGTCCGGCCCCCGGGTCGACGTCGATAACGGGCCCCGATCACGGGCTCGTCAAGATCTACGCAGACCATGGGTCTCTACGCAGACCATGGGTTGTCGGACTATCCGGCCCTGGGCTGCCGGGCGGTCAGGTCCGATCCACCCGCGTCGTTCGCGTCTCCTGGCCTCGCCCGCCTTGGGGCCTCATAAGGGGTTTGGTTCCATGATCCGCCGCGCCACCCGGCATGCCATTGAATTGATCGCCGCCCTGCTCGCGGCCGTGACGATCATGATCGCGGCGGCGGCCTATCTGATCGCCAGCGGGCCGGTGCCCTTGACGATTTTCAAGCCGACGGTGGCGGCCGCCCTTGCGGATTCGCTTGATGTGGAGCGGGTGGATTTCGCGGCGGCGGATGTCCGCTGGCGCACCGAAAACCGAACCTTCGTCGTGACCATTACCAAGGCGGCGCTGTTCCATGGGCAAGAAACGCCGGCCTTGAACATCCCGGAACTCGCCATCGCCATCCGGGCCGGCGCCCTGCTGCGCGGGGTGATTGCGCCGACCCGGCTTACCTTCACGGGCGTCTCGGCCCGCTTCGTGCGCAATGCCCAAGGGGCGGTGGGCCTTGGGTTCATGACGGCCAACGCTTTGCCGCTCGATGGTGTGTTCGACACAGGGCCCGACCCGGATGGGGAGCTGGAGCCCGCCCAGGAGAGTGATGCGGCGCCGGCCGCCGAGATGGAAGCCTTCCCCGGGCTCAACCCCCTGGACCGTCTGGCCAATGCGGGTGGACAGAGCATCGCCCTGCGCGCCCTGCAGACCTTGGAAATCCTCGACGGCCATGTCGCCTTTGCGGACGCCGCCACGGGCTTGAGCGTCGAGGCCTATGGAGCCGAGCTTCGCTTTACCCGGGCCGGTCCCGGAACGCCCGATCCATCCGCCATCGCCATGGCGTTCAAGGCGGGACTTCTGCTCGGCGACGAGGTGGTGCGGGTCTCCGCCAGTGGTCTGGAGCGGCCCGGCGCCGCCGGCTACGACCTCACTTTGCGTTTCGACGAGGTCAATCCGGATAGTTTCAGTGCCCTTCTGGCCGAACTGGCGCCGCTGAGGGACGTGGATCTGCCCCTGTCAGGCACGGTTCGCCTCGCGCTCACGCCGCAGACCGACCTTGAGGCCCTGGAGGTGGAGATCCTTGGCGGTCCGGGCCGCTATCGCCTGGCGCCGGTGACGGCCTTGCCCCTGGTCGAGGCCGAACACGAGGTCCACATGCTGAAGGAAGTGCCCGGGCAAATCGCCGTGCGGGCGGCGTCCCTCGCGGCGCACTATGATCCGGACGCGCGCCTTTTGACCATCGACCGGGCCAATTTGCGCACCGACAAGGCGGACCTGACCATCGGCGGTACGATCGGTTTCGAGGTGGACCCAACCGGTGCCCGCGCGCTCGAAACCCTTAAGGTCGACCTTGAGGGGCGCGACATGCGCGTTTTCGTGCCCGTCTATTCCGAGCGTGAAGCCCGGATCGATCTTCTGAAGGTCAAGGGCCGGCACGATTTCGAGCAGGCCATGACCCATCTGGAGGATCTGCGCCTGGAGGCCTACGGCGGCGCGGTCGCGCTCACCGGCCGGTTCGGATCGGTTGGCGGCAAACCGGAAGTCTTCATGGACGGGGTCCTTTCACGGTTTCCGGCGGCGCATTTGATGGCGGTCTGGCCGCGCGGGGTTGCCGCCGGGGCCCGTGACTGGATCGGTGCCAATATCTCCGCGGGGCGCCTGGGTGAGGGCACGCTGAAAATCGAGGCGCCGGCGGGCACGTTCGATATCGGCTACATGCCCGACGAGGCCATGCGCCTGGCGTTCACCATCGAGGACGTGACCACGGGGTTCGTGCCGGGCCTGCCGCCCATGACCGACCTCGACGGGAGTGCCGTTCTGCTGGGCGACACCTTCATGGCGCGGTTTGATTCGGCAAAGATCGGCCGGGTCGCGGTCAGCGAAGGGCGTATGCTGACGGAAAACCTCCATGTGCGCGGCGCTTACGGCGTCTTCGATGCGGTTGCGGACGGTCCCCTCGCCGATGTTCTGACCCTGCTGGACCAGGGCCCTTTCGGATATCCCAGCCGATATGGCATCGATCCGGCGCAGACGGGGGGGCAGGGCGGCGTGCGCCTCCATGTGGAATTGCCCATGCGCCGAAATCTGCGCATTGAGCAGATCGAGTTTTCCGCCGCCGCCAACATCCGGGATTTCGCCTTCTCGGCAATCCCGGATGTTCCGCTCACAGATGGCGCCGTGGAGCTGAAAATCAACGGTGCCGGGCTCCAGGGCATGGGCGACATCACGCTTGCCGGTGTGGGCGCCCATGTTCACTGGCGCGAGGACTTTACGGGGGGCTCGGAGTATCCCACAACCCTTGAAGTCAAGACCATCCTGGACGACGAGACGCGCACCCGCCTTGGGCTTGGCATGGGGGATGTGATCACCGGTCCGCTCAAGGTGGCCGTCACTGCGCGGGGGCGTGGGCAGAACTTGAAGGAGGTGTCCGCCCAGGCGGATCTGCACGGAACGACCTTACGCATTCCGGGTACGAACTGGGCCAAACCCGCCGAGGATGAAGTGATGGCCCGGCTCACGGCCACGGTGGGCGAAGATGGGCGTATTCGGGTGGACCCGATCACCGTCGACGGCCCCGATATCTCCGTCTCGGGCAACCTCACCCTGGGTGAGGATTTGCGCCTTCTGTCCCTCGATTTTCCCCGCCTTCGGATCAATGCCCTTTTTGATTTGTCGGCCCAGGCCGCCCGCGCCGAAGACGCCCTGCGCCTTGCGCTGCGCGGTGCCTATCTCAACGCCGATCCCTTGCTTGATATCATAGGGCTGACCTCGGACGGATCGAGCCCGCCGCAGGCCAAGCCGGGCGCTGCGGGTCCCCAAAGCCGGTCCGTCATTGCCATGACGGCACAGATAGACCGCATCGACCTGAAGCGCGCCGTCACCCTGTCGGACGCGACGGCGAGCCTCCAGCTCAAAAACATGGTTTTGGAAGACGTGGCCCTGCGCAGCGGCATCGGGACGGACGCGGCGCCGCGCTCCGGCACCGCCCATGTGACCTTGAGCCGGACCGAGGGGCCCTATCGCAGCCTGATCGCCACGGCGACCGATGCGGGCGCCCTGGCGCGCGGCTTTCTCGATACCGGGGCCGTGTCCGGCGGCAATGTGCGTCTGACGGCGGTGCTGACGGATGGGGCTGCGGGCTCGCTCGCGGGCGAGGCCATCGAAGGCAATCTCAGTGTGGAAGAATTCCGTGTGGTGGACGCGCCTCTCCTGGCCCGGCTGCTCACGGCAGGGTCTCCGGCCGGCCTCGGCGATCTTCTGCAAGGGGACGGTATCCGTTTCAAGCGCCTGTCGCTGCCCTTTGAATCCCGGGAGCGCAAATGGACCTTCCATGACGGCCAGGCCCATGGCCCCTCCATTGGGATCACCCTCGACGGCACTTTTGATGAAAACATGCTGGACACGGATCTGCGAGGCACCATCGTGCCGGCTTACGGGGTGAACAGTGCCCTCGGCAAGGTGCCCCTGATCGGCGATGTGTTCATCAACAAGGACGGTGAGGGCCTGTTTGCCTTCACTTACCGCATCGTGGGCTCGGAGGACGGATCGAGCATCTACGTCAATCCGCTCTCCGCCCTTGCGCCCGGTTTCCTGCGCCGCCTGTTTCAGATCGGCGATGGGGACTGACGATGTTTTGCGTATGCGTCTTTCAAGCCGTCGTTCCAGCCTGACCAAGACCCGGTTCGCTCTGGGCTCTATCGCCTGCTTGGGCGATACGGCCGGCTTGCTCGTCCCGGACCCGCTTTAGAAAGAGGATCGTCAGGACTGTCACGGGAATAATATGTGCCACCACAAGGCCGCACATGGTCCCGGCGATCCCAAAGTGCTGGGCCAGGAAATAGGCCGAACTGAGCCCGAAGACCGCCTCGATGGCCACGGTGATGAACAGGGGGCGCGTGTATTCCAGCGAGCGCAAACCGACCTCAAGGGGAAACTGAAGAAACCGCACCGTGAGGATGATCACCCACCAGTTGATCAGATAGGCATACGGAACGAAATCCTCGCCGTAGAGCAGGCGCACGATGGGTTCGGCGAAGAGCCAGCCCGCGATGGCGATGCCCAGGCTGACCACCAGGCCCGCGCCGGCAAGCTTTAGGAGGAATCGGGTGAGCGCCTCGGGCCCTTCGGCCTTGTAAACGCGGGAGGCGTGCTGGGGCGCGATGTTTTGCAGCGCGAGGGTGATCACCTGGATGGGGGCCAGGATGTTCAGGGTCGAACGGATCCCGCCGACCGTGGCCGGGCCGAGCACGATGCCGGCCACCTGCACGATGGCGTGGCCGGAACAGAACTGAAGCACGCCCATCCCGAAGAGCCATTTGGAGGAATTCCAGTGGCTCCGGCTGACCCGGGTCATGCTCGCCCGGTCAAAGCGCACCGGGTCGATCCAGGGCAGCCCGACCAGAACCGCGCCGAAGGATGTCGCGGCCATGATCCAGAGGGCGAGGGCCCCGGTGATGGTGATGCCGGCCACCATCGGCAGCGCGAACAGCAAGGCGACCCGCACCAGGTAGGTGACCACATCATTGGCAAAGGCGGCGAGGGGGCGTCCCTTGGTGAACAAATATCGGCGCAGGCTGTCCTGGACCTGATCGCCGAGCGTCGCCGCGATCAGGGGCAAGGCGAGGTCGCGCACGTCCATGCCCGCATCGATGGAGGCGAACAGACCCAAAATCAGCGGGACCGTCAGCGCGGTGACGAGGGCAAGCCCCGCCTGGTGCACCATCACGGTGCCGAAATAGCCCGGCTCCTGCGCCGGCTCCTGCTTGGGACCGATGCTCATCATCGGCGAGACGATCACCGCGATGTGGATGGCCTTGAAGAACAGAAAGACGATGTAGGCCCAGAAAAAGACGCCAAAGCCGTCCGGGCCAAGGGGCCGGGCGATGGCCGCGATGGTGAGAAAATTGACCCCTGAGACCATGACCTGGTCGCCAAGCGTCCAGACCTTGTTGTTGTGTGCGTCATAAAGACGTCGAACGCGGCCCATGGCACCGCCGGGCCCCGGATCGGCCGGGCGAGCCTCGGTCTCCTCGTGGTCTGGGTGCGTCCGGGTGGTCTCGACCATCATCGCCTCTTAACGCAAAAACCAATGTCCCATGACGCTCGCACGGGAGACGGCAACACGCCATGGCACCGCGCGCCGCGCCAATGGGAACCCGCTTGACCAACGGGAACCCGCTTGACCAACGGGAAGAGGCAGGCCAACGCTCCGCGCTTGCCACCGGCCGCTGTGGATGCTTGTCCCGAAGACCTGTGCCCCAACGACCTGTGCCCCGACCGTACCCATGCGGCCTGCACGCTGCTTATCGAACCCCCTACACGCCCGTGCGCGAACCCATGGTATAGGGTGTGCGCCGTGCCGGGACGGTACGCCAAGCGCGGCGCCATCGCCAGGGCTTTACCGGATAATCGGGGACGCCCCGGGTAGGGTGCGCCCGGGTTATGGGCCAGGGTACGGTGCGGCCAGCATAGGGTGGGGCCGGGATACGGTGGGAAAAGACCGGGCGGGGTCTGAAAAGAAGGAACGGTCATGAAAATTCTGATGTCCGCATTTGCCTGTGCGCCTTCCTGCGGTTCCGAAGAGGGTGTGGGATGGAATTGGGCGGTTCAGGCGGCCTCCCGGGGCCACGAAGTCCATGTCGTGACCCAGCATATGCACAAGGCGGAGATCGAGGCGGAAGTCGCCGCCAAGCCGATCGGCAATGTTCACTTCCATTATTTAACGGTGAACGAGGCCTGGGACCGGGTGAAGAACAATTGGACCAATTATAGTCTCGTTTCTTACTATTACGCGTGGCAGATCAAACTGCGCGGGCTCGCAAAGCGCCTGCACCGGCAACACGGCTTCGACCTGTGTCAGCACGTCACCTATGTGCAGGACTGGACGCCGAGCGGCCTCATGGATCTGCCTATTCCCTTCATCTGGGGCCCGGTGGGGGGCAGCGCGAATGTGATGCCGCCGAGCGTCCCCGCCAAGGCGATGAACTGGCCGCCCTACGCCATGCGGTTCGAGCGCAGCCGCCGCCTGATGCAAGAGGGCCTGAAGCGCGTCGACCCCTTTGTTCGCCGGACCATGGCCAAGGCCGACCGGATCTTGATCTACACCCAGAACGGCGTGGACGTGGTGCCCGAGCGCTTCCGGTCGAAGGCCCACTCCATCGTCCATATCGGTGTGTCCGATTTCGACATTCCCCAAGCCGCGGCGCGCCCGGCCGAGATCGACCAGACCCAGCCGTTTCAGATCATGACGGGCGGGCGCCTTGTGCACTGGAAGGGTATTGATCTGCTGATTGAGGGATTTGCCCGGTTCCTGGCGCAGGTGCCGGCGGCGGCCGACCAGGGGGCCCGGCTGTATGTCTCGGGCCGTGGTCCCTACCAGCCCTTCCTCGAAACCTTGGCTGAGCGGCTCGGCCTTGCCGACAAGGTGGAGTTTCTGGGCTTTTTGCCGACGCGCGATGATCTTTACGTGAAAATGGCGGCCTGCGATTTCTTCGCCCTGCCGACCTTACGGGACGGTCCGCCCGTGGGCATTCTTGAGGCCATGTTCGCGGGGCTGCCGATCCTGTGCCTTGACTACGGCGCGACCCGCGAACTGGTGCCGGAGTTTGCGGGCCACCGGGTGCCTGTGACGGGCCGGGAGGGCACCGTGGAGGGCATTGCCCAGGCCCTTGCGCAAGGTTTTGCCGATCGTCCGGCCCTTTGGGCGAAGGGATTTAAAGCCCAGGCCCATGTCTGCCAGGCCCATGACTGGACCCGCATCGGCGAGGAGGCCGACCGCCATTACCGTGAGGTTCTGTCACAGGCGGCGCCTGCGCGGATCGCCGCTGCGTGAGCCAAGGACGGCCCGATGACGGACCCAGGATAGGACAGACCCAGATCGGACGGCCCAAGGATTAGGACGGCCCAAGGATTAGGACGGC
>CAYYTT010000102.1:0-4146 GCA_964474635.1 uncultured Alphaproteobacteria bacterium | reverse complement strand
GACAGACCCAGATCGGACGGCCCAAGGATTAGGACGGCCCAAGGATTAGGACGGCATAGGCTTTGCAGCCTGGATTTGAGCCGTTCGGGGGCCGGGCGGGACACCGAATGGGTGACACCATGCGCGCAGGTGGCGATGCGTTTACCGGCTCGCTTCGGTTTTATGGTGAAAAGGTGGCAACGGGCAGAAAAAAATGGTCCGGGGCAGGCGGGGCGTATAGGTTCGGACTTCGGTGTGGGATGAACGGTGGCAGAGTTTGAGGCAGCGCCTGATTTGGTGCGGGCCGAGCGGCGCGTGATACAGGCGCGGCAAGCCACGGGCGGGACCTATTCGCGGTCCCTGGCCCGAGAGCGGCACACCGTAAGAACCGTTGGTCCATCACATTATTGTTGCAATCCTCTTGGATCACTGGGGTTGGACTTACAAAACTGTGGATCGCAGTGGTGGCCGGCGCGCGGCGGGGATGACGGAACAGCGCTGATGGAGCCGGGCCCGGTCCGCACGCGTTGCAAGCCGCGCCCGGCGGGCCGGCCCGCGCACGGGGCCCGCCTCAGACGTCAAGTCAGGTCCGCCGACGGTGGTGGGACTGTTGAACGAAAGAGTAATGAGCGCCCATGAGCAAGATCGACTCAAAATCCCGGAATACGGGGAAGCGCAGCGGTATCTTGTCGTCATTCCTTGCCACCCAGACGGGCCGGGGCGGCTCCCGCGATGAAACGGACCAGGCGGACGAGGCCCCTGAACGCGACCAGATGCCAGATATGGACGGCCAGCTTGAAGAGTATGCCGCCAATGACGGCCTGTTCGACGATGGGCGCGGCGAGGCCGATGGTGACGCGGCGGCGGGCGGCAAGGACAAAGTCCCAGACGGGAACGGTGACGGGGACGTAAAAGCCGGCGAGACCGGTACGGATGTGGCCGTCGCGGGTGAGGGCGGCGTGCCGGCCTATGCGGATGATCAGGTCTACACCACGAGTTTCAATGACGTGGCCAATGCCCGGCTGTGGCGGCGGACCAAGGAAGCACGCAAGCGGGCCAAGGAAAAGCCGCGCGGCTTTCGCGATGTCTTCACGCCGACAAGGCCCAAGCGTAAGGCCGCCGAGTTCGCCGGCCGGCGCGCCCTGATCGGCTCCGTGATCGAGGCCATTGAGGAAGAATGCGCCCATGTGGTGATGTGCGGCGAGACGGGCCTTGGCAAGACGTCCATGTCCAATGTTATCGCGGAGTTCGCCCGGGAGTCCGGCTACCTCGTGGCGCGGATTACGGGCACGGAAGATCTCAATTTCGGACGTTTTATCCGTACCCTGTTCGAAGAGTTGTTCCAGCAGATCGACGAGACGCCGGCTGGCCGTGTGCTGTGGGAATCCCTTGGCATTCAGGACATGAATGAGCTGCTCCAGGACAACGCCATGGATCTCGTGAGCGAGTTCCTGGGCGAGGAAAGCCTGGATGTGACCCGTGTGATCCGCGCGCTCGACAAATTGTCCGACAACCAGGCGATCGTGATCATCGACGACTACGATCAGATCAAAAGCCGTGAAGTGAAGACCCGTCTCGTGCAGGTCATGAAGGCCCTGTCCGACCAGGGTGGCTGGTTGTCCTTTTACATTCTGGGCCGGGCCGAAAGCCCCAGCGAACTGCTGCAGGATGACATCGACAATCTGCCGAATGCGGAAGGCCTTTATCTTGATCCGCTTAGCCTCACCGAAATCGAAGATGTGATCCAGGAGGGCGGTCAGAAAATCGGCGCCGCATTCAATCAGGATACGGTGCAGGCCATTGCCCGGCTCTCGCAAGGGGTGCCGAATGTGGTCCAGTGGCTGAGTTTCCTGTCCGTGCGCCGCGCAACCCGCCGTAAGAGCGAGCAGGTCGAGATCGAGGATCTGGCCAACATCGTCTCGGATGCGGTGACCAAGATCGACGCGCGCCTGCGCAATCAATACGACCAGGCCTGCCGTTACGAGAAGGGCAACAGCAACGCCGATCTGCTCTATCTGGCGGTGCGCGCGCCGTGCACGCCGAGCGGTCTGTTCTCGGCGGCCACCATGCATGTGCTCTCGCGGCAGATCATTGGGCGGAAGTGGAAAGAATCGGAAATCCACACGGCCCTGCTGCCCCTGTGCGGCAAGACGGAAAAATCCATCCTGCGCAAGCTGGAGACGAGCGAGGGCACGTTCTATCGCTTCGCGCACCCGGCGATGCGCGCCGTGGTGATGCTGAAAAAGATTGTCCGTATTCCGCTCCTTAGCGATATGCGCACGCGGGATGTGGATGCGGCTTATCTGCCGGGACCGGATGAAACGGCGGCGACCAATGCCGCGGCGGCCCTGAGCCACGCCACCCATGCTCCAGCCCAGGGCGTGGCCGAGACGCCGGAGGATGCGGTCATCGCGGAAGGCGATGGTGCCATCGCTGGGGTGTACGACGCGGCCGAGCATGGGGAGGACGGCGCGGGCGAGACCGGCATGGCTGACGCGGGCGCCCTTGAGGATGGCTCCGCGGCCGGGCCCGCGGCCGTATGGGACCTGGGCGGCGAGGAGGAAGAAGCCGGCACCGAAGAGGCCTTCGCCGAAGAGTCCGACACGGATGAAGAATCCGCCGAGGCGCCAGCCGAAGCCGAGCCAACCGATGACGCCGCCGCCGCGCCCGCCGTCGATGTGGCGGGATCTCAAGACGATGATGCCGACGCGGATGTCGAGGCCGTGAGTGAGGAGGTCTCGGGCAAGAAAGCGCCGGGCAAGAAGACCAAGAGCAAAAAAACCAAGAGCAAGGACCCCGAGGGCAAAAAAGCCGCGGACGAGGACGAAAAGGACGAAGAGGCCTTGGCGAACGATGAGGCTCTGGAGGCGTCCGAGGAGGAGGCTGAAGTCGCCTCCGAGGCCGGCGATGATGCTGCGGACACCGTGCTTGCCGAAGAGGCAAAGGACGGCGGGTCGCTTGAGCAGCCGGGGCCGGCCGCCTCAGACGCGCACGACGATCCCGACAGGGCGGAAACCGATCACACCGGCGAGACCGAGCCCACGGATCGGGAAACCGATTGGGATCCGGCCGACGAAATCGACTTGCAAGAAACGGCCGCCAACGACGATGAGGACGATGCGCGGGCCGAGGCGGACAGCGAAAATTTGGGCAAGGCGCATCTGCCGGCCGGCGATGCGGCCAATGACGATGAGGCGGACCGCGACGACGCGGACGAGGTGTCGGAGACGGCCGAAACCTCCGGCGAGAGCGAGACCGGCGACGGCGCGGACGATGCCGAGGATGGGGACACGCCGGAGCGTGGGCGCGCTGACGATACCGATGACGACACAGACGAAGCGGTCGACATTGAAAAAGTCGCGGCGCGGGCTGTGAGCGCCGCCGATGGCGAGGACGATGACGACCTTGAGGACGAGGCGGAGTGGTACGACTGGGATCCCGATGCGGCGATCTCGCCCCGACGCGGCAAATCCGGCGCCGGGCACGGTGTCGATCTGCACGCCGAGGACAGGGATGGCGAGGAGCAGCGTGCCGATGCCACCGATCAGGACGATGACCTGATCGATGATGAAAATGAGACATCCCGGCGCCGCTAAAGCCAGCGGCGTTGCCGCCCGGGAGGGGGTTGTTCTTCGCGGATGCGCGATAAAGCATCCGCGGACGGCTGACTGGCATGCCAGCAGACTGTTTCAATCAAATTGGACATGTTGAAGCGAATATTGACGCCCTGCCGGGCCTAGTGGTTCGAATCTGACGTTTCGAACCACTAGGTTTTTTGTTGATGGATCAACTTATCCAGACATTTGAAGGGCTTATCCATTGCCTCACCTCGACCTGTCGGGCTTCAAATGTCTGGGTCGATCCACTAGGCAGGGCGATAAATCTTCTGACTGATCTTTGCGACCCAGACAGGGCGCAAAATTTCCGCAAATTGCCCATCGCTGTGCATATTCTCAGGCGGTCTATCTCGCAATCACCATGCGAAAAAACCCCGCCCGGGATCCCGAGCGGGGTTTTGGCCGTGTTCTTTGGTCCGTACCCGGGCCCTTTATTCGGCGGCCATGGAGGTCATGGGCGACAGGCCATGGCTGACGGCCCAGATCGCGGCCTGGGTGCGGTTGTTGACCTTGATCTTGCGCAGCAGGCTTTTCATGTGGACCTTGACGG
>CAYYTT010000101.1:0-14431 GCA_964474635.1 uncultured Alphaproteobacteria bacterium | reverse complement strand
GTATTCTTAAGGCCCGCCCCCAAAACAGTCCGCCATGCGCCGCGCCACAGGCACCCCATGGCGCAAGGCCCCCAGGCGCACGGCCCCAAGGTGCAAGACCCCAAGACCCCAGACCTCAAGACGCGTCTAGCCCGAACGACCCATGAAGGACACGCGTTCCCCATCCGCAAAACGTCTCAGTTCGTTATAATATCTCTTTTTGTTCTTGAAAAGTTCTTTCCTCTCCTCGAAAATACTGTATCGCCTACGCCCTTCGATGCCCCCAGCCACTTTGGGGGAGAACAAACCGGCGGGTCGGTGGAGGAAAGCGGACGACAGAGGACAAAAGACGTGGGAAGCGGCGGCATGGGGCGAGACGAACCGGGCATGGCGAGACGGCCGGCCGGCGTCGCGCTGCGCAAACCGAATGAACGTGAGGGCGTGCGGGGGCGGGCGAGCCAGTCCAACCGCAGCGGCCGCTATGAGGCGCTTGAGCGGCTTGAGCCCGGGGCGGAGGGTTTTGAGATCGGCGAGGAGGCCGAAGCGCCGGCGGAACGACGCGCCACAACCGTGCACACCGACACCTCACGCAGCATCATCGCGCGCAACACCTCGCCCGACATTCCCTTTGACCGCTCGATCAATGTTTACCGGGGCTGCGAGCATGGCTGCGCCTATTGCTATGCCCGGCCGAGCCACGCCTGGCTGGGGCACTCGCCCGGCCTTGATTTCGAAACGGAGCTTTACGCCAAACCGAATGCCGCCGCCCTGCTGCGCGCGGCCTTCGCCAATCCCGGCTACAGTCCGGCTACCCTCGCACTGGGGAGCAACACCGATCCCTACCAGCCCATCGAGCGGGGCTTAGCGATCACACGCTCGGTCCTGGAGGTTTTGGCCGAGCACGCCCACCCGGTCATGATCACCACCAAGGGCGCGCTTGTGACCCGGGACATCGACATCCTGGCGCCCATGGCCGCGCGCGGGCTCGCCAAGGTCGCCCTGTCGGTGACCACCCTCGATGCGGCCCTCTCCCGGGCCATGGAGCCGCGCGCCTCAAGCCCGAAACGACGCCTTGAGGCCATTGCGGCCCTGCATGACGCCGGCATCCCGGCTCAGGTTTCCATGGGACCGATCATTCCCGGGCTGAACGACCATGAAATCGAGTCCGTGCTGGAGGCGGGCGCCAAGGCCGGCGCCCAGGCGGCCACCTATGTGGTCCTGCGCATGCCGCTTGAGATCAAGGACCTGTTCCGCGAATGGCTGGTGAGCGCCGTGCCCGACCGGGCGGCCCGGGTGATCAGCCTCATGCGCCAGATGCGCGGCGGGCGCGACTACGATGCCGCCTGGCACAAACGCATGGCCGGGGAAGGCCCCCTGGCGGCCCTCATCAAGGCCCGTTTCGACAAGGCCCGCACACGGCTTGGCCTCGAGAAAGCAGGTGTTCGCCTCGATACGAGCCAGTTTCGCCGTGCCGAGCCCCCCGGCGCCCAGCTCCGCTTGTTTTGAGCCGGTGCAAATCGGTGTACGGTCCTGCGAACCCAACCCATAGGACGGGGCCCGGTCGCGCACCGGGAGGCACCCACGGCGTGGGGCCGGATTCCGGGTCGTGAGGAGAACCGCCATGGCCGGCTGCTGGTCAAGGGCGATGCTGTTCGAACGGGAGGACCCCGCCTGGGGCGATCTCATCCGCCCCCATGGCCATCGCTCCGTTCCCGGCCCCCTCGCCGGGATCGACGAGGCCGGCCGCGGGCCTTGGGCCGGGCCTGTGGTGGCCGCGGCCGTCGTGCTCGACCCGCGCGCCATTCCGCAAGGTCTTGCGGACTCCAAAACCCTCAGTCCCGCCCGGCGCGAGGTGCTGGCCGAAGCGATCAACGCAAGCGCCCAGGTGGGCGTCGGCATTGTCGGCGTGGCGGACATCGACCGGCTCAACATTCTGGCGGCCACGTTCCAGGCCATGCAGATGGCGCTTGCGAAACTGCCCACCATGCCGCGCCTTGCCCTCATCGACGGCAACCGGGCGCCGGCGCTGCCCTGCCCCAGCCAATGCCTTGTGAAGGGTGATGCCCGCTCCCCGGCCATCGCGGCGGCCTCCATCGTGGCCAAGGTCACGCGGGACCAGATCATGACCGCGCTGGCCGCCGAGCACCCGGCCTATGGCTGGGAGCGCAATAAGGGCTACGGCACCCGCGACCATGCGGCCGCCCTGGAAAGCCTCGGCCCCACCCTGCACCACCGTCGCAGTTTCCGGCCCGTGGCGGCCGCCGCCGCGGCGCACCGCGCTTAAGGCCGCGACGGCGTCCCTGCGCCGCCCTCGCGGAGCACCCCTTAAGGTTCGATGGCGGCGCGTGAGCGACACCAAAATCAGACCGGCAGCCCGCTGGACTGAATGCCGGTTTGGTCTCCGGCAACCCGCTTGGGGTAGGCCGGAAGACTCACGCACCCGCCCTGCGTTGTTCATTGACCCTTCACCGCCGTGGATTCAGATTCGCATAATCTGTCAAGCGAACACGGCAAGAGGGCCATGGACATCACACCGACCACCCCTGCGACGACGAGCGGGCACGCCGCGCCCTCTTCCGAGGCGCCCTCCTCCGAGGCGAACCGGGCCAAGCGCCGGACCTCCGGCAAGCCCAAGGCCCAAGCCGCCGCAAAGAGCGCCGGCAAGACGCCCCGGGACAAAATCATCGAGGGCGACTGCATCGCGGTGATGGAGAGCCTCGCGCCGGAAAGCGTCGATCTCGTCTTTGCCGATCCGCCGTATAATCTGCAGCTTGAGCGTGCCCTCCACCGGCCCAACAACACACGCGTCGACGGGGTGGACGAAAGCTGGGACCGGTTTTCAAGCTTTGCCGACTATGACGCCTTCACCCGCGCCTGGCTCGCCGCCGCGCGCCGGGTCCTCAAGCCGACGGGCACGCTGTGGGTGATCGGGAGCTATCACAATATTTTCCGGGTCGGCGCCGCGCTCCAGGATCTGGACTACTGGATCTTGAACGATATCGTCTGGCGCAAGACCAATCCCATGCCGAATTTCCGGGGTCGGCGTTTCACCAACGCTCACGAGACGCTGATCTGGGCCGCGCGCGAAGCGGGGGGCAGCAAATACACCTTCAATTACGATGCGCTCAAGGTCGCCAATGACGACCTGCAGATGCGCTCGGACTGGACCTTTCCGCTGTGTACAGGCGAGGAGCGGCTCAAGACGGACACAGGCGAGAAACTGCACCCGACCCAAAAGCCGGAGGCGCTGTTGCACCGTGTGCTGCTCGCCTCCAGTGAAAAGGGCGATGTGGTGCTCGATCCATTCTTTGGCACTGGCACCACAGGTGTCGTCGCCAAGCGTCTGGGACGCCATTACATCGGCATCGAGCGCGAGCGCAGCTATATCGAGGCCGCCCAGGCCCGGATCAAACAGGTCCGCAAGCTGACGGATGAGGCGGCCGCCATCACCACAAGCAAGCGCCAGGAACCGCGTGTGCCCTTCGGCCAGGTGGTGGAACACGGCCTCATCCGCCCCGGCACGACGCTCCACTGTCCGGCCCGGCGCCATGCGGCCAAGGTGCGGGCGGACGGATCGCTGGTGTGCGACGGCGCGACAGGCTCGATCCACAAGATCGGCGCCCATGTCCAGGGGCTTGAGGCCTGCAATGGCTGGACCTTCTGGCATGTGGCCCAGCGCGGAGCCTTGATCCCCATCGATCTCTACCGTCAGCAGCTGCGCACAAAACTGCACGGCGCTGACGCCAAGTGAGGCCGGGTCGCGCCGGAAAATCAGACCATAAGACCAGCGGGCGAGACATCCAGATCAGTCTGAAAATTGAAAAAGAGTTCGGGGACGGATCTTTCGATCCGTCCCCGCCTCGCTCAAGGCCCCGCGTGACGGTGATTGGCGGGCGGGCGTTGGCCACACGGGGGCACTTGAGCCAGGTTTCGGGGCCGGCGGCGGGTTTGGACCGCCGGCGCATGACTATGAGCGCATGACTGGGAGCGCATGACTGGGGGAGCGCACGCGGCCCCCTTTGGATCAGACGACCTCGATCACGGGTCCGACCAGATCGGTAAAGCTCAGCCCCTCCACGAAATCGATACCGGCAAACTCGATGGTCCCGCCCGGGTGCACCACAAGGATGTTGCCCCGATCCGACGCCGTCAGGTCCCAGGCGGCACTGGCATCAAGGTCGCCGGCCTCAAGCGTTCCGTTGGCGCCTTCAATGCCCGGATCGGAGGCGAGAATATCGATTGCGGACAATTCCACGATATCAACGCCGAGTTCGAAGCTGGCCACGACGTCATCGCCCAGATCCGGATTGCTCGGATCGAACACGAAGATTTCCTCAAGGCTCGATCCCACCATGAGATCGTCGCCGCTGCGGCTCGTCAGCAGGGGGCGTGTGGGCGAGTTGGCCACGATCAGCCCCTCGATCCCGAGCACGCCAGCACCGGCCAGAACCTCAAAACTCAGATCCTCTGAAAACGGAACACCAGCCACTTCGATCGTTCCCCCCGGATGCACGACAACGAGATCACCCCGCTCGGAGGCCGTCAGATCCCAGTCGGGACTGTCGTCAAAATCGGAGGCGTCAAGCGCGCCGGCCGTGCCGAGAACAGTGGGATCATCGGCGCCTTCGGGATCGATAATGTCCGGATCGGCCCGGAACACGTCTGCCGCGTTCAGCACGATGCGGTCCTCGCCGATGGTGAAATTGGCGACGACATCATCGCCCAGCTCCGGGTTCGAGGGGTCAAAGCGGAAGATTTCGCCCTGCCCCGCTTCGCCGTTCAGAAAATCGTCCCCAGTGGCCGAGACGAGCACGCCGCTTTCGTCCGCTCCGACAAAGCCAAGCCCAAGAAGAACGCCCAAGTCGGCGAGACCGGCGAAGGTGAACTCTTCCGCAAACGGAACGCCGGCGACTTCGATTGTCCCGCCCGGATGGACGATCAGTACATTGCCCCGATCGGAGGCGGTGAGATCGAAGGCCGCGCTGTCATCGAGATCGGCCGGGGTGAACCGACCGTCCTCGCCCAGGATCATGCCGTCCGTCGAGCGATAGATATCGGCCACATTGAGTGCGATGAAATCCTGTCCCACCCGGAAATTGACCACCACGTCATCGCCCAGAATGGGATTTGAAGGATCGAAAACGAAAAGCTGCGTTGCGCCCACATCGGGCTTGCCGAGAAGAAGATTATCGCCTGGACCGGAGACCAGAACGGAGGTCTGTGTGGGATCGATAAAGGGCGGCAGCCCGGTGACGTCGGAAAGGCTGAAACGTTCCGGATTGACCACACCGGACACTTGAAGGGCCCCAATGGAAACAAGGGCCGTGAAGGTCAGACCGTCCGAAAAAGGTATGGTCGGCAGAGTAATGGTGCCGCCAGGGTGAACGACCGAGAGCGCGCCGTTTGCCGCCGCGACCAGATCGAACGCGGTGCTGTCGTCAAAATCGGATGCCTCAAGGGTCAGATTGTGCCCCAGAAAATCTGGCGCGGCACGAAAGACATCGGCGCCGTTCAGGACGATCAGGTCGCCTTCGCCGGGAGCAAAGTCCACGATAACATCCGCACCGAGATCGGGGTCAGACGGGTCGAACAGGAACCGGTCCGCGCCCGCGCCGCCGAAGAGCCGGTCGTTTCCGCGTCCGCCCGTCAGGGCGTCGGACCCGCGCCCGCCAAAGAGTGTGTCGGCCCCGGGCCCACCGAACAGGCGGTCCGCGCCGCGCCCGCCGAACACCGTGTCCGCGCCGGCGCCGGCCCGCACCACATCATTGCCGGCAAAAGCGATCATGAGATCGCGCAAGGGCGACCCGAAAAGACGATCGTTGTCGAAACTGCCCAGGACGATGCTGTCGAAGTCCATTGTCAATTCCCCTGATCCCGTGACCGGCACAGCTTTGCGGTCTTCATGCTCTGCCGCCCGCGCTAAGCAGAGAGTAACCCTCGCCGCGCAAGAAGCAAGTCCAAACTCGCAGATTCTGCTATTTCTGAAGTCACCGTTTCTGTCCGCCCTTTTCCGTCAACGCCCTGGGACAGGCCGGCCGATCGCGCCGTGCCTCGTGCTTAGCACCCAAAGCGTTTTACAAGTCTGGGACCGTCAAGATGAACCCACGCTGAACAGGGGGCCGTCGCCGGTGGCCATGCGCTCGGCGACCTTGCGCATCACCGTGGGCAGGCCGACCTCCGCCAGACGGGCGGGCGTGTGCCACTCCCCTTCAAGGCCGGCTGCGTCCTTGTCGCAGATATGCGCAGTCCAGATTGTCAGTTCCAGGTGGAAATGGGTGAAGGTATGGCGCACGGTCCCCGGCACGGCGCGCCAGTCTGCCGGCACGGGCGCATCGCGCGCCGGATCGGGGGCGGGATCCTTGGCGGTGGTAAACCCGGCGGAGGGAACCTCCGGCATCTTGGCAAGAAGGCCCTTCGCCCCCCGCCGGCGGATCAGGACCGCCCCATCGGGCCTGGTCAGCCAGAAGGCCGCTCCGATGCGGGTGGGCTTTTGCGCTTTCGGAGACTTGCGGGGCAGCTCGGCGGCGCGCCCCGAGGCCCGCGCGATGCAATCATCCGCCAGGGGACACACATCACAGCGCGGACTGCGCGGCGTACAGACGGTCGCCCCCAGATCCATCACCGCCTGGGCGTAATCGCCCGCCCGATCCGTTGGCGTGAGCGCCGCGGCAAGGCTTTTGAGGGCGGGCTTGGCTTCGGGCAAAGGCGTTTCAAGCCCGTGGAAGCGGGCCATGACCCGTTCCACATTGCCGTCCACAACAACGGCCGGCCGGCCGAAGGCAATGGCCGCGATGGCCGCCGCCGTATAGGCCCCGATGCCCGGTAAGGCGCGCAGGTCATCCTCCGTACCGGGAAACACGCCGCCATGGTCCTGCGCCAACGTCGCCGCGCAGGCATGAAGGTTGCGCGCCCGGGCGTAATAGCCGAGCCCGGCCCAGGCGGCGAGCACGTCGTCGAGCGGCGCGCCGGCCAGATCCTCAACGCGCGGCCAGCGGGTGGTGAAAGTCTCGAAATAGGGGATGACCGCGGCCACGGTGGTCTGCTGCAGCATGATTTCCGACAGCCAGACCCGGTAGGGATCGGCCACGCCGCCCGACCCCGGCGGCACCCGCCAGGGCAAGGTCCGGGCATGGCGGTCATACCAGGCCAAAAGGCGTTGTGATGGCTTTTGCATAGGCAGGACTGTGCGCCGACTCGGCGCGCCGCGCAGCAGGTGTCAAAAGGCGCAAACCGTCGCGGCGAAATCGCCACGCGTGCTTGCCGCCACGGCAGATCGGAGTCACTTTCAAGACCGCAGACGCCCAGATCGGAAGTTTTAAGGCACAGCAAGGGGCGCATGCCGCCCTTGTCTCGTTTGGCGTTCCTCCTGCGCATCCCAAACCCAGCCCAGGTTGCCATGACCGACACTTCGGACCGACGCCCGCCCGGCTCCAAAACCGGCGATAAGACCGGCCCCAAAACCGGCGACCGGCCCAACGAGCAGGGGCGCGCGGACGCTCCGTCGGAAGGCTTGGATGTCGCCGCACGGGGGGCCCGATTGCTCAGGACCGGCGTCATTCGCCGGGCGTGCGTTTTTGGGGATCGGGGGCCGTCGAAAACACGCCCGCCCGTGCGGCCCACACGCACGGTGGCCGCCCCCATCCAAAAGGCCGCCGGCACGGTCCTCAAAGGACACCGCAAGCCCGAACGCGAACTGGCCGCCGCCTGGCGGGAAATCGTCGGCGATACCCTCGGTCATATGACGCGGCCGGAGCATTACCAACCTGGCCAGGGCGCAGCCAACAACGGCGTGCTGACGGTGCGGGTGGCCGGTGCCTTTGGCCTCGATATCCAGCACCTGGAGCCGCAAATCATCGAACGGGTGAACGGCTATTTCGGCTACCGGGCCATCGCACGGCTCAAGATCGTGCAGGGTCCGCTGCCCGGTGCCGCCGAGCCCTTGACCCAAACCCGGCCCCGACCCCTTGGGCCGGAGGACAAGGCCTCGATCGCCGCCTGCAGCAAGGATGTCAGCGACCCGGGGCTGCGCAAGGCCCTTGAAATGCTGGGACAGGATCTTTTTACCCGCACGCCGAAGGGCGATCCCTCCGCGTAGAGCGGCTTGGTCGGCCTTTTTGTGTAGGGCCTTTTTGAGGCGACCCCAGTTTGACCGCAATGTTGCGCAGCCTAAGCTGCGAACACAGGGCTGGCCGGGCGAGACTTGAGCCAGCCGCCCCGCAAAGACCCACAGCACGCAGAGGGAGTGACCCATGGGCCGAACAACAGTGATTGCACTTGCCGGCATTCTGGCCGCCGGCGCAGGCCTTGCCGCCTTTTCCCTGGCGCCGTCGACGCCGGCGGGCGCCGAGGACAAAAAGCACCAGGTGACCAAGGAAGAGGTTCTGGCCGATGCCAATATCGGGCGCCCCGGCGATATTGTGATGGGCGACGCGGACGCGCCCCTTGAGGTGATCGAATATGCCTCGACCACATGCGGTCACTGCGCCGCCTTCAAACTGCGCACCTTCCCGGACTTCAAGACGGCCTACATCGACACGGGCATCGCGAAATATGTGCTGCGCGAGTTCCCCACGTCGCCGGTCGTGCTGTCCGCCTCGGCCTTCATGCTCGCCCGCTGCGTGCCGGAGAACCGCTACTACCAGGTGATCGACGTCCTGTTCCGCAGCCAGCGCGACTGGGCCTATGTGCGCACGGCTGACGAGGGCCGTGGGAAGCTGAAGACGCTGGCACGCCAGATCGGTGTCGGCGGCGCCGAATTCGATGCCTGCCTGTCTAACGATGCGGAGTACCAGCGCATCCGCGCGGTGCAGCAGCAGGGGTCGGACGTTTTCGGCATCACCGGCACCCCGACCATCATTGTCGGTGACACCGTTTTGTCGGGCTACCAGACCTTTGAGCAACTCGATGCGGAACTTGCCCCCCTCGTGCCCGAGGCATTCCAGGCCCGCCTTGAGGAGGCCAAGGCCGCGCTTGAGGCCGAAGCGGAAACCGACGAGGGCGAGTAAGCCCCGCGCGCCGGGTGAGTGGATCAAAATTGCACACACTCGGCGAATCGCCTGAACTTGCCCGGTCTTTCCTCATGGCGCGGCAACGGCGTCCGGCAGCATAATCGCCGGTCCTGCCGCGCCTTCGCCGGGCCCGGCCCGGCCCCACCGGACCGGATCATGAAGGGCCCCCCGTGAAATTCACGCGCCTGCGCCTCCAGGGTTTTAAATCCTTCGTCGATCCCACAGAGCTTCAGATCGAGACCGGTCTGACGGGCATTGTGGGCCCGAACGGTTGCGGCAAGTCCAACCTGGTCGAGGCCCTGCGCTGGGTCATGGGGGAGACGTCCGCCAAGAGTCTTCGCGGTTCGGGCATGGAAGACGTGATTTTTGCCGGGACCTCCGGGCGGCCCTCGCGCAACATGGCCGAAGTGGTCCTCAGCATCGACAATCACGAACGCCGCGCCCCGGCGGCCTTCAACGAGCAGGACCAGCTTGAGATCACGCGCCGGATCGAACGGGACGCGGGCTCTGCCTACCGGATCAATGGCAAGGACACGCGCGCCCGAGACGTCCAACTGCTGTTCGCGGACTTGTCCTCCGGCGCCCACTCCCCGGCCCTGGTGCGCCAGGGCCAGATCGGCCAGCTGATCAACGCCAAGCCCCAGAACCGGCGCATGATCCTGGAGGAGGCGGCCGGGATTTCCGGGCTCTACAGCCGCCGGCACGAAGCGGAGCTGCGCCTGAGGGCGGCCGAAACCAATCTCACCCGGCTCGAAGATGTTCTCAGTGAACTCGACAGCCAGCTTGGCGCCTTGAAAAAGCAGGCAAAGCAGGCCGCGCGCTACCGGACCCTGTCCGACGGCATCCGCAAGGCTGAGGCTATTGTTCTATTCCTGCGTTGGAAGGATGCGAGCGACGCGGTGGTGGCGGCCGAGACCGCCTTTCGCGAGCTTGAAACCCGTGTGGCCGATCTCGCCCGGGAAAATGCCAGCGCCTCACGCAAGCAGACCGAGGCCTCCGAGGGTTTGCCGGCTTTGCGCGAAGCGGAAGCTGCCGCCGCGGCCGCGCTGCACCGGCTCAGCGTGGAGCGCGACAGCCTGGAAGCAGAGGAAAAGCGGGCCCGCGAGCAGGCCCAAAAGCTCGAGGCCCAGCTTGAACAGATCTCCGGCGACATGGCCCGCGAGGAAGCCGGCCTGAGCGATGGGGAAAAGGAACTTGCCGCCCTCATCGAGGAGGCCGAGACCCTGCGCTGGGCCGATGAGGGTCATGAGGAGCGCCTCGCCGCCGCCCGGGAACGGGTGGACGAGCACAGCAAGGCGCTCCAGGGCGCCGAGGAAACCCTCGAAAAGGCCACGCGGGACAATGCGGATTACCAGGCGGGCCTGCAGGCCGTACGCCGCCGCCGCCAGGACCTGACCGGCCGGCTGGAGCGCTTGCGCGGCGAGATTGAAAAGGTGGCCCGCGACCAGGCGGACCTGGAGGCGACGGCGGGCGAGGACGGCGACACGCAAGGCGCCCGGGACGCGCTTGGCCAGGCCGAAAGCGCCCTTCAGACGGCCGAACAGGCCGCCAGCGATGCCGAACAGGCGCGCGTTGAGGCCCAAAAGGCCGAAAGCACCTCTCGCGAGCCGCTGCAGGCGGCCGACCAGGCCGTCAGCACCCTGAAGGGCGAGCATAAGACGCTCCTTCGGATGTGCCAGGTGGCCGACAGCGATTTGTGGCCGCCCGTGGCCGATGCCTTGACCGTGACCCCGGGTTATGAGGCGGCGCTTGGCGCCGCACTGGGCGATGATCTCGACGTGGGCGCCGATGACGCCGCGCCCTTGCACTGGGCGCTTCTGCCGCCCCTGGAGGATGCCCCCGCCCTACCGGCCGAGGCGGTCCCCTTAAGCGATTTCGTTCAGGGTTCGGATGTTCTGGCCCGGCGCCTGTCCCAGGTCGGCGTCGTCGATGATCGGGACGGCAAGGCCCTGATGGACCTTCTGAAGCCCGGCCAGCGGCTGGTGAGCAGGGACGGGGATCTGTGGCGCTGGGACGGTCTGACAGCGGCCGCCGACGCGCCGACCCCGGCGGCCCAGAGGCTTGCCAACAAGAACCGGCTGAAAGAGCTTGAGGACGAACTCGCCCGCGCCGAAGAGACGGCGCGCCAGGCGCGCGATGCCTCCCATGCCGCGCGCCAGGGCGCGGAGCAGGCCGGCCTGAAAGAACGCGAGGCCCGCCAGGGCGTGCGCGAGGCCCAGCAAGTGGTCGCCGCGGCCCGGGGCAGGCTTGCGGATCTCGAAAAGGCCGCCTCGCGCCACCAGGAACGCCGCGCGGCCCTGGGCGAGGCCCTCAAACGTTTGCAGGCGGATCTTGCCGAACGCGAGGGTGAGCTTGCCGAAGCCGAAGCGGCCGTGGCGGAGGCCGAGGCGCGCCCCGATCCAGGCGCAAACCTTGAGACCCTGCGCCAGGAGGTGGCCGGCCTGCGCCAGGCCCAGTCCGAGGCCCGCTCCGCCCTTGATGCCCTCATGCGTGAGGCGGCCATGCGCCGGGACCGGCTTGCGGCGATCGAAAAGACCCGCGGCGGCTGGGAAGACCGGAAGGCCAAATCGGCGCAGCAGGTCGAGGCCCTGATCGCCCGGCGAGCCCAGGCGGCCCACGAACTTGAGACCGTGAGCGTTCTTCCCGATCAGATCGCCGAGAAACGCGCAGGCCTGATGGACGCGCTCGAGGCCGCCGAAAGCAAGCGGCGCTTCACGGCCGGCGCGCTGCAGGAGGCGGAAAACGCCCTGCGCGAGATTGATGCCGAGGCCAAGGGCCTCCAGGCCAAGCTCGCCGAAACGCGCGAGGACCGGGCCCGCCAGGAAGCCACCCTCCAGGGCCTTGCCGCCCGGGTCGAGGACGTGGCGGCCCGCATCCAGGAAGCACTGGAGTGCACGCCGGAACAGGTCCTGGACGTGGGCGGCGTGCCCGAGGACGAACTGCTGCCGCCGCTTGAGGAGATCGAGCGCAAACTCGACCGCCTGCGCCGCGAGCGGGACAATATGGGCGCGGTCAATCTGCGGGCGGAGGAAGAAGCCGGAGAATATCTGACGCGCCTGGAGACCATGACGGCCGAGCGGGAAGATCTGCTCCAGGCCATCTCCAAACTGCGCCACGGCATCGCCAGCCTGAACAAGGAGGGCCGCGAGCGCCTGCTGGCGGCTTTCGAGACCGTGAACGGCCATTTCACGCAGTTGTTCACGGATTTGTTCGGCGGCGGCACCGCGCATCTGGAACTGGTCGAGGCGGACGATCCGCTGGAGGCGGGCCTTGAGATCTTCGCGCGGCCACCGGGCAAGAAGCTCACCAATCTGTCGCTGCTATCGGGCGGCGAGCAGGCCCTGACGGCGCTGTCGCTGATCTTTGCGGTGTTCATCACCAATCCGGCGCCGATCTGTGTGCTCGATGAGGTGGACGCGCCGCTCGACGACGCCAATGTGGAGCGGTTCTGCAATCTGGTTGACCAGATCAGCGGGCAGACCGAAACGCGTTTCCTGGTGATCACCCACCACGCCCTCACCATGTCGCGGATGAACCGGCTTTATGGCGTCACCATGGCTGAACGGGGGGTGAGTCAGCTCGTCTCCGTGGATCTCGAAGAGGCCGAGCGGGTGGTCGCGGCCCAATAAGAGCCATCAGCGGCGAAATTTTCCATTATGAATCAACATGTTACCGCAACGCGGGCGGTGCTTGACTAGTCTTGGCACCATGGCTAGGTTGCCGCCAACATATGGGTAATCGCGCTTTTTTCGGCGGGGATGAGGCCATTTCAGATCCATCCGATCAGGAACGGGACGCGTCACGCGGATCGGCCCCATCGAAGGGGTCGAGGCATCGCGACCAGGCCAAAGCCGATCTCCAGTCCATTGCGAACCGTCTCAAATCGGCGGAAGACCAACGCCGGAGCCGCATGGCGCGCTCGACGCTCGACCGCGGCGCGCCGGGCAGTATGGGCCAGGGGCTCAACATTGCCTTGCGCATGGGAACGGATTTCGTGGCGGCGGTGGTGATCGGCGCCGGGCTCGGGTGGTTCCTGGACCGGTGGTTTGGCACATGGCCGGCGCTGTTCTTGGTTTTCTTCCTGTTCGGCGCCGCAGCGGGGTTCCGCAACATGCTGGCGACGGCAAACAAAGTCGGTATGGGAACCGGCGATGCGCCTGATGATGACACTCCGGCAGACCGGTGACGGTTCCCGGGTTGGCTTCGTGAAAGCCTGAGCTTTGGGCTCTTTGCCATGAGCTTGGGCCGCGAGCTTGGGCCATAAGTCCGGGCCATGAGATTGACCCTGCCGCGCGACAGACGCGCAGGCACGACGCAAAAGGACGAGACAGGTGGCGGAAGGCGGCGAACACAGCCCACTCGAACAGTTCATGATCAAGCCGATCCTGGAAATCCAGATCGCTGGTTATGACGTGTCCTTTACCAATTCGAGCCTGTTCATGGTGCTCGCGACCGCCGCGATTACGGCGTTCTTGACCATGAGCATGTCGCGCCGCGCCATGGTGCCGGATCGATGGCAGACCCTGGCGGAGATGAGCTACGAGTTCGTGGCCGATATCGTCCGATCGACCTCGGGCACGGAAGGCATGAAATACTTCCCGCTCGTGTTCTCGCTCTTCATGTATGTGCTGTTCTGTAACCTTTTGGGCATGATGCCGTATTCCTTCACGGCAACGAGCCATATCGTGGTGACTTTCGGCCTTGCGCTGGTGGCCATTACGGCTGTTCTGATTATCGGGTTCGCCCGCAACGGGCTCGGTTTCTTGAAACTGTTCGCCCCTTCGGGCGTTCCGCCGTTTCTCTTGATCCTGATCATTCCGATTGAGATCATCTCGTTCCTGACCCGTCCGGTCAGCCTGGCGGTGCGTTTGTTCGCCAACATGCTTGCCGGTCACACCATGTTGAAGGTCTTTGCCGGGTTCGTCGTTGGATTGTTGTCCGTCGAAGGTCTTGGCGCTTTGGCTGCCGTCGTGCCGTTGTTCGCGGCCGTGGCCATTACCGGTCTTGAGTTTCTGGTGGCGTTCCTCCAAGCGTTCATCTTCGCAATGCTGACCAGCATTTACTTGAACGACGCACTCCACCCGAGCCACTGACGGGGCAGACCGGCGCCGTGCCGGCCGCCTCACTCGCTATCCCCAAACCTGGACGCCAAAAGGAGTTTCCAATGGACGCCAATGCAGCAAAGCTTCTCGCCGCCGGTCTTTATGCTTTCGCCCTGATGGGTGCGGCTCTCGCCATCGGCAACATCTTCGCCAACTACCTGCAAGGTGCGATGCGCAATCCGTCCGCCGCCCCCCAGGAACGCACGATGGTCTACATCGGCTTCGCCCTGGCCGAAGCAACAGGCCTGTTCGGCCTCGTGATGGCGTTCGTGCTGATCTCCAGCTGACGCGATTGGACGGGGGAGGCCGGCCCTGGCGTCTTGGGCTGTGCCGGTCTTCCCC
>CAYYTT010000100.1:0-14554 GCA_964474635.1 uncultured Alphaproteobacteria bacterium | reverse complement strand
CTGTGACCTCTGCCTTCGGAGGGCAGCGCTCTATCCAGCTGAGCTACGGGTCCTGATGCGGGCGGGGGTGCTCGCAAAACTGGACACTAGTGGGTTTCGGTGAGGGGCGCAAAGAGATTTGCGGGGCGGGGGCGCGCGTCCTCAGGCCGCCGGGGCTTTTTGGTTTGTCTGGGCCGGCTCGCCGGTCAATTGGAGAAAGACGTCCTCCAGGTCCGATTCTTCCGTGCTCAGGTCCTTGATCACCACGCCCGCCCCCTGCACCAGGGCAATGATGTCCGACATGGTCTCCCGGCTGCGATTGAAGGAGAGCTCGAGCCGGCCGTCGGGACGCAAGGTCACCCGGGGCGCATCAGCGGCGAGACGGGCGCTGGAGAGCGTTTCGGGAAGCGCGACGAGCGGTGTTTCGGGCTCCACCACCACGGCCTTTTCGTCGATCCGGGCGAGCAGGTCGGGCGTCGGCTCGCAACATACCACTTCGCCCTTATCGATGATGGCGATCTGATCGCACAGCTCTTCGGCTTCTTCCAGATAATGCGTGGTCAGCACCACGGTCGTGCCCTTGGCGTTGAGCTCGCGCACATAGGTCCACAGCTGGCGGCGCAGTTCGATGTCGACCCCGGCCGTCGGCTCATCGAGCACCAGCACGGGCGGGTTGTGCACCAGGGCCTTGGCGACCAGAAGCCGGCGCCGCATCCCGCCGGACAGGGTACGTGCATAGGCGTTCTTTTTGTCCCCCAGACCAAGCGCCTCAAGGATCTCATGGCTGCGCCGCTCCTCCTTCGGCACGCCGTAAAGGCCGGACTGGATCTCCAGGGAGGCTAGCGGCGTGAAAAAGGGGTCGATGTGCAATTCCTGGGGCACCACGCCGATGGAGGCGGCCGCCCGGCGCGGATCCTTGTCGATATCCGCGCCCCAGACCCGCATTTGGCCGGCCGATTTCACCACAAGGCCCGCCATGATGTTGATAAAGGTGGATTTTCCGGCGCCATTCGGCCCCAAAAGGCCGAAAATGGAGCCCCGCGGCACCGCCAGGCTCACCCCGTTGAGCGCCACCTTCTCCGGCTGGCCCTTTTGCGCCGCATAGACCTTGCGAATCGCGCTGGCTTCGATGGCATTGTCGGGCAGGCTGGGGGATGTCGCGGTCATCGAGGCTTTCCTTCAGGGCCGGCGCGGCATGCCGGCGGCTTTTCTGGCGATAACCTAGTGGTTCGCCTAAGCTTCGCCAACCGACCCGCCCCCCGCCGCGTCTCCCGCGCCGGCAAACCCGAGCAGATCCACAAGTCCCATGGCCTCTTCCGCAAAATCGAAATCCGCCGCGCCGGCCACCTCCCAGGCCCTCGGCGCGGATGATCACCTTTATCTGGTGGATGGCTCCGCCTTCATTTTCCGGGCCTTTCACGCCCTGCCCCCCCTGACCCGCAAAAGCGACGGCCTGCCCGTCGGCGCGGTTTCGGGCTTTTGCAACATGCTTTTCAAGCTCCTGGAGGACACCAAGGGCGATGACGCACCGAGCCATTTCGCGGTGATCTTCGACCACTCCTCCTACAGTTTTCGCAACGATATCTACGCGGATTATAAGGCCAATCGGGACGAGCCGCCCGAGGACCTGCGCCCCCAATTCGCCCTGGTGCGCGATGCCACCCGTGCCTTCAATGTGGCCTGCGTGGAGCAGGAGGGGTATGAGGCCGACGATATCATTGCGACCTATGCGGAGCAGGCCGCCGAAGCCGGTGCGCGGGTGACGGTCGTGTCCTCCGACAAGGACCTCATGCAACTCGTCACGGACCATGTGGTCATGTTCGACCCGATGAAATCGAAGGTCTTGGGCCGGGAGGCGGTGGAGGAGAAATTCGGGGTGGGTCCGGACAAGGTCGTGGAGGTCCAGGCTCTGGCCGGCGATTCGGTGGACAATATCCCCGGCGTGCCGGGCATCGGGCCGAAGACGGCCGCAGAATTGATCCAAACCTACGGCGATGTGGAAACGCTGCTCGCCAAGGCCGAGGAGATCAAACAACCAAAGCGCCGGCAAAACCTGATCGAGTTCGCCGAGCAGGCGCGCATCAGCCGGCGGCTTGTGGAACTTGACCGCGCCGTGCCTGTCAAGATTCCCCTCGGCGCCCTCGCCGTTGAGGACCCAAAGCCCGCCGATTTGATCGGCTTCCTGAAGGCTATGGAGTTCACCACCCTCACCCGGCGCATCGCGTCGGCCCTCGATGTGGAAGACACGAACGCCATCGAGGCCAAGGGCCCCATCTCGGCCGGCCCATCCGGTGCGGCACGGTCGGCGCCCGCCATGGCCAAGGGCGGCGAAGAAGCCGCCCCCGGCGCGGTGATGCACCGGGAGGCCCTCGAGGCCGCCATCGATCCGTCCGCATACACTATTGTGACGGACAAGGACGAGCTTGAGGCGTGGATCGCGCGCGCCTTTGACGCGGGCGAAGTGACCGTGGACACGGAGACCACCTCACTGGATGCCATGCGGGCGCGGCTCGTGGGCGTGGCCCTGGCGCTTGGGCCCGGAGAGGCCTGCTATGTTCCGCTCACCCACGGAATGGGCGAGGAACTGGCCCTTGAGGCCGTGCCCGATCAGATTGCGCTTGAGGACGCTCTGGCTTTGCTGAAGCCGCTGCTGGAGGCGCCGGAGGTGCTCAAGATCGGGCAAAACCTCAAATACGACATGCTGGTGCTCAAAAACCATGACATCGCGCTGGCGCCTTTCGATGACACCATGCTGATGTCTTATGCTCTGGATGCGGGCAATCACGGCCACGGCATGGACGAGTTGTCCGAGCATTATCTCGGGCATAAGCCCATCGCCTTTAAAGATATTGCCGGCTCGGGCAAATCCATGAAGACCTTCGACCAGATCCCCATCGATCAGGCTGCGCCCTATGCGGCCGAGGACGCGGATGTGACGGGCCGGCTGCACCGGTTGATCAAACCGCGCCTTGCCAAGGGGCGGGTGACCACGGTCTATGAAACCCTGGAGCGCCCCCTCGTGCCGGTCCTGGTCGACATGGAACATGCCGGCATCAAGGTTGACCGGTCGATCCTGTCACGGATGAGCGGCACCTTCGCCGAGCGTATGGCCGATCTTGAGGCCAAGGCCCACGAACAGGCGGGCGAAAGCTTCAATCTGGGCTCCCCCAAACAGCTTGGCGAAATCCTGTTCGACAAAATGGGCATTTCGGGGGGCAAAAAAACCAAAACCGGCGCCCATGCCACGGGGGCGGACATTCTGGAACAACTGGCGGCTGAAGGGCACGACCTGCCCGCGACGGTGCTGGACTGGCGCCAGATGTCGAAACTGAAAAGCACCTACACGGACGCTTTGCCGGATTTCATCAATCCGGACACGGGCCGCATCCACACGTCCTATTCCATGGCGGCCACGACGACAGGGCGCCTGTCCTCCAGCGATCCCAATCTGCAGAATATCCCCATCCGGACCAAGGAAGGGCGGGAAATCCGCACCGCTTTCATCGCCGAAGAAGGCCATGTGCTTATCAGTGCGGATTATTCCCAGATCGAGTTACGGGTCCTTGCCCACATCGCCGATATCGCCGCCCTGAAACAGGCCTTCGCCGACGGGCTCGACATCCACGCCATGACAGCATCGGAGATGTTCGACACGCCCATCAAAGATATGGATCCCATGATCCGCCGGCGCGCCAAGGCCATCAATTTCGGCATCATTTACGGCATTTCCGCCTTCGGCCTGTCGAACCAGCTACGCATTCCGCGCGGCGAGGCCCAGTCTTATATTGACGCCTATTTCGAACGCTTTCCCGGCATCAAGGATTATATGGACAGCACCAAGAAATTCTGCCGGGAAACGGGCTATGTAAAAACACTCTTCGGCCGGCGCGCCCACATGCCGGACATCAAATCGAAACAACCGGCCCGGCGCAGCTTCATAGAGCGGGCCGCCATCAATGCGCCCATCCAGGGCACGGCCGCCGACATCATCCGGCGGGCCATGGTGCGCATTCCCCCTGCCCTGGCCGAGGCCAAGCTCAAGGCGCGCATGCTGCTCCAGGTCCACGACGAGTTGATCTTCGAGGTGCCCCAGGCCGAGGCCGAGGAGACCTGCGCCCTCGTGCAAGAAGTGATGGAGGGCGCGGCCCTTCCGGCGGTCGATTTTGCCGTGCCCCTGAAAGTGGACGCCCAGACGGGAGCAAGCTGGGAGGAGGCGCACTGACGCTCGCACCCATACGCCCTTAACGGCGTGGGTTTACAACGGCCCCGCACTTTGAACGGCGTTTGCCCGCACGGCGCCAGATGCTATGCGCCAGATGCTATGCGGAAGTCGGATGTTTTGCTGCCAGATATCTGGCCGGATGGGGGGTCGCATGCGCGCCTTGATGTTGAGCCTTTTTGCCCTCCTCGCCGGGGTCGGCATTCTTTTCACCGGCAATGGTCTGCTGAATTCCCTGGTGCCTTTAAAGGCGCAGATCGCCGCCTTCGATCCGGCCCTCATCGGCGTTCTGGGCGCGAGTTACTTTGCCGGGTTCCTGGGCGGTTGCCGCTTCGCGCCCGGCCTGATCCGGCGCACGGGCCATATTCGGGCCTTTGCCGCCTTCGCCTCCCTTGCGACCATGGTTGCGCTGATCCACGGCCTTGTGGAGCAGCCCGTGCTCTGGGTGGCGTTGCGCTTGGTTTTTGGCTTTTGCGCCGCCGCCCTTTATCTCGTGGTGGAAAGCTGGCTCAACGCGAAGGCCTCACCCAGCAACCGGGGCGCCGTCATGGGCATCTATGCCCTGGTCAATTACGGCGCCCTAGCCCTTGGTCAGCAGTTCCTGCGCTTTGTGGATGAGGACGGATCGTTTCTGTTCTTCATCGTGGCCTTTGCCAGTGTCGCCGCCGTGTTACCCATCACGCTGACCCGGCAGGATGCTCCGGCTCTCCCGCCGGCGGGGCGCCTGCCCATGCGCACCTTGCTGGCCACCTCGCCGGTGGGTGTCGTGGGCTGCTTTCTGAACGGCATGAGCAACGGTCCCTTCTGGAGCCTGGCGCCCAGCTTTGCGCGCCAGATCGACCTGTCCCTTGCCGAGACGTCCTTTTTCCTCTCCCTGCCGATCATCGCGGGGGCGCTCAGTGCCTGGCCCATTGGTATGCTGTCGGATCGTCTGGACCGGCGGATCGTGATCGGCCTGTCCTGGAGCGTGATCATCGCCCTTGCCCTCGTCATCGCCTTTGTGCCGTTGGAGCGAACCGCGCTTTACGCCGTCATGGCCCTGTTCGGGGCCGTCCTGTTTCCGATCAATTCGCTCTATGTGGCCCATGTGAACGATGTGGTGACGGACGGGGACCGGGTGGCCTTAAGCTCCGGGCTCATCCTGCTCTTCGGGCTTGGCGCAATGATCGGCCCGGTACTCGCCGGAACACTCATGGGCGCCATGGGTCCGGGCGGCCTGTTTCTTCATATCGCGCTCGTGGCCACTCTGGCAGGCACCTACACATTCTATCGTTTGATGGTGCGTGCCCGTCCTATCCAGGCGGTCCGCGAACCCTTCCGCCTGCTGCCACGCACCACGCAAGGGGTGTCGGTGCTCGACCCGCGCTGCGCGGACCCCGCGCCCCAGCCCGGCGACACGCCCTCGGCGGACCCGCGCGCCTACCCCCTTTCGGCCGAAACCGCCGATCCGGACCACCCGCCCGTGTGAGGCGCCGCCCCCCGTTCCGTCACCTGCGGGATTGAAAGACATGCCCGAAGCGAGAGTTTTCGACGCCCTGAGGCGGTCCATGCTGGAGACGACAAACGGTGTGCGTGCCCTCATCATGCGCATCAGTCCGGCAAAACTGCTCGTTTTTGGCTATGCGCTCTACATGATGATCGGCTGGGCGCTCCTGTCCCTTCCGATCATGCAGGAAACGCCCGTACGGACCCTGGATGTTCTGTTCACGGCCGTCTCGGCCGTCTCCACCACGGGGCTCGTTACGGTGGATCCCGGATCCAGTTTCACGTTCTGGGGTGAACTCGTCATCCTGCTGCTCATTCAGGCCGGCGGCGTGGGTTACATGACCATCGGCTCCTTTGCTGTGCTGGCAACCCAGGAGCGCCTGTCGCCTTTGCGCGAAAAGGTGACCAAGGCGGCCTTTTCCCTGCCCGATGACTGCCGCCCGGCCCAGTTCATCAAGACCGTCATCCTGTTTACGGTCATTTGTGAGCTGATCGGGGCGGCCCTGCTCTATGCCATTTTCTCCGGGAACGATGTGGAGCGCCCCCTTTGGAGTGCCATCTTCCACTCCGTCTCGGCCTTTTGCACGGCCGGTTTCAGTCTTAACGCGGACAGTTTGGCGGCCTATCGGGATCATGCGGGCCTCAATCTCATCATTGCCGGGCTCAGCCTGCTCGGCGCCATGGGATTTCTGATCGTCTGGGACATGTGGCGCAACCTGACCTCCCAAGCGTTCCATCTGGGCTTCACCAGCAAGGTGATCATCCGCATGACCATGGGGTTTTTGGCCATGGGAACGGTCATCATCATGATTGTCGAGCCCACCATCGCCGATCTTCCGCAGACCGAACGGGTCCTGGCCGCCTTTTTCCAAACCATGACCGCCTCCACGACGGTCGGCTTCAACACCCATCCCATCGGCGCGCTGGGACACGCAAGCCTCCTCATCCTGTTTTTCCTCATGGCCATCGGAGCGTCCCCATCCGGTACGGGAGGCGGCCTGAAGACAACCACTTTCGCCGCGATGCTCGGCCTTCTGCGCTCCACCTTGCGACAACGCGAGCGGGTGGTCTTTTTCGGCCGGCGCATCCCCCCATCGCGGCTGCAGGCGGCGGGCGCCAGCAGTTTCTTTTTCGTGGTGCTGCTGACCTCGGCTCTGTTCCTCCTGTCCCTGACGGAAACGGGTGCGACCTTCGAGATGATGGTGTTTGAATGCATCTCTGCCCTCGGAACGGTGGGACTGTCCATGGGACTGACGGCGGACCTGTCATCGCTCGGCAAACTCGTCATCATGGTGTTGATGACGGCAGGGCGCGTCGGGATCCTCAGCTTCGGGATTGCCATCGCCATGCATGACGACACCGCCGACGAGGTGGAGGACAAGGAGCTTTTGTTCTGACTAATTACGGACGAATGCCCTCGCCCGGGATGGGATTTTAGTCCGCCTGCGACGCTAAATTGATTGATCGGTTTAAGTTCATGGCAAAACTTAGACCTTCAAACGCCTTGTTCTGGACTTTCACGGCATCGGGCCCGTCTTTGTTACATTTGCTTGCCTTGTGACCTGTTCATTTGACGAAGCTTGGCTCGTGGGTGAACTCTCGCGGACGTCACACGGTCCATGATGGCCGCTCCAAGGGGACAGATGATGCGCCCATGGCGCGGGGACCGTTTCCCATCCGCGTGGAGCCGGAGGGCCGTCACCTGGCCCCAGTTTTTTCACCGCCGCCTCCCCCGCGATTAACGATGAGCAATGGTATGTATGGAAAGTTACGCCGCGTCAAAGGGTGGCTGGCTCGCTCCGACTATGAAATTTTCAAGGCGCTGCTGAAGGGCCAGGCGGCACAGGGGACTAGCGGATCGCTCGTTGAAATCGGCACGCACCACGGTAAATCGCTCATTCCACTGTTGATCCATGGCGGGCGCGACAAGGCCTATGTCATCGATATTTTCGACGATCAGGACCAAAATCTGGATGGGTCCGGCCACGGAGATCTCGGCATCCTCAAGCGCAATCTTGCCCGCTTCGGCCTCGGCAAGCAGCGTCTCGTCCTGGATGCCCGCCTGTCGTCCGATGTGACGCCCAATGACATTCTGTCTAAGGTCGGACAGGTGCGTTTCTTCCATATCGACGGCGGCCACCATCTGGAGGCTATCACGGCTGATATCGCCCTTGCCGACCAGGTCATGGCCGAAGGCGGCATCATTGCCATCGACGATGTCTTCCGCCCCGAATGGCCCGAAGTGTCCATGGGCGTGTTCCAATCCAAAATCATCCAGGACGGCCAATGGCGCGCCTTTGCCATTGGTTTCAATAAAACATATTTCTGTCAGGAACCTTTTGTCCGCACCTACCAGGACGCACTGTTGAAAGTGCCGTTCCTGCGCATGCTGCTCCAGAAGCAGTATCAAGTGAAAGGCGACAAAATCCTTGTGTTCCAGCAATATCCCTCGCCCCATTGGGGCATGCGCCGCCAGCTTCTGTGGTGGACGGAAGTTTATTGGCCGTCCGCCTTCCCCGCCCTGAAAGGCCTGGACACAAAACTGCGCGCGGCTGTACTGGGGCGGCGGCGAACCCGCACGGCCCTATAGAACAGCGCGCGAAAAACCAGGATCGCCTTGGGCCTTCCGAAGTGGACGGAACACCGGCCCGGTTGGAGCGCGGGGCGCTTAATCGGCACCGCGCTTTAGGCCGCGACGGCGGCCCTACGCCGAGGCCGGGAAGACGGGCCAACGATCCACGATGGCCCCGTCCTCATAGACCAGGATATCGCCGAATTGCAGGAACACCGCCTCGGACTGGGTGGGCCGGAAGAATACGAACTCATCCGGTTCAAGATTGAGTTGGGTCCCGCCGTTCAGCATCTCCTGGTTCGAGGACCGGCCAAAGGTCCCATTGTACTGAAGCCCCGGCGGATCCACCGGATCCGCGAGCCAGTGTCCGCCATAGATGAACACCGTTTTGGCCGTGTTGGGGTCCCAGGCCGCATTCAATCCGTCCGCGAACTCAAGGCCCGGGATACGAGTACGCTCCATGGCCTTGATCACTGGCGCGGCGATGAAACTCGCCGGCACATGCTCGGCCAGAAGGGCCGTATCGAAATGGCTCGGCTTGACAAGACAGGAGCCGGCGGACACCTCATTGGCCAGCTCCGTGGACCGATAGTAACGATAAGTCGGGCTACCCGCGGCGTTTCGGGTGAGCCCGGCCATGGTTTCGGGCGCAAACAGGCCCTGCGCCTGCGCCAGCGCATCCGCGTACACGGTCCAGGCATGCTGGAGCGCGCGGTCCCGCCAGCCCAAAAGCTCCGGCACCGCCGGGATGTGCGGCTCGTAGCCCATGAACCCGGACAGGCGCAGGTGCTCCGAAGACTGAACGGACCGCAACGCGCCATCAAGCGCCTCGCCGGGCACGAACCCACCCCGGTGGAGCCCCACATCAAGTTCCAGAGTGACGTTGAGGACCTGCCCCACCGCCCGGGCCAGGGCTTCGTACTGGTCAAGGCGCTCAAGGCTGTCGATCAGCCATTCAATGGTGCGGGTGCTGTCTTCACCGGGCCGGGCCTCGAAAAAGTGGCGCGCGGCCTGGATGGGCAGAGGCTTACCGAGCAGCTGGCGCACCTCCGGCATCGCCTCACCTAAATCGATCAGCATGGGGAGATTGAAGGTCATGAGCCGGTCACTGCCCGTCCGTTCCCGGACGTGGCGCAGCAGGCTCAGCGATGGCAGGGACTTCGCCACAATCCGGTAGCCCATGCCGGGCGGCAAATGCCCCATCAACCGGTCGATATTGGCATTCAGCCGGGCTCGGTCAATCACCAATGAGGGTGTCGCCACGCCGGAGGCCATCAGGGCCCGTTGCATTTGCAGGAAGTATGGGTCACGCGGCCCGCTCCGGTCCGCCGGCTTGCGGGCATACAAGGCACCGCCGGCAAAGGCGCCGCCGCCAGCCACCAGAAGGGCACGCCGTGAGATCTTAGACATCGATCGCCTCCCCGAAGAGACCGGCCAGATAGGGATTGAGGAACTTGCCTTGCGGGTCGAGACGCCGCCGCAGGGTGAGAAAATCCTCAAAGCGCGGATAAAGCGGCGCCAGGTCCGCGCGTGTCAGGCTGTGCATCTTGCCCCAATGCGGGCGACCGCCGGCGCGGCGGAAAACAGGTTCAAAATCCGTATAGAAATAATCACAGGCCTCATCGGCGGCGGCGTGGATGGCAATGGAGCTGCGCGGTCCGCCGTAAAAGGGGCTGAGCCAGGCCCCATCGGCCGCGATATGGCGATATTCCAGGGGAAAAAACGCTTCCCGGCGCCGGTCCAGCATGGCGATCACCGTTCGGAGCGTCTTAATACCGTCCTGGCGCGGAATGTGAAATTCCATTTCGTTGAAAAGATCCGTGCGCGTGTTCGACAGCAGCGCCCAAGACTCGCCCGCAACCTCCTCAAGGGTACCCTGGGGAAAGGATGTCTGCGCCAGCGTCCGACGCAGCCAGGGCCACCAGCCGAACGTGTCCCGCAACGCCTTCAGGCCGGCGAGGAATTCACTGTCGTCCCCGCCGGGCGACGGGGACGGCAGGGTCCGGCCATCATCTTCGTCAAGATCATGGGTCAGGGCCGCAACCATGCCCGTGCCTGGGAAATAGAAAAACTCGAAATTGCGATGGGCCGCACCCAATTCCTCGGCCCGCGCGACCAGCGTCTCGACGGGTTCTACCCAGAGCCGGCGGCGCAGACGGAAGGTGGCAACGGTCTTCAGCGTATAGCGGGTGATAATGCCAAGCGCCCCAAGGGATACCTTGCCGGCCGCAAACAGGTCCGGATCGCCGTCCGCCGTGACATCGCGCACGGACCCGTCGGCAAGGACGATCCGAAACCCCGCGACATAGTCATGGAGCGCCGTAAAGGCGTTACCGGTTCCGTGGGTCCCTGTGGAAAACGCGCCCGCCAGGGTCTGAACATCAATGTCGGGCAAATTCGGCAGGGCCCGGCCAATCCCATGCAGCGCCTCGGCCAACTGGAAAAGGCGCGTTCCGGCCCCGAATGTGGCAAGGCCCCTCGCCTCATCAAAGGCGATCAAACCTTCAAGGGCGCTGATGTCAACAATCCGTCCGCCCGTGGGCACAAGTCCCGTATTTGAATGGCCGCTGCCCACGGGGCGAATGGGACCGCGCGACGTCGCCACCAGGTCGGCCAGCGCATCCTCAGAGGGCGGAAAAGCAATCTCGGTCGGGGTGCAGTGCACAAGCCCGGACCAATTCATCCAGGCATCCCGGCCCGCCGGAGCGGTGGGAAGGCCGGGCGCGTAGCCGGCGCGCACGAATTCCCGGGTGCCCCAGGCCACATGCTGCGCCGCCGGGATGGCCGCCGCGACACCGAGGCCTGCCCCAACCTGAAGCACGCGCCGCCTTGAAACAGACATGGCCCCCCCCCTTTTCTCTCGGCCCCAGTGGACCACCGCCCCAAGGGCTTTGGGCCAGTCAGGCGCATTCGGCGATCATCCTGGCGTTAAGGCTTGCCGCCTCCCGGGCCCGTGTCAATCGAGGGGATGTGGAGCCGGAGCCGGCAAACGAAAAAGGAGGCGCAACAGCACCTCCTTTAAGGGATCATGGCTATCCGTCGGAGCGGTTCGACACGTGAACAGCGGCGGGGACCGCAGTCAGGGCCGGATTGTGGCGCCGGCCGCACCGTGTCGTATTGCCCGTGTCAGCAGGCGGGGATCAGCGGGTGGCTGAACCGCCGCGTGCCAGGAATGCGTCTTCCGCGTCGGGCATCAGCGGGGCGGACCGGTTCGCCGGCTTCTCCAGGCCTTGGTAGTCCAAGGCATAATAGAGCCAATACAGAACCAGGATGAGAGCAACAAGTCCCAGGATGAGTTCCATGGTTTGGTCTCCTTTCACATTCGATGCTGACGGCGAATTGGGGCGAAAAAACGTAATGGGCGGGGCACTGGCAAGTCTTGCCAATTTGTAGTGTGTACAGTTCTTAAAAACCGGGCCGGCCAACGGCGCCCCGCAAGAGCACACACATCCGGTTGCTTGGCTTTGGTGAGGAGCCTTTCAAAACGGCAAGATGCCACGGTCTGGAACGCGAAGAGCTTGGCCGCGCACCCGTTCATGGGCCGTCGATACACAATCGGCACCGCCCAAAGGGTACCACCGCGTGTCTGTGTGGGGATAAAGTCGTGTCCCAAGTCCGATGTCACTGCATCAAAGCAGCATCTTGTTTACTTGAAACAGAGCGTAGCGAAGATTCGCTTGAAGCACCGAGAACATTCTTTGGCTCTCTCGGCCGGCGTCCGTCTCTTTTATCGGACCTGAACTTACAAAAGGAATTGCAGGTCCACTCCGACTTCGGAGGCGCGCGTTTCGTAGACCGGAATCGAGGAGTCCTGACGGATATGGCGCAGGAACAAGGATGGCGACAGCCCGAAAAACGATACCGTAGCCGACGTTAAGCGCCCCTCGACGGTGCTGTTGAGATCCCGCCGCTGACCGAAAAGGGGATCATCCCGGCGGAACCGGCTGTACGACAGGGCCCCAGAACCCTGCGCGATGATATGGCGTAATAGAACCCGCTTATAGGTCAGCGTGCCGAGCACACTGACGCGGTCCAGAAGGAAGGACCGGGATCCGGTCTCCTCCAGGCCAAGGGAATAGCCCAGTTCATCATAGGTGCCTTGGTGGCGGTTGGCGGCGAGGACGCGATGTTGGGTCGCCTGGGCGCCAAGGGCCGGATAATCCTGGCGCAGAAGACTGTAGGACAGCTCTGTGGTTTGTCCTTGTCGCCGGTATCGCCATGTCGCCCCGCCGCCAGTCTCGTTGATAACGATGTCATGGCTCAAATAGGAGCGGCCCGCCAGCGCAAACAGGATTATGTCCTGACGGTCCGTCAGGCCAAGCACCGCCCCGGGACGAAGGCGAACCTGGGTAAAGGTCTGCCCAAAGAGATTATTGTCGAACCCCACCGCCGCCGTAAGGAAAGGAAAGACCCGTCGGCGGACGAAAAGGGACAGACGGGGCCGCAAAGTGGCCTCGGCGCTGGTGGAGACGCGGATGCCCCCCTGGCGCGTTTCGTTAAGCTGGAACGGAAGGCCGAACAAGCTCACCTGCTCGGTGGTGGTCGCGCGATTTTCGTTCGTCGTCGGATAGACCTGCAAGGACAGGCGCAGATCAAAGACCCGGCGGGAGACCGCCTCGCGATAAAGATCGCGTGCCTTGCGGACCTCTTCGAGCGAGCCGGCGAAATCGACCGCCCGCCGGGCCACAAGGCTGGCGCGCAGACCCTCCCCCTTGTTCAAACGGCAATAGCCCTCCAAGAGCAGCAGGGCAAAGCGGGTCTGCCCACTGCGCGCCAGGGCCTCAAGGCACGCCTCCGCTCGCCCAAGCGCCAGATAGCCCCGGGCGGCGACAGCGGCCACTTCAGGGGCGGCCCGCAGGCTTGGTGTGTAAGCCTCCAGCAAAGCTTCGAACAAGGGGGCATCGCCGGCCTCTATGGCTGCGGAGAGGCAGGCGGCGGCACCTTGCGCTTCGGCCTGAGTGGGCTGTCCGGTCACGGGCGCCGGCGGACACACCACCGTGCGCGCCTGGGCATCGGGTGCGATGCCGGCCAAGGCAGGGCCGAACGGCACCGCACACGACAGAGCCACAAGGGCGCAAAGCAGAACGGCAAGCCGGCGGATCATGCCCATGGCGTGGCCGTTGCGCCTATTGAATAACCTCGAAAGTGCCCCTTGCCGATAACTCCGATCCAGGAAGATTTGCATTGTTGTAGTTGATGTCGAACTGGCCGATGGCCGCTTGCGCGGACTCGCCCAGAAAGCGACCACTCAAGGTCCCGCCGTTGATCTGTCCGCCATCGAAGGTGCCTGTGACCGGCCCCTGGCTGGAGACGAAACTGGCCCCGAAAATGGGCTGGCCAACGCTTGAGAATTCGGTCGGGCCAAGGCGCGGATCGTTGGAACTGAAAAACACGCTGACGATCCCGCCAGTGAAATCGGCATCAAGACTCGCCGTACCGGTAAAGGTGCGGTTCATGGAGTCCACAGCGGAAAAGCCGCCGGCGTAGGTCCCCATGCCCGTCGGGGGCAAATTGAAATCGGCCGAGGGCGGAAAAATATCGGCAAGCGACTGGGTCGGATCCGTGCCGATCCCACCGGCATTGGTGTCGCCAGTGTCCGGGCCGCCCATATCGCCGGCGTCGCCGTTGCCCGCGTCCCCCCCGCTCGTGTCGCCGCTGCTCGTGTCGCCGCCGGGCCCGCCCGTCCCCGGGGCCCCGTCACCGGCCCCATCCGATCCTGGAGCCCCGTCCTCAGATCCGGCGCCGTCTGTTTCCGCGTCGCCCGTACCGCCCATTGCGTCACCGCCCGCCTGGAATGTCAGCGTTGCAAGATCCGGCGCGAGTTTCGTGAAGCCCCCGGCCTGGACGCAGCCGGCCACATGAGCCGCACAGACCGCCAAAAGGCCATAGCCCGAAAAGCCATTGCCCAAAAAGCCATCGCGAAGACCAAGTCCGTTACGCATGTTCCTTGCCCCACCGATCGGTCCGCCGCGTGTCCGGCGTCATGTCCATCGCCCGCCCCAGCCCCCGCGCCGCGATAATCATGACCATTTGCTTAGACAGTATCGGGTCAGGCGGCCCTTGTCTTTGCCCCTAAACACCAAATCAAAGGCCAAGGCAGCGGAAAAAAGGGGGCAGTTTTCATACTCGAACCCGACGACCCAAGCGGCCGACCGGCCGCCGGGCGGTCAGCCCGCCCCACCGGAGGCGCTGCGCACCGTGAGGCCAAAAGAGGTGGCGTCGAGGGGAGAACGTTCGAACCCGACGACCCAAGCGGCCGACCGGCCGCCGGGCGGTCAGCCCGCCCCGCCGGAGGCGCT
>CAYYTT010000099.1:0-14702 GCA_964474635.1 uncultured Alphaproteobacteria bacterium | reverse complement strand
AGATGGAACAAAAGATGGGTTGGCGCGCCCAGCCCACGGGCCAGGTGATTTTCGAAAACTGCCGGGTGCCCGTGGCCAATCGTCTGGGCGCGGAAGGCGACGGTTTCCGCATCGCCATGCAAGGGCTCGATGGGGGCCGGATCAATATCGGCGCCTGCTCCCTCGGGCCGGCGGGCGCGGCCATTGAGCTGTCCAAAGCATACATGAATGACCGCAAACAGTTCGGCAAGCCGCTGGCCGCCTTCCAGGGGCTCCAGTTCAAGATCGCCGATATGGCGACCGAGTTCGAAGCCGCCCAGCTGATGATCTATCGGGCGGCCCATGCCCTCGACAATCGCCTGCCCAACACGACCATGAAATGCGCCATGGCCAAGCGCATGGCCACCGATATCGGCTTCCGCGTGGTCAATGATGCCCTGCAGATCCATGGCGGCTATGGCTATACGGAGGATTATCCCTTCGAGCGCTGGGTGCGTGATCTGCGCGTGCACCAGATCCTGGAGGGCACGAACGAAATCATGCGGGTGATCATTGCCCGGGATATGTTCCGTCAGTAAACGGGCTTTGCCCTCTCAGGCCGCCGCGCGTCCCGCAAGGATCTTTCATGTTGGAGCTTTCCCATGACCGCTTTGCCCACGGATGAGATCGTGTTCGAGACCCGGGGCGGGCTCGGGATCATCACTCTGAACCGCCCCAAGGCGCTCAATGCCCTTACCCTGCCCATGGTGGAGATCATGGAGCCGACCTTGCGGGCCTGGGCCGGCAATCCGGCCATCCAGGCCGTCGCCATTCTGGGGGCGGGCGAGAAGGGCTTCTGCGCCGGCGGAGACATCCGCGCACTGCATGATTCCGGCAAGGAAGGCACGCCCTACGCCCTTGATTTCTTTGCCCAGGAGTACCGCGCCGATCTTGCCGTCCATGATTTTCCCAAGCCCTACATCGCATTCATGGACGGGATCACCATGGGCGGCGGCGTTGGGGTGTCCGTGCACGGGGCTTTCCGTGTCGTGACGGACCGCACCAGTTTCGCCATGCCCGAGACGGGGATCGGTCTCATCCCGGATGTGGGCGGCAGTTACTTCCTGCCCCGACTGCCCGGGCGGCTCGGCATGTTCATGGCCCTGACCGGAGCGCGGCTGAAGGCGGCCGACTGCCTTTACGCGGGCATCGGCACCCATTTCATGACCGCCGAACGCATTGAGGCCGTGCTGGCGGATCTGGCGAATGCCGACCTCGCCCGCGGGGCGAAAGGTAAGGTCGATGAAATCTTGAAAGGGCACGCCGAGGATCCAGGCACCGCGCCCCTGGCAAGCGTCCGGCCTGAAATCGACCGCTTGTTCGCCGCCGACAGCGTTGAAGGGGTTGCCGGGGCCCTGCGCGCCGATGGGGGCGATTGGGCCGCAAAGCAGCTGCAGATCCTTCAAGGCAAATCGCCTACGTCTTTGAAGCTCGCCTTTCGTCAGCTGGCGGAGGGGGCGAATCTCACCATGGTCCAGTGCCTGGCCATGGAGTACCGTCTTGTGTCGCGGATCATGGGGGCTCATGACTTTTACGAAGGCGTGCGTGCCGTGATCATCGACAAGGACAACGCTCCCCAGTGGCAACCATCCGAGATCGACGGGGTCGATGATCGGGACATTGCGGCCTATTTCACCGATCTGGGCGACGCGGAGTGGCGCGCCGAAACGGCCTGAACCATGCCCGCCGGACAGCAGCGGCCGATCATGTTTATCCGTATAAAAATTTTTTCGTTGATGTGGAACATGTCCGCTTGGCCCGAACCCGGAAAATCTGCGGGGTTCATCAGCAAGATTGCCCGCCACCCTTGAAACAAGCCCACAATCGGATAGGTTTAAGGGCAATGGTCAATTGTTCGTGGAAAGAGCAATGTGTGGTATAGCTGGTGAAATTGTCTGGAACAACAAGGGATTTGTGCCCGGTGAGGCCCCATGGCAGGCCATGCACCGCGTTGCCGACGCGATGGCGCCCCGGGGGCCGGATGGGGCCGGTATCTGGGGTGCGGGGCCCATCACATTTGCCCACCGCCGGCTGAAAATCATCGACCTGTCGGATCGCGGGTCCCAGCCCATGACCGATCCGGCACTCGGCCTGACCATCGCGTTCAATGGCTGCATTTATAATTATAAAATTCTCCGTACGCAGCTTGAGCAACAAGGTTACAATTTCTTTTCCACCAGCGACACGGAAGTGATCCTGAAAGCCTTCCATGCCTGGGGACCCGCTTGCGTTTCGCGGCTGCAGGGCATGTTCGCCTTCGCCATCGCGGAGCGCGACAGCGGACGGCTGACTTTGGTTCGGGATCGTTTGGGGATCAAACCGCTCTATTTGGCGCACGCGCCCGGTGGGCTGCGTTTCGCGTCCTCCCTTCCGGCCCTTGTCAAGGGCGGCGGCATTGACACCAGCATCGATCCGGTGGCGCTCAATTACTATATGGCGTTCCACTCCGTCGTGCCGGCACCGCACACGATCCTGCGCGGCGTGCGCAAATTGGCGCCTGCGACGATCCTTGAAATCGAACCCGATGGCCGGCGCCGCGAGCACCGCTATTGGGACGTGACCTTCGGACCGCAGGCGGGTGATGAGAGACGCTCGAGGGGGGAATGGGAAGATCTGCTCCTGGAAGTCTTGCGCCGCGCCGTGCGCCGCCGCCTCGTGGCGGATGTGCCTGTGGGCGTTCTTCTGTCCGGCGGGCTCGATTCCAGTCTCATCGTGGGGCTGCTTTCGGAAGAGGGGCAGCGGGGGCTCAACACGTTTTCGGTCGGTTTTGAAAGCGTTGGCGGAGAAGTCGGCGACGAGTTCAAATACTCCGACCTGATCGCAAACCACTACGCGACCGAGCACCACAAAATCCATGTGGACAGTCGGGAGCGGCTGCTGCCCAGCCTGCCCGACTGCGTCGCGGCCATGGCCGAGCCCATGGTCAGCCACGATGCCATTGGGTTCTTCCTCCTGTCCCAGAAGGTTTCCCAACATGTGAAGGTGGTGCAATCCGGGCAGGGTGCGGATGAAATCTTCGGTGGGTATCACTGGTATCCCCCCCTTGCGGGCACCTCCGATCCGGTCGCGGCCTATTCGGCGGCCTTCCGGGACCGCGACCACGGGGACTACAAGCGGGCCGTAGAGCCGGCCCATGTGGGCACCGACCATGCGGCCGCATTCATTGAAGAGGCATTCGGCCGTCCGGGGGCAGAAGACCCAGTGGACAAGGCCCTGCGCCTTGACCAGCAGATTATGCTCGTCGACGATCCGGTAAAGCGCGTGGACAACATGACCATGGCGTGGGGGCTTGAAGCGCGTGTTCCGTTCCTCGATCACGAAGTGGTGGAACTCGCCGCCCGGATCCCGTCCCACCTGAAGCTCGCCCAGGAGGGCAAGGGCATCCTGAAAGATGCCGGACGGCGGGTCATCCCCTCGGCGGTGATTGATCGTCCGAAGGGGTATTTTCCGGTGCCGGCCCTAAAATACATCGAAGGCGATGTGTTGACTTTCGCCCGCGACGTGCTTGGTGCCTCTTCGGCACGCAATCGCGGTGTTTTCCGCCGGGACTATGTGGACATGCTGCTGCAGAACCCGTCAGAGCACATCACACCCCTGAATGGCTCCAAGCTCTGGCAGATTGCCCTTCTGGAACTGTGGATGCAGACCCATGACATCTCGTAATGGAGAGCCCGTTCCCTTAAGCCCCGGCGCGTCCACCGGCGTTGACCCGGTGTCCTATCCGGTCATTCCGGGGCTGGCCGATTTCCACGGCGCCGATCCGGAGGTCACCCTTGACGTGGGGTGGGGCCGTCTGATTTTCGGCAACACCTTTGGGTCGGTCAGCCGGCTTGTTGACGTTCTGCGTCAGGAGGCCGATGACGAGCGCGACATTGCGATCTATGTCGACGATCCCCATGTGGCGCTCGCGAAGGCCCCCCAGCACATCTTTCTCGATCCGTCCCACACCTATCGCCTGGACCTGGGCGGCATGCCGCTGCGTGCCAAGGCCGAAGCCAGCCTGCCTCGCGGTGTGACCATCCGTCAGGCCAAAAGTCGGGACGATACGACGGACATTAATCGGATCTACGCACACCATAAAATGGTTCTTCTGCCAGCGGACTTTATCCAGCGCCACCAGGAATCCGCGCGCCTGGTGTGGCTGGCGGCAGTGGATGAACACACGGGCCAGATCCTCGGCAGCGTCATGGGTGTTGATCACGTGACGGCCTTTAACGATCCAAGCGGAGGGTCCAGCCTTTGGGGGCTCGCCGTCGATCCGCAGGCCCATTATCCTGCCATCGGCCGTGCCCTTGTCCTGAGCCTTGCGTACGCATTGCAGGATCGCGGCCGTTTTCATCTCGATCTAAGCGTGATGCATGACAACACGGCGGCCATTGCGCTGTATGAAAAGCTCGGTTTTCAACGCATCCAGACTTTCACCCTGAAGTGCAAAAATCCCGTGAATGAACCTCTTTATGCCGCCCGCCGCCCGGCCGCGCGCCTTAATCCCTATGCGCAGATTATCATCAATGAAGCCTGCCGGCGCGGTATCGCGGTGGAGATCGAAGATGAGGACGCGAATCTGTTCACGCTGAGCCATGGTGGCCGGCGGGTCACCTGCCGGGAGTCCCTGTCCGATTTGACGTCTGCGGTCGCGTTGCAGCGCTGCGACGACAAATCCCTCACCCGGCGTCTTCTGCACCGCGCGGGCCTTCGGGTGCCGCGTCAACGCCAGGCCGGTGACATCGATCGCGATCGGGCCTTCATGGAAGACTGCGGACGGGTGGTGGTCAAACCCGCCCGCGGCGAGCAGGGCGCCGGCATCACGGTGGATTTGTCGGATCCGGAAGATCTCGCGAAGGCCATCGAAAAGGCAGAGCAGATTTGTGATCGTGTGCTGATTGAGGAATTCTGTGAGGGGCAGGATCTGCGCGTTATCGTGATCGGCCGGGCTGTGGTTGCGGCCGCGATCCGCCGACCGGCGGGCGTTATCGGTGACGGCAAACGCTCCGTGCGTGAACTCATTGAGCTTCAATCCCGGCGGCGCAAGGCCGTGACGGGCGGCGAAAGCGCCATTCCGCTCGATGCGGAAACGGAGCGATGCGTCCTGTCAAACGGGGCAAGCATGGACATGGTTCTCCCGGAAGGCGAGGAACTGTTTGTCCGCAAGACCGCCAATCTGCATACCGGCGGGACAATCCACGACGTGACCGGACAGATCCACGAAGACTTGCGCAGCGCCGCCGTCCAGGCCGCCGCCGTATTGGACATTCCCGTGGTGGGTCTTGACTTTCTGGTTCCTGATATCGCTAAGCCGGACTATGTGATTATCGAGGCCAATGAACGGCCGGGTCTGGCGAACCACGAACCGCAGCCGACGGCGGCCCGGTTCGTGGATCTGTTGTTTCCGCAAACCCTTCTGGGAAACGGGTCCCACGGCGGACCGGGGGGAGGAGCCCAATGATCGCGCCTTTGAACATCGACACGCAGGCCATGGTGGCGCTGCTGATGCGGCTCTTGGAAACGCCCAGCCCCGTTGGATACACGGACACCATCGTGCATGACGTGGCCGATTGGCTGTCCGCGCGGGGGGCCGATTATGAGCTGACGCGGCGCGGCGCGATCCGCGTCAATCTGGAGGGCCGCCAGCGCAGCCCGGACCGCGCCGTCGTGGCCCATGTGGACACGCTGGGGGCCCAAGTCAAAGCGCTTAAGGACAATGGCCGCCTGGAACTGGTGCCCATTGGCCACTGGTCGGCGCGCTTCGCGGAGGGTGCGCGGGCGACGATTTTCTCCGATAACGGAACACTGCGCGGCTCGATCCTGCCGCTTCTGGCCTCCGGGCACACCTACAATGAAGCCATCGATACCCAGCCGACCGGTTGGCCCTATGTGGAGCTGCGGGTCGATGCGCCCGTGGCCAATCGGCAGGATTTGGAGGGCGTGGGCATCAGCGTCGGTGACATCGTGTCCATTGATCCGGCACCGGAGTTGACCGATCACGGCTTCATCGTGTCGCGTCACCTTGACGACAAGGCCGGCGTGGCCGCCATGATGACCGCGCTCGATGCGATTTTGAAGGAAAAGCCGGTCCTGCCCGTGGACTGCCACTTCCTGTTCACGATTTCCGAAGAAGTCGGGGTGGGCGCCTCGGCGGTTCTCCATGGCGATGTGGCGGAAATGGTGGCCATCGATAACGGCACGGTCGCGCCGGAACAAAACTCCTCCGAGTTCGGTGTGACGGTGGCCATGGGCGATATGACGGGCCCGTTCGATTATCACTTGACCCATCTTCTGTTGAAACTGGCTAAGGACCACGGTGTGCCCCACCAGCGCGATGTCTTTCGCTACTACCGCGCCGATGCGGCCTCGGCGCTGGAGGCGGGCAACGACATTCGCACGGCGCTGCTGACCTTTGGGATCGATGCGAGCCACGGCTATGAGCGCACCAATGTCCATGCGCTGGAGAACCTGGCCCGTCTGATCACGCTCTATGTGCAATCGCCGCCGGCGGTCACGCGCGACAGGGTGGATCTTGGCTCCATCAAGGGGTTCCCGGAGCAACCTGGCCCTCAGGCCTGAATGAACGCCTTTTCCAGATAGATCACGCCGCTGAGCGGATTTTCGTAATAGGGCGGGCACTCGGCAAACCCGAGCGCCCGATAAAGCGCGAGCGCCGGACGCAGGCGTTCAAGCGTGTCGAGGCGCATGTGTGTGTAGCCGCGCGCACGGGCCTCCTCAAAGAGCCGCAGGCTGAGCAAGCGTCCAAGGCCGTGACCGCGAAAGGCCTCAGGCACGAAAAGGCGTTTCATTTCGCAGATCCCCGGTTCCAGCGGGCGCAGCGCCACGGCGCCGGCGGCGGCCCCATCCATGCGCGCCAGCAGCACGACGTCATAACCGGCGGGGAACCGGGCCAGTTCTTCATCAACGCCCTGAAAACTCAAATCCACACCCAGCCACGCCACATAGGCCGCAAACAAGGCGCGCGCGGCGGCGAGATCCTCGTTCGTATGCGCGGCAATGATGGTGGGCGCGGTAGAACCGTCAGGCATTGGGCCGCACTCTTTTGAGCATTTTCCGATTCAGTTGGGTCACGTACACAGGCTGTGACCACGGCCCGGCGCTTCTGCGCCGCCCTCGCGGAGCGCTCCAAAAGGGCCGATATGGGCGCGCCGCGTACATGGTAACCGATGGCGAGGGCTTATACTTCACACCAGAACACTACAAGACCTCCATTATTGACGGTGCGTCCGCGACGTTTGGGGTCCTCACCAGTGGCGCGCAAAACAAGCCCCCACCATCCGATGAAAACGGAGGAGGGTGTCCTCGTTTTCATCGAAGGATGATCGAGGGGTAAACCGCAATTTGTCTGGTTTCGTGTAAATCCCGCAAGGGCCTTTGCCCCGGCAAAATCGATCGCGTTACGGGGGCCGGCTGTGCCGCTCTGGTCCTCTTTATAATGGCGTATGCGGCCGTCGATGAGGATTTCCGGTACAAAACGGCGATCCAACTTGATTTGCAAAGTTGCCGAGGGGCGTTACCCTCGGGCCACGCTGAGATTTTGGATTTTTAAGTCAGAAAACGGGGGAGGACACCCATGCGTGCAACGTGGTTGAGAAGTGCCGCGACGGCGGCTCTGCTGATTGCGGGAACGGCCCTCGGGTCGGCGTCGGTGCGTGCGGATGGCACACATCTACTGCGCATGCCGACGGTATCAAAGGACAAGCTCGCCTTCATCTATGCCGGTGATTTGTGGGTGGCCAATAGGGATGGCAGCGATCCGCGCCGCCTGACATCGAGCCCCGTTGACGAGCGCGAGCCCATGTTCTCGCCCGACGGCAAAATGATCGCCTACACCGCGAATTTCGAGAACAATGATGACGTCTACGTTATTTCCGTGGACGGAGGGCAGCCCAAGCGCCTGACCTATCACTCCGCCGGCGACGATGTCACCGGATGGAGCCATGACGGCAAGGCCGTGGCGTTTTCTTCCACGCGGGAGGTGGGCTTTGGACGCACGGGTCACCTTTATCATGTCTCCCTGGAGGGCGGTCTGCCGGAAAAGCAGATGGAGGCGCCCGTGTTCCGTGGTGCCTGGTCGGCGGATGGCGGCAAGCTTGCCTTCATGGCGTTCGGTCCGGCCTATAACGCCCTTTATGGCGGCGCGACGGGGTGGCGCGGATATCGCGGCGGACGCGTGCCCTCCATCGACATCCTGACGCCAGGCACCAAGTCGGTCACCCGCGTGCCGGGCAAGCGGGTCAATGATATCGATCCCATGTGGGTCGGTGATGCGGTCTACTTCCTGTCGGACCGGGATGAAAAGGTCTTCAACGTCTTCCGTTTCGACCCCAAAAGCGGCGCGGTCAAAAAAATCACGCAAGAAGGTGTTTGGGACGTTCGGGCCGCCGACGCGCATGGCGATACGCTGGTCTATGAGGCGGGCGGCGAGCTCAAAAGCGTGGATCTGACCACGGGGGCCGTGTCTGGCCTGACGATCAGTGTCAATCCGGACCTGCCGCAGCTGCGCCCCGGTTGGAAAGACGCCTCGGGCACCATTCAGTCGGCCGCCCTGTCCCCCACGGGCAAGCGCGCGGTTCTCGTCGGTCGCGGGGATGTCTTTACGGTACCGCTCGACAAGGGCTCGACGCGAAACCTGACGGGCACGGACGGTGTGCGTGAGGCCACGGCGCTATGGTCTCCCAAGGGCGGCGAAATCGCCTATCTGTCCGATGAAGGCAATGTGCACAGCCTCAAAATCGTCGATCAAACCGGCAAGGGGGATGCGCGCTCCTTCGATCTGGGGCCGGATTACTACACGCTGCTCGAATGGGCAGGCCAGGGCCAACACATTCTGTATCAGAACAATCACTTGACCCTGTTTGCCCTCGATGTGGACAGCGGGAAGATCACGACGGTCGCAACCGCCGAGCGGCGCAGCGGCTTCAGCCCCGTAATGTCGCCGGACGGGCGCTGGATCGCCTATGTGCAGGTGCGTGAAAATTTCTACAACGACCTGATGCTGTACCATGTGGAGAACGGCACGGCGCACCGGATCTCCGATGGCATGGGAGATGTGGGCTCCCCGGCTTTCAGTCGCGACGGCGCCTATCTTTACTTTACCGCATCGACCAATTCCGGACCGGCCGCGGTCGGTCTCGACATGTCGAGCCAGGAGCGACCCTACCGCGCAGGCCTTTATGCCGTGGTCCTCGCCGAAGACGGCACCTCGCCGCTGCTGCCGGAGACCGGCGACGAGGAGGTCGACGAGGATGAGGCGGGTAGCGATGGGGATGGCGCAGACGAGGCCGACATCGCCATGATCCCGCCGCGTCTCGCCGAAGAGGAAGACGGGGAGTCCGAGGAAGACACGGACGAGACGGAGGACGAAGCCGAGGGCGAGGGCGAAAGCGAGGCCGCCGGCGCGGACGAGGATGAGGCGGACAAGCCGACACAAATCGATCTCGACGGGATCGAAAACCGCATCGTCGCCCTGCCGGTAGAAGAGGGCAACTACGACACCCTGGCCGTGGCCAAGGACGGAAGCCTGTTCTACATCCAGCGCGTTCAGCCGGGGACATCCCGGACACCGCCGGGCCAGTCGCCCGCATCCGGCAATCGCCTGATGCGCTTCGACTTCGAAGATCTGGAGACGAGCAGCGTGACACGGGGCGTCGTGGGCATGTCCATGTCCCATGACGGCTCGCACATCATGGTCCGCAAGACAGGCAATCGCCTGATGGCGGGCAAGGCGGGCAAATCGCTCGATCTGAAACGCATTAAAACCAGCGACATGCGGGTCTATGTCGATCCGCGCAAGGAATGGCTGCAAATCTTCAACGAGACCTGGCGTATGGAGAAGGATTTCTTCTATGCCGCCAATATGCACGGCCTCGACTGGCAGGCCGTCTATGACCGGTATCGCCCGCTTCTCGACCATGTTGGCCGGCGCGAAGACCTGACGGCACTGCTGCGCGAGATGATCGGCGAAATGCAGGTCGGTCACAACTATATGGGCGGCGGCGATGTTCACCAGCCGGACCGGGTGTCGGTGGGCCTGCTGGGTGCCGATTTGCGGGTCGAGAATGATCGCTACCGGATCGCCAAGATCTATACGGGCGAACTCTGGAACCCGTTCCTGAAGGCACCGCTGGCGGCGCCGGGCATCGGCGTGTCGGAGGGTGATTACATTCTCGCCGTTAACGGACGGTCGGTGACGGGTGCGGACAATATCTTCGCCTTGATGGCCGGCACCGTTGGCGAGCAGGTCACCTTGACGGTGGGCAAGGCGGCCGATGGCAACGACAGCGAGGACGTGGTCGTGGAGCCGGTCGCCAATGAGCGGGCCTTGCGTCTGTGGCACTGGATCGAGGAAAACCGCCGCTATGTGGATGAAAAAACCGGTGGCAAGGTGGGGTATGTCTATCTGCCCAACACCGGCGGCGCGGGCTACCGGTTCTTTAACCGGATGTTCTTCCCCCAGACGGACCGGGAGGGAATGATCCTTGATGAGCGCAGCAATGGCGGCGGTCAGGCGGCCAACTACATCACGGACGTGCTGAGCCGGACCTATCTGGCAAGCTGGAAAGACCGGGATGGCCTGCTCTTCAACACCCCTGGCGGTGCCATGTATGGCCCCAAAGTCATGCTCATCGACCAGGACGCGGGTTCGGGCGGCGATTTCCTGCCCTATTCGTTCCGTTACATGAAGCTCGGTAAACTGATCGGCACGCGGACCTGGGGCGGTCTGATTGGCATCTCGATCAATCCGCCGCTCATCGATGGTGGTTTCCTGACGGTTCCGTTCTTCCGCTTTATCCGCCCCGATGGGCGCTGGACGATTGAGAACGAAGGGGTGGAGCCGGACATCGAAGTCTTCCTCGATCCGGTGGCCTTGAACGAAGGGCGCGATACCCAACTTGACAAGGCCATTGGTGAAGTCATGAAACAGCTTGAGAGCTACAAGCCGAAGGACCTCCAGGAGGCGCCGCCTCTGCCGACGAAACTCGGTCAGTGAGGCCATGACACAGAAGGCCGGCGGAGGGTTCCGCCGGCCTTCGTCTTTTTTACGGGCGCCGCGTTTTGGTCTTGGTGGGGGCGAACCTGAAAGGTCGCTCGGGCCGGCTTTCCGGATCAGTTTTGCCAGATGACGTAGTCGTCTCCCTCGGCAATTTCCTCCTCCGCGTGCTTGTCGATGGGAATGGGGCTGGCAATGGAATAGGGATAGAGCGCAGGCCGTCCAGAAGCCGCGTGGGTATCGATCAGGCTTTTCAACTCGGTCAGTTTTTCAGGCCGGCGTTCGGCCAGGTTGACCTGCTCGGTTGGGTCATTGGCGAGGTCGTAGAGCCACATCCGGTCCTGCCGCGCACTAACCTGAAGTTTCCAATCGCCCTGGCGCACGACGCGGTAGTCTCCGCTTTGCCAGAATATGGGATCCTTCGGCCCCCGGATTTTCCGCCCATCAAGCAGTTCCACCAACATGTTCCGCCCATCGATCTCCACGCCTTCGGGCAGGGGCGCACCGGCCGCGGCGGCAAGGGTCGGCATGACGTCGATATGGGCGACCGGCGTGTCGATCCGCGTTCCGGCCGGGATTTTGGCGGGCCAGCGGACGAACAGGGGGACACGGATCCCGCCTTCGAAATGGGTGACCTTCCAGCCCCGATAGGGCGCGTTCAAATCCTCAAGGCCCAGATAGGCTGCCGCGCCGTTGTCGCTGCTGAAGACGACGATGGTGTTTTCGTCGAGCCCATGGGCCTTGAGCGCATCAAGGACCCGTCCGACGCTGCGGTCCAGGGCACGGATCATCGCGGCGTAGACGCGCAGGCGATGGGGCTTGATATCGCCGACGGCCTCGAAGTCCTCCCGGGTGGCCTGGAGTGGAATATGGGGGCCCCAATGCGCCAGATACAAAAAGAAGGGCTGGTGGCGATTGGCTTCGATCACCTTGAGGGATTCATCCGTCCAGTAATCGGTCAAATAGCCCGCGGGTTCGAAAAAGGGTCCGCCGTTGAAGGAAGCGGAAAACTGCAGGGCCGCCCAAAGGAACCGGTCCAAGGGGTGGGAGTCCAGCTTTGCGGCCACACCGCGCTCATCGTCTTTGGGAAGATAAAGTCCGCTCGCCATCAACAGGCTCTCATCGAAGCCCTGGGCGTTCGGCCCGAATTCGGGTCCGCGCCCCAGATGCCATTTGCCGATATGGGCCGTGCGATAGCCGGCGGCACGCACCAATTCGGCAATGGTGACTTCCGACCCCGGAAGGCCTTGCTCGTCGAAGGGCGGCGTCTTGGCGGCATGCTCCGCATTCCACTCCACCCGTGGCAAGGGGCTGCCCTCATTCCTGTCGTTCATGAACATGGCGAGGACGCGCGTCATGCCCGCCAGGGTCGGCGTGAACTCAAAGCCCGTCCGCGTCGGATAGCGACCGGTCATCAGCATGGCCCGTGACGGCGCACAGGAGCCGGCCCCCGAATAGGCCTGTGTGAACATGGCCCCTTCCCGTGCCAGGCGGTCGATATTCGGGGTTGGCACGCGGCCCCCCGCCACCCCGCCGCCGAAGGTTTTTTTATCTTTCTTGCCTTGTTCTTCGCCAAATTTCAACAGTATTTGGGGGGGGCGCGGGGCGGCGGGGGCCTGGGGCTTCGCCGGGCCCGGCGTCCAGGTGATCGGTCGGTTTGGGGCAATCTCCGTCTTTGACGCCGTGGTCACCACCAGGAGAATCAATTCCTTGCGCAACACGTAAACGCTGATCCCCAGGCCCACGATAAGCGCGAGGACAATGGCCAGGACACGCCACATCATGTTCACTCCTTTTTGCTACACATAAAATTTGCTGGGCATGAGTTTCGCTGGGTTTGTGGCTTGATCGCGCGACAGGTGAGGCGCCAGCGTCCTGAGCCACTATTCGGGGCGGTGAGGCGTGACGTCAAGGCCGCGAACCGTCCGCTTGCGGCCTTTGCGGGCGTTCTGGAAGACGTGGTCGTGCCCGAGGGCCCCCTTCGCCAGTCTTCAGGGCGTGACATGACAGGCTGCTCATCCATGGGGCATACTTGCGCTGAGAGAAAAAAAGCGCCGGGCGGGATCGCGTGTCCCATCGCCGGCATCAAAAGGCACGGGTGTGCCGGGCATGCGACAGGACCCATGTCGGACAGATGGCGCTCGATGTCCTGTCGGCGGCGCCGCTCCCACGTCAGGATGGCCAGGCGCGGAGCCTGGTCGCCAGCGTTCCCCTCCCATGTGAGGGGGCTGCCGCGACGGGCACGCACCCATTTTGCAAGACGGACATGAGGACCAAGACCATGCTGGAACCGAAAAACAATCCGAACCCATCCTTGATGGTCGATCCGCCCGGTCTCATGCGCCGCTTGATCGCCTGGCAGTCGCGTGCGGTCACGAACACCCAAGCCATCCTCAAAAGCCGTCAGCAGGCGGAGGCCCGCCGGCGCCAGCGCGGTGAGCCCCATGTGGTGGAGTACTTCCACCAACTCGATGATCCCTACAGCCATTTGAGTGCCCAGGTCCTCAAGCGCTTTGCGGCGCGGTATGATGTGACGCTCCGGTGCCATCTGATCCGGGCGACCGGCGGCGCCAATCAGCCGGAGGCGGAAAAGCTCGCCATTTGGGCCCGCCGCGACGCGGAGCTTGTCGCGCCCCATCACGGTCTGCGCTTTCCTGCCCATGCCGGTATCACCCCGCCCCGGGCCGCGGTCATCCGCGCCGCGCGAGAGCTTATCGGCCGGGGGGACGCGGACTTCATCGAGCGTGTGGAAGACGTAAGTCATGCCCTTTGGGACGAGGCGGGCGGGGCCGCCACGGCGGCACAGCCCTCTGGCACCGGGCCGGAAGATGTGGAAGAAGCCTTTGATCAGGGATCGGCACGATTAAAAGAACTTGGGCATTATTCCGGGGCCTGCTTTTTCTATGGCGGCGAATGGTACTGGGGCGTTGACCGCCTGTTCCATCTTGAAGCGCGTCTCCAGGAGCTGGGCGTGAGCCGGGAGGGCGAGGCGGCCTATCTCGTGCCCCGGCCCGATATCGATGTGACGGGCGTGGACGCCAGCGGACTGACACTCGATTTCTTCCCATCGCTGAATTCTCCGTACACATCGATCATCTATGATCGAACCATCGCCATGAAGAATGCCTGCGCCATTGACTTTCGCCACCGGCCCGTTCTGCCCATGATCATGCGCGGCGTTCCGGCAACCATGGCCAAGGGGCGCTACATCCTCTTTGACACAAAGCGGGAGGCGGACTGGTTCGGCGTGCCGTTCGGCCCCATGATCACGCCCATCGGCAAGCCAACCCGGGACGCCTATTCGCTGCTGCCCTGGGCCACGGAGCTTGGCAAGGATGAGGCGCTGATGAGTTCGCTGCTGGCCTGTGCCTTTAGCCAGGGTGTTTATCTGAACACGGAAAAGGGCATGCGCCGCGGCGTGGAAGCGGCCGGCCTCGACTGGGCCGAGGCGAAGCGGCGCCTGGGCGATGAGCGCTGGAAGCCCATCGTCGAGGAAAGCCAAGACCTCATGGTCGAGGATCTGGGCCTGTGGGGCGTGCCGAGCTTCAGACTGTCCGGACCGGACGGGGAACCGGATGTGGCGGTCTGGGGGCAGGACCGCCTCTGGCTCATCGCCGCCGAAATCCGCCGCCGCGCCACCAAGGCCAGCCCAGCCACCTGACCGTCACAGCAACGGTTCATCACC
>CAYYTT010000098.1:0-15120 GCA_964474635.1 uncultured Alphaproteobacteria bacterium | reverse complement strand
ACAAAGGCCGTGTTCGGACTGGTGGCTTCATTGCCGTCCGAATGGGCGCGCAGGCTGGGGCTGGGATAAACGCCCAGGTGGGAGTGAATGTCGATGATGCCCGGCGTGACCCATTTTCCGATCGCGTCGATCACGTGCGCGCCCGCCGGTGCCACGATGTTTTTGCCGACCGATTTCACGCGCCCGTCCTCAATCAGGACGGAGGCTTCTTCGAGCTGGCTGCCCGTGCCCGTCAACACCGTTGCTCCGGTGAACAGGACGGTCTGGCCCGGATAGGGGGTGTAGGTGCTCGGGAAGGGGTTCTTGTTCGGCAGGTCGGGCTTGACGTCGCCCTCGCTGTCGTCAGCGCCCTCATGGCCATCGGTGACATAAAGGCTTGTCAGGGCCCACTGGGCAAGGTCCGGTTCGGCAAGGGCCGCCGGCATGACCGTCTCGCCGTGGTCGTGGCCGTCATCGGCACTGTGGCCGGGGCCATCATCGGGACCGAAATAGGCCGTCAGGTTCGCGTCGCTTTGCGCCAGGGCGGGCGTCCCCGACAGCGCGACGAGGCCGGGCAGGACGACGAGGCCGGGCAGGGCGAGGAGACCTAAAGCGCTGAACAGGGCGCCGGCACGCGTGCCGGGCCAAAACGGTCGTTCCGTCATGAACCCCCCAAAATCTGCGCCGGCGATGCGGGACCGCCGGTGGGATGGCGCGGCGGGCGGGTGCAACCCCGCGAGGCTGCCGCAACACTACAGTTTTGCCCTGATCAGCGACGCTGTCACCCGGTCAAAGCCGCGCCGGGGATCCCGGTCCCGAGTTCTAAGGGGAAAGGGCCGCGTAATCGGCGATCAGACGGGCGTAAATCCGGGTCAAACCCGCCAGATCGGACACGGGCACATGCTCATCGACCTGGTGCATGGTCTGGCCGACAAGGCCAAACTCCACCACGGGGCACAGATCCTTGATGAACCGGGCGTCAGAGGTGCCGCCGCCGGTGGTCATGTCCGGCGTGCGCCCGGTCTCGGCGGCGATGGCGCGGGCGAGCAATTCCGTGAACGGGCCCGGCCGGGTCAGGAACGCTTCGCCCGACAGGCGTGCCTCCATGGCGACCTTGCCCGCGCCAGCCTGCGCGCAGATGCCTTCAATCTGCGCGATGAGACCATCACCGGTCTGTTCGGTGTTGAAGCGGATGTTAAAACCGGCCGTGGCCGTAGCCGGGATCACGTTCGTTGCCCGGTTGCCCACATCCACGGTCGCGATCTGCAGGCTTGAGGGCTCGAAATAGGCATTGCCGTCATCGAGATGCCAGTCCTTCAGGCGGCTGAGCACATCGATCAGGGCCGGGATGGGATTGTCAGCCTGATGAGGATAGGCGATATGCCCCTGTCGCCCCGTTGCGGTAAGGCGCACATTCAGGCTGCCGCGCCGGCCGACTTTGACCGTGTCCCCGAGGCTCGCCCTGTTGGTGGGCTCTCCCACGACGCAGTGGCCAATGACCTCGCCTTTCTCCTTCAGCCAGGTGACAAGGCGCACCGTGCCGTCGACTGCCGGCCCCTCCTCATCACCGGTGATGATAAGCGCAAGATCGGGCCCCTCCCCCGGGGCCTGCGCGACGGCCGCGAGAAAACAGGCAATGGCGCCCTTCATATCCACCGCGCCGCGCCCGTAAAGCCGCCCCTCGGCAAGTGCGCCCGCGAAGGGGTCACAGCGCCAGGCCCCAGGATCGCCCGGCGGGACCACGTCCGTGTGCCCCGCAAAGGCCAGCGCGGGTCCATTCCGGCCCCGCCGCGCATACAGATTGTCGATGGTGGGGCGGCCGGCCCCGCCAAAGGGGAGCCGAACGGTCTCAAATCCCAGGGAGCGGGCCACGTCCTCGACGATGTCGAGGGCGCCCGCGTCCTCCGGCGTCACGCTGGGCGCGGCCATCAGGCGACGGGTCAGCGCCACGGGATCAATCGTCATGGGTCGGCCTATTGGTTGGGGGGGGCCTAATGCTTTGGGGTCGGCCCGAACGGGCCCGCATCAAGGGAGGCCTGGTCGAGTTTCACCCGGTAGTCATCGGCCCGGTAGACCCCCAGAATGCGCAAATGGGAGGAGAAGAACGCCAGCTCGTCGAGCGCCAGGCGAACGGACCGGTCGTCCGGATGCCCCTCGATATCGGCGAAGAACTGCGTGGCACGGAAGGTCCCATCGAGCTGGTAACTTTCCAGTTTGGTCATGTTGACGCCATTGGTGGCAAACCCGCCCATGGCCTTGTACAACGCAGCCGGAACATTGCGTACCCGGAACAAAAAGCTGGTGATCACCCGGCCGGCCGAACGCGGCGCGTCGGCGCGCTCTCCCGCCAGCACCAGAAAGCGCGTGGTGTTGTGGGCCGCGTCCTCGATATCCGGCTTGATGATGTCGAGGCCATAAATGTCCGCCGCGAGGGCCGAAGCGACGGCCGCGTGGGCCGGGTCCTTGCGTTCGGCGATGTCCCGGGCGGCCCCGGCCGTATCGGCGGCGATCTGAGCCGTGATGCCAAGGCGGCGCAGCGTCTGGCGGCACTGGCCAAGGGCCATCACATGGCTGTGGGCCGTGGTGACCGTCTCAAGGCTGGCCCCCGGCAGGCCCAGCAGCTGGTGGCGGATGGGCAGAAAACGCTCCCCAATGGCAAACACCTCCGCCTGGGGAAGAAGATGGTGGATATCCGCCACCCGCCCCGCCAGGGAATTCTCCACTGGGATCATGCCCAGTTCGGCCCGTCCCTCCTCGATGGCCTGGAAGGCATCTTCAAAGGTGGCGCATGGCACGGCCTCATGGTCGGGAAAAAATTTGCGCGCCGCCAGGTGGGAATAGGCTCCAGGCTCGCCCTGGAACACAATGGATGGCCTTTTGGGCTCGGCACTGTCAGCCATGGCTTGCGCTCCGCACAGTCGGTGCCGCGGCACGGCCGGCAAAGGCCGCGCGTGCCCGCTCCAGATCCTCCGGCGTGTCCACGCCCATGGGCACGGTGTCGACAATGGCAACGCCGATCCCCATGCCGGCCTCCAGGGCGCGCAACTGTTCCAGGCGCTCCCGGATCTCCAGCGGCGAGGGCGGCAGGGCCACGAACCGATCGAGCGCATCCCGGCGGTAGGCATAAAGCCCAATGTGATGGAAAAGGGGCCCCTCCCCGCTCGGCGCCGTCGCCCGGGTAAAGTAAAGCGCCCGGCCCGCCCGCGCGCCGGGCGCGAGGGAAACGATGGCCTTCACCACACTGGGGTCCGTGCGCTCGCGCGGCTCGGTAATCTCAGCGGCCAGGGTGGCGATGGCGAGGGCCGGGTCCTTTGCGAGGGGCACCAGGGACGCGCGGATCGCCTCGGGCTCGAGGGTCGGCAGGTCGCCTTGGACATTGACGATCACATCATGGCGACCATCCGGATCGAGCGCCCGCGCCGCGGCGTGGATCCGGTCCGAGCCGGAGGGCAGATCCGGGTCCGTCATCACCGCCTCGCCGCCGCAATCACGCACCGCGTCGGCGATCTGCGCCTCGGCGGCCGCCACGGCGACCGGGCCCAGATCGGCGGCCATGGCCCGCTCCCAGACCCGCACGATCATGGGCTTGCCGGCGATGTCCGCGAGCGGTTTGCCGGGCAGCCGCGTCGATGCGAGGCGGGCGGGAATCAGCAGAAGAGGGTTCGATGTCACGGGAAAACTCGTTGATTTTTGGCATTTGGTGACGAAACAAGGCGCCACTACAAGTGGCGTTGCACGGGGGGTCAAGCCCCCGGCTGCGATGCCCGCGCGCAGCGGCCCTGAGGGCGCTTGCCGGGCCAGACCTTGGGATTTATGGTCCGGCCCACGCGGCACTGCGGCATGACCCGCCCGGCGTCCACGGGCGCCCGGCACACCGTCGGCGAGACATCAGGAGCGTAACGGAGCAGGAACGATGGACTTTTTCGAGTGGAACAAGGTTTGGGGCGCGTTGCTGGCGTCCATCCTGCTGATCATGGTGCTGAGGGAGGTCGGTCAGTTCGCCTATCATGAGCCGAGCTATATCGAGGGCGGCTACAAGATTGAGCTGCCCGAAGCGCAGGTCACCGAAAACACGGACGCCGTGGTTGAGGAAACGCTCGATCTTGGCGCCCTGCTGGTCGAGGCGAGTGCCTCCGCCGGGGAGCGCGTCGCCAAGCGCTGCTTGTCCTGTCACAACTTCGAAAAGGGCGGGGACGCCCAGGTCGGACCCAATTTGTGGGGCGTGCTGGGCCGGCCCATCGGCGCCATGGAAGGCTTCCGGTATTCCCAAACGCTTCAGAACCTGGGCGGCGAATGGACCTATGAGCGCATGTACGCCTATCTGGAAAACCCGGCCCAGTGGGCGCCGGGGACCAACATGGCGTTCGCCGGCCTCAACCGGCAAAATGATCGGGTGAATATTCTCGCCTATATGCGCCAGCAGGCGGATAGCGCACCGCCCCTGCCCGCAGCGGCAATGGAATAAGCATGCCCGTCATCATACTGTGATGATTGGCGGATTATCGGACGGCGGATCTTCGGATCCGCCGTTTTCTTTTCTAGGCATGATCGGTGAACGCCCATCACTGGCGGGAAAGATGTAGCGGATGATCACCACCATCACGACGCCGAGTTGGGCCACGGTGGCCGCGATCACGGCGCCGATCACCGTGCTGTTCACGGAGCGGTTCGCCCACTGGACATGTTCAAAGGCTTTTGCCCGATCAGTGGGGTCGCCGCCGTAAACAAGGACATAGAAAAGGAGTTCGGCGAAGAACACGGCGGCCAGCAAGCCGAGCACGACGATGTTGGTGATCGCGAACAAAATCACGATGCGTGTCGCAAGGCTGCGGCGCAGGGCAGCATCCTCGTTGCGGAGACCGAGCGTGTTGTGCAGTTCCTGGTGGTCCTGCTGACTTTTCAGAATGCCGAGGAAAAAGGCCGGATCGCCACTTTCTATGGCGCCGTCGAGGGCCTTTTCCAACGTCTCAGGCGCGATTTCGTAAACGCGCGCCTGGGCCCCGCCCAGATCACGGCTCAGACGGCTCAGACGGCGGTGCTCGCCAGATGGGGGATGATCGCTCCCCCCCATCTCATCGGCTCCTTGCGGGTTTGGTTCCCCCGACTCCGGATGATCCGGAGTGCCCTGGGTCTGCGGGAGTGGATCCGCACCGAGATCCGAGAGGGCAACCGGCGCGGGATCGGGCGAGGGATCTTTAACGGGCTCAGTCATGGAGCCGTTCCTTGGCAATTCCCTTGAGGCAAACCGGCCGGTCAGGCGTTCAGGATGATCGACTTCTTGTCGTTTTCATCATCGCCGCTGATGGTCACCACATGGCTTTTTTGCGCGCTGTCGGCGGCCACCTTGGTCAGGATCAGGGCCTTCTGGAGCACTTGTGAGCGCGTGGTGGCGCCGAGCTGTTCCATGAGACTGTCTAAAATCTCCGCCGCCCGATCGTCGATCACGAATGTGGTTGCCTTGCGCTTGCCCGACGCCGCCTTGCGTCGGCCCGCGCCGGATTTGGTCGTCTTCGCTGGAGCGCGCTCGGCCAAAGCGTCCGATTTCGTTGCTTCGTCGACATTGTCGCCCATAGCGAAACCCCATTCATCTGTTCACAAAGAACCACGGATTCACCGGCCTTCGCACCAGACCCAGATTGGAAGATGCCGGTCCCTCAGGCGCGGAGCTTGAGAGGTGTGCATCACAGTGGGTGCGAGCCAGGGGCCGGTGTGCCGTCAGGCCTTACCGGGGGACGGACTATGGCAACCCACACAGCCAGAGTCAATGAATTCTACAGGCTGAATCCGTATCTTTCACATGATTCTGTAACGCATAGATCATGCATCGCACATAAATCATACGCATAATCCATGGAAATATGATGTGAATTTTGCGCAAAAAGTGGCTAGGATCGTCTAATAATTGACCTATTTACGAGAAAGAGTTGCAGGGTAAAGGCGTAGCGGGGATGACGGGCAGCTCTGGGATAGCCCCATGGCGCCGCCCCCTTCCGGTTTGTCGCCTTTGCATTTCACCAACAACCTTGCCCCGCGGGAGAGCGCCCGGCGCCATTTCGAGGGGTAATCGGATTTTCGCGGCCGTCCCGCCAAGACGCTCGAAACCGAACCAGAAAAGAGTGTAACCGAGGACAGCCAGAACACAGTCAGTGCACCAAAGGACCGAACGCGATGCCAAAGCTTGTCGATCTCTCCGCATCCGCCCGTGTATCCGGATCATCCAAAGGCGATCCGTTCGTGTTCCAACTTATCGGTGAAGCCCACGACACCGTGACTTTCCTTGAAGACACCCGCCACACCTGCCCGCGTTCGGAATACATGCTGCTAAGCGTCATCTACGCCATGCGTGCCCTGCGCCAGCGTCTTCTTGAGGACGACAAGGCGGCGCCGGGAGTGCTACGCGGCGAGGGTGCACGGAAGTTTTTCTACTTTTTCGACATCACCTTTTCCTTAGTCGTGCGGGGGCGAACCATCCAAATCGATCATGTCCTGCTGACCGATCCTGAAGCGCCAGACCCGCATTTGGAGTCCTCTTTCGAGGCCTGGGTGCGCGCGCGCGGTGCCACCAGAAGGCGCAAATCCGGATCGGGCGGCCCACTCGCGCGACTGTTCGGCCCGCTCATAGCCGGCCGGTCCGCGACCACGCGCGCCGGAGGCACGCCCGTGGACCGAGATACGCTCGCCACATTGGCCCTGGCCGGGCTGGCCGGCGGGATCCGGCTCCTGGACGGTGACGCCATGCGGAGCCCCTGTGCCGGCAGCATCGTGGTGCACCGCCCATGGCCGGCCCTATCGCCGGCCTTCGATTTCCTGGTCTCAAGGCGGAGCAGCGTGGCGACGGCATGGTTCGAGCGGTTCGGCCACCCCTCACCCGATCTCTATCCACCGGCAACACCGCGCAGCCCTCGGGCCATGGAACCGTTCAGCCTCGCCGACATGCCGGCGATGGCCCCGGGCACGGCTGGCCCCCGGCGGGCTGAACCCCCGCTGCCGCAAACCTATCCGGGCCTTTAGCCCGGCCATCGCGGCCCACCCCCATGTCCCGGGGGCACGGGCGGGACTTGCAACCGCCCCCCGCTCCACGGCAGCTTGGTGCCAGTTTGTTGTGTCGCCCGCCCCCACTGATCTGCGCGGGGGCGGCGCACGGGCGCAGGGCCGCAGCGGCGGCCGGGAGCGCGGTCGGAACGAAGCGCCCCGCCCCCCGACCTTACCCTTTTGAACCCGCACTCTGACAGGGACCGACCGGCATGGCCGCCTACATTCTGCGCCGCCTTCTTTTGATGATCCCGACACTGATCGGCATTTTATTCGTCAGTTTTCTGGTGGTGCAGCTCGCGCCCGGCGGCCCGGTGGATGAAATCATGAACCGCCTGAGCGGCGGCGCGGACGCCGTGGGCGCGCGCATCGGGGGCGCCGGCGCGGAAGATACCGGTTATCGCGGCGGGCAGGGCCTTGATCCCGCTCTCATCGCGGAACTGGAAGCCCGGTTCGGCTTCGACAAGCCGCCGGTGGAGCGGTTCCTGCTGATGGTTTCGTCCTATCTGCGCTTTGATTTCGGAGACAGTTATTTCCAGGACCGCGCCGTCATCGATCTGATTGCGGAGCGGCTGCCCGTATCCATCGGACTTGGCCTGTGGACCGTGTTGATCATTTATCTGGTCTCCATCCCCCTTGGCATCCGCAAGGCGGTCCGCGACGGCAGCCGCTTTGACGTCTGGACCAGTGGGATTATCGTCCTCGCCTATGCCGTACCCGCCTTCCTGTTCGCGGTCCTGCTGATCGTGCTTTTCGCGGGCGGGTCTTTCTTGCAGATCTTCCCCTTGCGCGGGCTTTTGTCGGACGGTTGGGAAACCTTGCCCTGGTGGCGCGTGGTGCTCGATTATTTCTGGCACTTGGCCCTGCCGCTGGCGTCCCTCGTGATCAGCGGATTTGCCACCATCACCCTGCTGACAAAAAACTCTTTCCTGGACGAGATCGGCAAACACTATGTCGTAACCGCCCGGTCCAAGGGGCTCAGCGAGACGGCCGTGCTCTACACCCATGTTTTCCGTAACGCCATGTTGATCGTCGTGTCGGGCTTTCCGGGCGCCTTTGTCTCGGTGTTTTTCACTGGGTCGCTCCTGATCGAGACGATTTTCAATTTGATCGGGATGGGGCTGCTCGCCTTTGAGTCAATCCTCAGCCGGGATTACGCGGTCGTGTTCGCAACCCTCTATATCTATGCCCTTATTGGACTTGTCATCACACTGATCAGCGACTTGACCTATGTCTGGATCGACCCGCGGATCGATTTCAGCGCGCGGGGGGCCTGACCTATGGCGCTGCTGCCCCGCTTGACCCTGTCGCCCATCAATGCCCGGCGCTGGCGTAACTTCCGCGCCAATGGGCGGGGCTTCCGGGCGCTACAGATTTTCCTGGCGCTGTTCATTCTGTCCCTGGGCGCGGAATTCATCGCCAATGACCGCCCAATCCTGATTTTTTACAAGGGCAGCGTGCTCAGCCCCGTTCTGCGGGACTACCCCGAGACCCGGTTCGCCGGCCAATTGCCACTTCCGGCGGAGTATCGCGATCCCCATGTGGCGGGCCTCATCGAGGACGCAGGCGGCGTGATGATCTGGCCGCCGCTGCGCTACAGCTTCCAGACCCAGGACTATGATCTGCTGACCCCGGCCCCGTCGCCGCCGAGCTTTCACCATCTTCTGGGTACTGACTCCAATCAGCGGGATGTTCTGGCGCGGGTCATTTACGGCTTCCGCACGTCGGTCCTGTTCGCGCTGTTGTTGACAGGCGTGTCCGCCGTCATCGGCGTAGCCGCGGGGGCCGTACAGGGCTATTTTGGCGGCTGGACCGACCTTTTGTTCCAGCGGGTGATCGAGATCTGGAACGCCATACCGGCGCTTTACGTCATCTTGATCCTCGGCGCGGTGTTCGAGCCGGGCTTTTGGATGCTGCTCGGCGCGCTGGCGCTGTTCAGTTGGGTGGCCTTGGTGGGCGTTGTGCGCGCCGAATTCCTGCGGGGGCGGAACTTTGACTATGTGCGCGCCGCACGGGCGCTCGGGGTCGGCAACATGACCATCATGGTGCGCCATATCCTGCCCAATGCCATGGTGGCGACGATCACCTTCCTGCCCTTCCTGCTGTCGGCGGCCGTCACGACCCTCTCAAGCCTCGATTTCCTCGGGTTCGGCTTGCCGCCGGGCTCGGCCTCCCTGGGCGAACTGGCCCGCCAGGGCAAAAACACGCTCCAGGCACCCTGGCTTGGGCTCACCGCCTTCGTGGCGCTGGGGTCGCTTTTGGCGCTGCTGGTGTTCATTGGCGAGGCCGCCCGCGATGCCTTTGATCCGCGCAAGACCGAGGGCACGCAGCCATGACGCAGGCGCCGCTTTTGCAGGTTGAGGACTTATCCGTCGGTTTCCCTTCCGCCGGCACCCAGATCAAGGCCGTCGACGGCGTAAGCCTTGCCATGGAGACCGGCGAAACACTTGCCCTTGTGGGCGAAAGCGGATCGGGAAAATCGACGGTTGCGTTGGCTCTGACGGGCCTGTTGCCGGGGAGCGCCCATGTGCGCGCGGCAGGCATCCGGTTCAAAGGCACTGATCTTCTTGGTGCGGATGAAAGCACCCTGCGCGGCCTGCGCGGCGCGCGCATCGGCATGATCTTCCAGGAACCCATGACGGCGCTCAATCCACTCCATTCCATTGAACGGCAGATCGGCGAGCCACTGCGCGTGCATTTGGGCGTGGGGCGGGAGGCCGCACGGGAGATGGTGCGCGACCTGCTGCACCGGGTTGATCTTGGGGTTCTGACCAAACGCCTCGAAGCGCTGCCCCTCCAGCTCTCCGGCGGCCAGCGTCATCGGGTCATGATCGCCATGGCGCTGGCCAACAAGCCGGATCTTTTGATTGCCGATGAGCCGACGACGGCGCTCGACGTGACCGTCCAAGCCCAGATCCTCACACTGCTGAAGGATCTAAAGGCCGAATTCAATATGGGTCTTTTGCTGATCACCCATGACCTGGGGGTTGTGCGCCATATGGCGGACCGGGTTTGCGTCATGAAGGACGGGCACCTGGTCGAGCAGGGCCCTTCCGCCCGGATCTTCAGTGCCCCCACCCAGCCTTATACGCGTGCACTGATCGATGCCGAACCGCCGACCCTGCCCGCGCGCGGACCGGCGCCGGCCAAACCGGTGCTGGAGGCCAGGGGGTTGAGCGTCCATTTCTCGGGAGGCGGCGGACTTTTGGGTCGCGGCCGCGAAACCGTGCGGGCCGTCGACGGCATTGATCTGACCCTGACACCGGGCCGGACCCTGGCGGTGGTCGGCGAGTCCGGCTCGGGCAAAACGACCCTTGCCATGGCGCTGCTGCGCCTTGAGCGTCCCACGGACGGGAGTGTGCATCTTGATGGCAATCCGATCCACACCCTGAGCCCCAGGGCCCTGCGCCCCCTGCGGCGCGATCTTCAGATCGTGTTCCAGGATCCCTTCGGCGCCTTGAGCCCCCGGCTGTCGGTCGCCGACATCATCGGCGAGGGCCTCGACGTGCACGGATTGATGCGCCAGCGCACCGAACGCCGCAAGGCCATTGCCGCCATCCTGAACGATGTGGGCCTTGCGCCTGAGACCATGGACCGGTATCCGCACGAATATTCCGGCGGCCAGAGACAGCGCATCGCCATCGCCCGCGCCATGATCCTGAAGCCCCGCGTGGTTATTCTGGACGAGCCGACCAGCGCGCTTGATCGCTCCGTCCAGAAACAGATCATCGATCTCTTGCTGGATCTACAGGCGCGATACAATCTTGCCTATCTGTTCATCAGTCATGACCTGGCCGTTGTGAGGGCCCTCGCCGACGAAGTCCTCGTGATGCGCGCCGGCCAACGCGTGGAACGGGGCCCGGCCGAGGAAATCTTCAATGCACCGCATACGGCCTATGCCCGCACCCTGATCGACGCGGCTTTCAGCCTCCGGACAGGTGAAGGCGATGAGCCGCAGGGCACGCATCTTTAATCCAAACGGCGCACGGACGTGACCGGACCGGCGGCCTTTTGAACCCGCGCCGCGAAGGCCGCCACATCGTCGATGGACACCGCCATATGGGTGGCATTGGCGTGGATCATATGGGCGGCATCGACCATGATGCCCACATGGCCGGCCCAGAACACAAGATCGCCCCGGCGCAAACCGAGGCCGGCCAGTCCGTCCCACGCAACGGGGTCCGTCATGAGGGCTGTGCCCAGCGCGGCTTCCTGCATGTCCGCGTCGCGCGGCGCCGGCCTGCCGGACCGCTCCAGCGCCACCTGCACGAGCCCGGAGCAATCGAGCCCCAGGCTGCTTCGCCCACCCCACAAATACGGCACGCCAAGGAACCGCTCGGCCTCCGCAACGAAGTCGCCCGCCACATCCGCCGGCACGGTGAGGTGATCAGTAAAAACGTGGCCCCAGGCCGGATCATCACCCCGTGCGATGACACTGAAAAGACCGTGCCCCCCCGTCACGGTCACGCCGGCGGACAGGCTGAGCGCCCCAAGGGGTCTTGATTTTAGATCGGGCCGGGAGAAAATCAGTGCACGCAAGACCTTCACCGTAGCGGTAGGCTCCAGCACCGGCGTTCCCAGGCCCTCCAGGGGCGTGTAGCCCACATAGCCGTCCCGTTGCGCTTGAACCCAGGCCCAGCCGCCGGCTTCCTCAAAGACCGTGAGCCGTTCTGCGAACAGGGCCTCCGTGTCGAGGGGCGCGTCGGCCTGGGGCGCGCGGCGCAAGGGGACAGTGTCCCCGATCACCTGCCGTGTCCATCCGTCTACAAATCGGGTCGCCGTCACCCGTCCTTCAAGGCTGCGCGCCGCAAGGTCGGGCCGGGCCGGGGTCAGCCGGGGATCGAAAGCCTCAGCCATTGGCCCCAGCCCTTCGCCTGAATAACCGTGTGGAGAGCGCGGTCCTCATCCGGTGGGCCCCTCAGCATCCGGAACGACCGTTTGCCCGGACCGGGCCATCGCGCCCGAAAACCGCTCCATGATCATGCCGAAAAGGGCGCGCACCGCCTGGGCATCCCCGCCCACGGGTCGCCCGGGCCGGGCCTGGGGCGACCAGCAATAAAGATCGAAATGGGCCCAGGACCGGGCCTGATCGATAAACCGGCTGAGGAAGAGGGCTGCGGTGATCGACCCGGCAAAACGGCCGGAGCTGACATGGTTCAGATCCGCAACACGGCTTTCCAACAAGGGCAGATAGGCCTTGTAGAGCGGCATACGCCACAAAGGATCCTGCACCCGTTCGGCCATGAGGGCGATATCCTCGGCAAGGGCGTCATCCTCCGTATAGAACGGAACCACGTCGGGTCCGAGGGCGACGCGCGCCGCGCCCGTCAGAGTGGCCATCACGAGCAGCAGGTCCGGGCTTTCCTCATCCGCCAAAGCGAGGGCGTCCGCAAGGACGAGCCGGCCTTCCGCATCGGTGTTGGTGATTTCCACGGTCGTGCCGTTGCGCGCCCGGTACACATCGCCGGGCCGGAAGGCATCTCCGTTTACGGAATTTTCGACAGCCGGGATCAACACCCGCAGGCGCACGGGCAAGCGCATGGCCATGATCATGTGGGCCAGACCAAGAACACTGGCCGCGCCGCCCATGTCCTTTTTCATCAACTCCATGGCGCCGGCCGGCTTGATGCTGAGCCCACCGCTGTCAAAACACACACCCTTTCCAACCAGGGTGATCTTCGGAGCCGTCTCCGGCCCCCAGGTGAGGTCGAGCAGGCGCGGCGCGCGGCTGGAGGCCCGGCCCACCGCGTGGATCAGATTGAAACGATGGTCGAGCAGCATGTCGCCGACAATGGAACGGGCCGCCGCGCCATGACGCTCGGCAAGATCCAGCAGCGCGCGTTCAAGTTCCGCCGGCCCCAGATCATTGGCCGGCGTGTTGATCAAATCCCGGATCAGGTAAACGCCTTCTGCGATCCGGCTCACTTCGTGGATCGGTGCATCGCCCGGCACCTGGAGCAGGGGAAGGGGGCCAAGGGCGATGGACTTGTAGGCCGCGAAGCGATAACAGCCCAGCGCCCAGGCCAACATCACATCAAAGGCCGCCTGATCGGGCAGGGCCCGCGCCACGAAATAGGTGCCCGGCCGCAGAAGGAACGGCAGATCGGCGGTCACCATGCGGTCATCATTTGAACCAAGGCCGTAGACAACACGCTCGACGACGCCGCCATCGCCGGGGATCATCACCAGACGCCCGGCCTGCCCTTTGAAATCATGGGCCTCGACCCAGCCCGCCGTCTGGGGCGTCTGCCCTTCAAGCCAGTCGCCGAACCGGTCGGCGGCCACGAGATCAATTGCAATCGATGGGGCATCCGCCTTTGTTGTAAAGCAGTCGAGCACAGGTCACCCTTTCCTAAAGTCTCACCGAGCGGGCCGGCCTCGCGGACCCGCGCGCATGCTCCCATGGACATGCTTTCCCAGACATTCCCTTCGCCGGCGCCCCCACTGTAGCGCGCCCAGCGGCACAGGAGACCCACCGATGGATGATGCGCGTCGCTTTACCCTGATCCTTGGCTCCAAGAACCTGTCGTCCTGGTCCCTGCGTCCGTGGATCGCCATGCGCATGGCCGGCATCGCGTTCCAGGAAACGGTCATCGCCCTCGACCAGCCCGAAACCCGGGCCGGGATCGGTGCCCATTCGCCCTCCGGCCTTGTCCCGGCGCTGCACGACGGATCCCTCACCATCTGGGATTCCCTCGCGATCCTCGAATATGTCCATGAAGAAAAGCCTCAGGCGGGCCTGTGGCCGGCGGATCGCACCCGGCGCGCCTGGGCACGCTCGGTGGCGGCGGAAATGCACAGCGGATTCAGCGCCCTGCGCCAGACCATGCCCATGGATTTCGCCCGGACCGGCCTTAGCGTGGAGGTCACTCCGGCAGTGCAAAAGGATATCGACCGTGTCATGACGATCTGGTCCGACGCCCGGGCCGCCCATGGGGCGGACGGCGCTTTTCTGTTCGGGCCTTTCACGGCCGCCGACGCCATGTATGCCCCGGTGGTCTCACGGTTTCGCACCTATGGTGTCGCCCTGCCCCCCGCCCTGAAGGCTTATGCGGACGCGATGTGGTCCTTGCCGGCCATGCAGGAGTGGCTCGCGGACTCCCGGGCGGAGATCGCGGCCTGAGCGACGGGCGCATGGTGTGGATCACACCGAACCTGGAGCGCCATGCGGATCAATCGCCCCGCGCCTTTGCCGGGCTGATCGCAAAGCGCCGGCTTTATTGGGGTGGCCGGGGCCTCAAGGCCTGCTGCGCCGCGCCGCCATCAGGGTCCGCCGCGCCGGGATCGGGAACGGCGTCCCCTCCGGCTGGGGATGCGTCTGCAGGCGGAGCGAGATCGGGCGGCAGGTCGTCGGGCGCCAGACTGCTTTCAGCGTCCGGGGGCAGCAGCCCCACCTCCCGGTAGAAGGCCGCCGCGCCCTCATGGAGCGGCACGGGCAGCCCGCGCACGGCATCGGCGAGGGTCACGCGCTCGCCCAGGGAATGCCCCCCGGACAGCAGCGCGCTGTTTTCTTCATTCCAAAGGGCCCGGACGATGGATGTGATCAGATCCGCCGGCATGGCCTCGTGGGTGATCCACAGCGCCCCGACACTGATGGTTTCGATGCTCGGCTGGCCCGGATAGATGTCCTCCCGCAAGACCATCCCTTGAAAGGCCATGTTGGTCGCCAGCAGGCGTTTCACAGGCAGTCCAGTGATCGGAACGAGCCGTGCGTCGCCGGACGCGATCAGCGCGGAAACGATGGCGACGGGGGCGCCAGCGGTGAAGAAAAAGGCATCAATGGAACCTTCCGCAAGGGCGGTCGCCGCCTGCCCGGGGCTGAGTTGCTGGAGATCGATGGCGTCCCTGTCGAGGCCCATGATCTCAAAGAGCATCAGTGCGGTGGCATGGGTCCCGGAACCGGGCCGGTCGACCGACACCCGTTTTCCTTCCAAATCGGCGAGGGACACGATGGGCGCGTCGTAACGGGCCAACAGATGCACCGTTTCCGGATAAAGGTTGGCAAGGGCCCGCAGGGACGTCTGCGGTCCGGCCGCCTTGAACTGCCGCAGGCCCTGGCGCGCCCAATACACGACATCGGCTTGTGCCAGTCCGGTGTCCACGACACCG
>CAYYTT010000097.1:9766-15172 GCA_964474635.1 uncultured Alphaproteobacteria bacterium | reverse complement strand
GGGGGGAGTCTTTGGGGTCCGTCTCAAAACCGTCCGTCTGGGTCACTTGGACGGCAGAGCGGGCCTTCAGGTCGTAAAGGAACACATCCCCGCCAAGGGGGAACAGCATGGCCTCGCCTTCCTCGTCCCAGGCATAGGAGACGATGCCGCTTTCGTAGATGCGCTGGCGCTCGCGCCGGTTCTTTTCCTCCTCCGACAGAGCATCCGAGCCGCCGGTCAGGTCGGTGGAGCTGACCAGCATGCTGGCCGCACCCGTGGCAAGATCGTAGGACCACAGATCAAGCTGGCGGGCATCGTCTTCCCGGCCCTGAAGAATTGTCACCATGGCCCCATTGGGCGAGATCTCCGGGCCGCGCAGGCGCGGGCCCGACAGGGACGGATCGGCATGGATACGCTCAACCGTGAGGGCCAGCGGAGCGGCGTCTTGCACGGTCTCGCCCGCCGCACTCGGGCCCGCGCCGGTTTGCGCCACGGCTGCGGGCTCGGTGACGCTCGTCGCGGCCTTGGGTTCAGCCTCATCGCCCGCGAGAACGGGCGCGCTCAACAACACCGTGCCGACGAGCGCGGTTCCAAGCCAGATTTTGCGATCCATCCTATACCCCTCCAAGATGTGACAGGCCGTGCCCGGGGCCGTACCGTCTGAGGACACGAAACATGGTGCGAATGGTTCCCCATGGTCTGGCCGAAAACAAGACCCCGCCCCTAGTCCCCAGGCGTTCGGAAATGCTTGGACAGTTTCAGGCCCTGTTTCTGATAGTGTGATCCGATATCGGTCCCGTACAGACGGTCGGGCCGGCCCGTCATGGGCTCATAGACCAGGCGGCCCACCATTTGGGCATGGTCGAGCACGAAGGGCACTTCCCGGCTGCGCACTTCAAGCACCGCACGCCCCCCGGATCCGCCGGCGGCATCATTGCCGAAGCCGGGATCGAAAAAACCCGCATAGTGCACCCGGAACTCGCCCATCAGGGGGTCGAAAGGCACCATTTCGGCGGCGTGGTCGGGGGGAATGTGCACTGCTTCGCGCGAGGCCAGAATATAAAATTCATCCGGATCAAGAATGAGACGCCGGTCCGGGCCGGCGGCGATGGCGTCCCAAAAGGCAGCCGGGTCGTAGGCCTCCTTGCGGTCCACATCAATGAGGCCCGCGTGTCTCTTGGCCCGGTAGCCAAGGACTTGCCCACTGTGGGCGCCTTCAAGATCCACGGAGAGATAAAGCCCCTGATCGATCAGGGCCTCGCCGTCCACAAGCCCCTCATCGGCGTGCAGCTTGCGCAGATTACTGTCACCGAAGCGCGGATTGCCCCGGCGCAGGCGCAATTGGTTGAGCCGCGAGCCGGTGCGCACCAGGATACTGAAGGTCCGAGGGCTGATTTCAGCGTAGAGCGGCCCCTTATATCCGGGCTCTACCCGGTCGAAGGCGTTCGTACCGTCCGTGATCAGCCGGGTAAAGACATCCAATCGCCCCGTTGAGCTTTTCGGGTTTGCGATGCCGGAGATTTTGGAGGACAGCTTGAGCCGTTCGCACAAGGGGACGAGGTAGACGCAGCCGGTCTCCAAGACCGCGCCATCCACCAGATCGAAGCGGTGCATCTCAAATTCGCGCAGGCGCTCATCAACCGTCACGCCCGGCCCGGGCAGGAAGCTGGCCCGGATGCGATAGGCCACATGGCCGAGCCTCAGATCCAGGCTTGCCGGCTGGACCTGATCCACCTCGATCTCGGGCGCGCCGAGTACTTCCCCCTGGGCCACAAGGGCGCGCAGGCCCTGGTCCGGCAGAATGCCGCTCTGGCGTTGCTCGCCGGCGAGGGTTTGGGCGGGATCATCAGTCATGGTCCCCGGCATAGGCGATTTGCACTGAAAAGACCACGGGCGCTCGGATTTTTGAAATCACCAGAGCGTCTGGTCGTAGCGCTTTTCCCCGTCGATCACGGTGCCTTTGATCAGCGCCCGTCCGGAGGGCGGGACGGAGAGGATCATTCGCAAGGCCTCCTCGCCCTCGCGTCCCCTCATGCGGCGCTCAAGCGCCTGGGCCGTTTCAGGTGCCGCGAAATACGCCGAAATGCCATAATCCAGCCGCAGCGGGGCACGGCGCGGCGCCTCGGTTTGCGCGCCCGGTGCTTCGAGCGTCGTGGGGCGCGGCGCGGCGGCGTCGTAGCACACACTGGTGGTCATCCGGCCCTGGAGGGTGACGCGGCTGGCGGTGTTGGCGGCCTCCAATCGGGTCTTGCTCGCCCGGACCGGCAACCAGCCCTCGCCCCGGTTCTCCAGATCCACATAAACGCTCTCCCCGGGACGGTAGCAGTCGGGGTCGGCGACTGTGGCCGGGACCTCGGTGAAGGCGTAGCCCAGGCGCACATAATTCCCCCGAAACAGGGAGCGCGGATCGACGGGCTGGGTCTCGACAATGATTTCCGTGCCCCGTGTGAGATCCCAGGCATAGCCGGCGATCATGCCGCCGAGCAGCAGAAACTGGGCGAGGGCGAGGACGACGATGCGCATGGTTTTGGTCATTGGCCGTCCTCCGCTTGGCCGTGTTGGCCCGCCTCGCGCCTGCGCGCCTCAAGCCGGCGCGTGAGCGCCGCCACCCCCGCGCTGAGGCCCACAAAAACGATCCCGCCGACCACGAACAAAACGGCCGTTTCGATCAAGGACCCGAAGGTCTGGAAATAGGTGGCCAGAAGCGCGGCCGTGAAGGCGAGCAGGGTGATATTGGTGAGCGCCGTCCAGCGGCGCGCCACGCCCAGCGCGAGGACCAGCACGAGGCCGAACCAGAACAGGGCCACCTGCAAAAGGGGCAGCCGCACCAACGGTCCGAACACCAGGGCCGCACTCAAAAAGGCCAGGAAGCCCGCTTCGATGGGGCCGAAGACGCCGCGCCGCCAACCGAGCCCAACCGCGCCGGCCGCAGCGATGCCAAATGCCGCCGTGAGGGCCGTCACCATGCCCTCGGCCGGCTCCAAATGCAGCCAGGTCACATAATTTGCCGCCGACAGAGCCAGAAAGGCGCAGGCCGTATAGAGGCTCAAGATACGGCCGGCCCGGCCCGGAAGGACGAACCCGGCCATAAAAAGCGAAAAAGACAGGAGGGCATAGCTGGGTGCCTGAAACGGCATGCCGATGGTCGCCTCCAGCCCGGGCCCGGAGCGCCCGATCCAATAAAGGGCGGCCAAAACGGACAAATGCCCGCCCGTACCCCAGCCCAGGCGCAGACTGAGACCGAGACAGGCCCCCCAAAACGGCACATAGAGCCAGTGGACATGCAATGGAGGCGCGCCATTCGCGTGCACATGGGTCCACAGGGCGCCGAGCACGAAGGCCGCACCCAGCGCCGTGCGCGAGGGCACCAACACGGCCGCGCCCAGGGCGCCCAAGGCCCACAGCATGATGCCGCCGGGGAAATCCGCGTTGAAATGGTAAGTCTGGCCGATAAGCATGATGGCGGCGCCGAACAGGCCCACGGCCAGCAGAACGGCGGCTTGGCCCATCCGCTCCTGGCCCCGGGCAAACAGCAGCGCACTCAGAGCATGGGCGGCGCCCAGCGCCAGCGCCAGAATGGCGAGGCGGACAAGCTTGGGCATGTCCTCCCAGTTGGCGGCAACGAATGTGACCGCGCCGGAGGCGATCAGGATCGCGCCCAGAAGGCCGAGCCAGTCCGACAGGGGACGGGCCTGTTCCTGGTCGAGGTCCGCAAGGATCGCGCTGTGCTGATCGGCCGTGAGCAGGCCGTTATCGGTCCAGCGTTCCAGATCGGCCCTGACCTGCCGCTTGTATAAAGGTGGGCGCATTGCCTCCACTCCCCACTGGGCCGCCACTCCCCACTGGCAGCCCGCTTTGGGTCCTTCCCGGTGTCCCGATGGCTCGGAACCGGACTGATGGACCTTGTGCACATCCGATCGTGCCGACAAAGGCACCGTTTCGCGCCGCCGCGTCAATCGAGGCGTGTTCGCAGGCCCCTCATGACTTGACGGCGTTACGGTTCCACGGTTTTAAGAACTTTGCGGGGCGATTTGTGCCGGCCGGCTTGCGGCCCCGCACATGGGCGAATGGTGCGATGGCTGATCCACACAGGATCGCGTCCCCATCGCGCATGATGGTCCGCTAAAAGGCCGGGGCCCGGATCCCTCATCGCATCCGACCTGCCCCTCTCCGCGCCGGTCGCACGCCATGCTGATGAAGGGAACATTTGTGTCCAAACCCGCACCCAATCGCCCCCTGACGCCCGAAACCCGCCTTTTGCGCACGGGCAGCGCGCGCACGCCCTTTGGTGAGACGGCCGAACCGGTCTTTTTGACCTCTGGCTTCGTCTATGAGAGTGCCGACGAAGCCTCTGCCCGTTTTGCCGGGGACGCCGAAGGCTTTATGTACTCTCGCTACGACAATCCAACCGTGGAGACCTTCGAGCGGCGCGTGGCCCTCCTTGAGGGCGCTGAAAAGGGAGCGGCCACGGCCAGCGGCATGGCGGCCATGAGCGCCAGCCTCCTGTGCCATCTGAACGCCGGGGACCACGTGGTGGCGGCGCGGGCCCTGTTCGGCTCCTGCCGCGTGGTGATCGAGCAGATCCTGGCCCGTTTCGCCATCACCCACACGCTGGTGGACGGCACCGATCTCGATGCCTGGCGCGCGGCGGTGCAGCCCAACACGAAGGCTTTTTTCCTGGAAACCCCGTCGAACCCGACGCTCGAAATCATCGATCTCGCCGCCGTGGCCGACATCGCGCATGGCGCCGGCGCGCGGCTGATCGTGGACAATGTGTTCGCCACCCCGATCCTGCAAAAGCCCATGGCCTTTGGCGCGGACATCGTCTTCTACTCGGCCACGAAACACATCGACGGCCAGGGGCGTTGCCTGGGCGGGATTGTGCTCTCCTCACAGGATTTTTTTGAGGAGCATTTACAGCCCTTCCTGCGCCACACGGGCCCCTGCATGAGCCCTTTCAACGCCTGGGTCCTGGCCAAGGGCCTGGAGACCTTGTCCCTGCGCGTGGAGCGCCAGTCCGCCAATGCGGCCATCGTTGCCGACGGCCTCGCCGATCTTCCCGAATTGGGCCGCGTTTTGTATCCGGGCCGTACGGATCATCCGCAGCATGAGCTCGCCGCGCGGCAGATGGGCGCGGGAAGCACCCTTGTCGCTTTTGAGGTGAAGGGGGGAACGGAAGCCGCGTTCCGGCTCGCCAACCGCCTCCAAGTTATTGATATTTCGAATAATCTTGGCGACACCAAAAGCCTCATCACCCATCCGGCGACGACGACCCACCGCCGCCTCGCCCAGGCCGACCGGGACGTGCTGGGGATATCCGATGGGCTGCTACGTCTTTCGGTCGGACTTGAAGACCCCCAGGATCTGATCGACGATATCAGGGCGGCGCTGGCCTGAGGCGCCAGTGCCTGAAGCGCCAGTACCTGA
>CAYYTT010000097.1:0-9666 GCA_964474635.1 uncultured Alphaproteobacteria bacterium | reverse complement strand
CCTGAAGCGCCAGTACCTGAGGCCGAACGACCATCCGGGCGGAAACCGTTCGGCGCAGTCCGCCACGGTGCACCGCAACATCGTAAAAACCGACGCCGGCGGAGTGTCGCCGCATTTGCAGCGCACCATGGTTGGTATGCATGCGTAACAAGGATGCGCGTGGCCGACGGATGGCCTATTTATACAGCAGTGCTTAATCTGACCACGGAACCATGAGCGAACCAGGACACTATAGCGCCGTAACCCGCGGCATCCGGATTGATGTTGAACCGACGTTTTTGCCCGAACGGTCAGAGCCGTCGCGCCGCCACTATCTGTGGGCCTACCGGGTACGGATCGAAAATCAAGGGAGTGAAACGGTTCAGTTACGCTCCCGCCATTGGCGTATTACCGATTCCAACGGTTTAACCCAAGACGTGCGCGGTGCGGGCGTCGTCGGGGAAGAACCGGTGATCCAACCCGGCCAATTCTACGAATATGTCAGTGCGGCGCCCCTGGCGACGCCGTCGGGTATTATGTCGGGCACCTACGGAATGGAAACGGTGCAGGGCGATCTTTTCGACGCGGAAATTCCGGCGTTTTCGCTGGACAGCCCCCACGACCGACGACGACCGAACTGACCCCGCACGACCCACCGCAAGTCGATCCTTAAGGATCTCGGCCGAGGGTGGCCCTGGCATCCCCGGAGCGGACGCCCATATGAAGGCTCTCTGTTTTGAGGATCGGCGCAAGCATTTCCACACCGACGGTGTGGAGTGCACCGCAAAAAGAACAACGACGACATGGAGAACACTATGGCTGTTGATGCTGCCAAAACCCTGCCCAAGACGCTTACGACCGTAACGCAAGGCCTGGGAGATCGCCCGTCGCGCGAGGATGCAGAATCGGCCATCCGCACACTGCTGCAATGGGCCGGCGACGATCCGGACCGGGAAGGCCTCCAGGACACCCCGGCGCGCGTCGCCCGCGCCTTCGAGGACTGGTTCCGGGGCTACAGGGAAGACCCTGAAGACTATCTCCACCGGACCTTCGAGGAGGTCGAGGGCTATGACGAGATGGTGACGCTGAAGGACATCCGGTTTGAGTCCCATTGCGAACATCACCTGGCGCCCATCATCGGCAAGGCGCATGTGGCCTACCTGCCGCGCAATAAGGTGGTCGGGATCTCAAAGCTCGCCCGCGTGGTTGAAACTTATGCCAAGCGGCTCCAGGTCCAGGAAAAAATGACGGCGCAGATCGCCAACTGCATCCACAATGTGCTGGAGCCGGCCGGCGTGGCGGTCGTCCTGGAAGGCGCCCACCAGTGCATGACAACACGCGGCGTGCACAAGCCGGGCGTAACCATGGTCACGAGCACGATGCTGGGGGATTTCCGCAACAATCCGATGACCCGGCGGGAATTCCTGACCCTGATCGGCAATCCGTCCTCAAGCTTCGACGGATAAAGCCCACCGCCGGCGCGGGTGTCCTGATTGACGGCCCCGCGTCATCGGCCTAAGGCACGGATGTTCGCGCTCCGGCCCGTCCCGGCGCCGGAGCCCCCATGGGATCATCCGCCGTGCAGACCTACAGGCCCATTTTCCTCGTCAACGGCATTCTTCTGACCATTCTCGGGATCGCGATGCTGATCCCGAGTCTCGTTGACCTGGCCGCCGCCCATGCCGACTGGCAGGTTTTTCTGGTCTCCTCCGGCCTCACACTCTTTGTGGGCGTGAGCCTGTGGATCACCAATGCGGAGCCCGTCGTCACGCTCAGCCTGCGCCAGGCGTTCCTTTTGACCACCGTCTCCTGGATCGTGATGGTGGTGTTTGCTGCCGTGCCGTTGTTCCTGGGCGAATTGAACCTGACGATTACGGATGCCGTGTTCGAGGCCATGTCGGGCCTGACGACCACGGGGTCCACGGTGATTGTGGGGCTCGACGATGCACCGCCGGGGATTTTGATCTGGCGGGCGCTGCTGCAATGGCTTGGCGGTGTCGGGATCATCGTGATGGCGATTGCCGTCTTGCCCATGCTGCAGGTGGGCGGCATGCAGCTTTTCCACCTGGAATCCTCGGACCGTTCCGACAAGATCCTGCCCCGCGCGACCCAGATCATCACCTCGATTGCCCTGGTCTATGGCTTTCTCACCGCCGCCTGCGCCATCGGTTACGCCGCCGCCGGGTTGACGGGCTTTGATGCCGTGGCGCACGCCATGACCACCGTGGCGACGGGAGGCTACTCCACCAAGGATGGCTCCATGGGGCATTTCGACAATCCCGCCGCCGACTACGTGGCCGTGGTCTTCATGATCGCCGGCGGCCTGCCCTTCACGCTCTATCTGTTGGCCATGCGTGGCATGTGGCGCCCGATTTTCGAGGATCCCCAGGCGCGGTTGTTCTTTGCCATCATCGTCGTGCTGGTGACGGCCATGACCGTGTATCAGCTCAGCACGGACATCAATCCGCCGGCCGACGCGGTGCGCTATGCCGCCTTCAACATTGTTTCCGTGCTCACCGGCACGGGCTACGCCACCACCGACTATGGCTCGTGGGGCGGTTATGCGGTCACGGTGTTCTTTTTCACCATGTTCATCGGCGGCTGTGCCGGTTCGACCTCCTGCGGGGTGAAGATATTCCGCGTCCATGTGCTCTGGGCCGCGGCCGAAGCGGAGGTCAAGCGCCTGACCTTGCCGAGCGGCGTGTTCGTGCCGCGCTTTGGCGGGCGCCCGCTGGGCGAGGACGTTATTTCCTCGGTCACGAGTTTCCTGTTTTTGTTTCTGATCCTGTTCGCGGCCCTGTCCATTGCCTTGAGCATGATGGGCCTTGACGCCATCACCTCAATTTCCGCGTCCGCCACGGCGCTGGCGAATGTGGGACCCGGGCTTGGCCCCACTGTTGGGCCCGCCGGCTCCTTCGCGCCGTTGCCCGCCCTTGCCAAATGGCTGTTGTCCATTGGCATGCTGGTCGGCCGGCTGGAGCTGTTCACGGTTCTGGTGCTCTTCTCGCCCCGTTTTTGGCGCTGACTTGGCAGGGCCTGGCTCACCCGCCACACTGGTGGTCTGTGCAAGGTCAACAGGAGAGCCCCCCGTGTCCGACATCGCCCCCATGCCCGCCCCCCCTTCCAGCGCGGCGCCGACGAGCCGGGATCTGCTCGCCAGCCTCATCGCCTTCGACACCACAAGCCGGCTTTCGAACCGGGCCCTGATCGATTTCGTGGCCGAGTATCTGTCGGGCTTCGGCGTAGGCGTCGATGTTCTGCCCAGTGAGGATGGGGCAAAAGCCAATCTTTACGCCACAATCGGACCGGACGTGCCCGGCGGTATCATCCTGTCGGGCCATACGGATGTGGTGCCCGTGGACAATCAGGACTGGTCCTGCGATCCCTTTGCTTTGAGGGCGCATGACGGGCGGCTCTACGGCCGGGGTACGGCGGATATGAAGGGCTTCATTGCCTGTTGCCTTGCGGCCGTGCCGCGTTTTACGGCCGCGGGCCTCACCCGCCCGATCCATTTTGCCTTTTCCTATGACGAAGAGGTGGGCTGCATCGGCGTGCGCCCGATGATCGATCATATCATTCGTGCCCGGCCCAAACCGGCCCTGTGCATCGTGGGTGAGCCCAGCAGCATGCGTGTCATCAACGCCCATAAGGGCATCCGTTCCCTGATCACCCGCATTCGGGGGCGCGAGGGCCATTCGAGCGCGCCCGCAGACGGCGCGAATGCCATCATGGCGGCGGCCAAGCTGATCACGTTTCTCGATGCGCTGCATGAGGAAATGAAGGCGCGGGGCGATGCGACAGGTCGGTTCGTGCCGCCGCACACCACCTTGTCCGTGGGAGAAATCCGGGGCGGCACAGCGTTCAACATCATCGCGCGCGATTGCCGCTTCGATTGGGAGTACCGCACCCTGCCTGAGACGGACCAGGAGGAAATCCTCACCCGGCTGATGGCCTTTGCCGAGGACACCGTCCTGCCCGCGCTGCGCCGTGCCGCGCCGGAGGCCTCCATCGAGACCGAAATCCTGGGCGACGCGCCGGCGCTGGCGCCCACGGACGGCTCACCCGCCGAAGCGCTCGCGCTTTTCCTGGCCGGAAAAAACACCGTGGAGGCGGTCTCCTACGGAACCGAAGCAGGCCTGTTTCACCAGGCGGACATTCCCACGGTCATCTGCGGCCCCGGCGACATCGCCCAGGCGCACAAGCCGGACGAATATGTCAGCGAGGCCCAACTGGCCGCCTGCGACACCTTCATGGCTCGCCTTGACCAGAAGTGCCGGGAAAGCGCCTAGAGCATTGAGTCATTCAGATGGTGCAGCTTGTCATCGCGAGCCGCTCTTGCGCGGCGCGGCCATCCAGGGCCACTGGCTCCGGATTTCATTGCCCTGGATGGCTCCGCTCTGCTCGCCATGACGGGATGGAACTGAATCGTCGACATGTGCCGCTGCACGAGGGTATTGTTTTTGATCAAGGCAGCTTATGCCGCGCCGCTCCGGGCACGAACAAAGGCCCGGTCGATCTGGCGGGCCATCTCGGAATCGAAACCGTCGGCAAGATCGCGGATCATCTGAAAATAGATCGCCTGCACCTTTTCGGGCTTGTCGCCTTCGCGCAGGCTTCGGGTGGCCGAGACTTCGGCCCGGGCGCTGCCGGCCTCTCCGGCCACACCGATGAAATCGATCTGTACGTCAAGTTTTCCCGTCAGTCTGCGGTTCACATCGTCCCGGAGCCAGGCAAACAGGCCGGTTGAAACCGGAACCGGCTCCTCGATCACACTGGCATCGTGGATGGTGACCTTCACTTCGCCGCCCGTGCCCGAGAGGGCAAGGCGATCGCGCACCCAGGCATTGGCGATCTGGGCGGGCACGATGGCGAATTCATGCTCCACATGGGGCCGGCTGAGCGGCGCGCGGTAAAGCTCCACCACATTGACGGGCCGCTGGGCTTCAAGGCGCAGGAGGGGGCCGTCTTCAAAGGCGATGCGCGGCGGCTCGGCCCGCTTCGGCCCGCCGCAGGCGCCCAGCGCCGCGACAAGGACCAGGAGGCGCAGCGTGCGCACAGCCGTTCTTGCGATGCGGCGCGGGGGCCGCCTGTCAAACCGGTTCGCAATCATGATGTTATCCGCCTACAGAAGGGCCACCGGCGATGGGCGCCAGGGTCTTCGGATCGAAGCTGTAGTCCGTGTTGCAAAACTCGCAGCGCACGACAATGCGCCCGTCCTCGGCAAGGTCTGCAAGATCGTCCGGACTGTACTGGCGCAGAACGTCGCTGATGCGCGCCTGGGAACAGGAACAATCGGCCGACAGGGGCAAGGGATCGAAGACCCGCACGCCGTCTTCATGGAACAAGCGAAGCAGCAACCGTTCAGGTGGCAACAGGGGATCAAGCAGTTCGTGATCCTGCGTGGTGGCCAGCAGCAGCGTGACCCGCGACCAGGCCTCTTCCACGTCCTCGCCGCCCTCGGTTTTCTCGATTTTGCCCGCCTCCCGCGCCGCCTTCAGCCGCGCCAGATGTTCCTCATCGTCCACGCTGCCACCGGCGGCGGCCAGATGCTGGATCAGGATCCCGCCGGCGCGCCACTGGCCTTCATCCGGGGCCTCGCCAGCCTTGTAGTTGCGCCCCACGGCCAGGTGCAGACGCGTTGCAATCTGTTCGGAGCGCAAGAAATACTCATGGGTGCATTCGGCAATGCCGTCGGGGCTCAGGGAGACGAGCCCCTGGGAGCGGTGCATATCCGCACCCGGATCGATGGTGAGGGCAAAGACGCCCTCTCCGAGCACGGCGGATTTTTCCGCGCCGCCATTCGCCTCAAGTGCGGCCCAGCGGTCCTTGTCCAGACTGGCATAGCCGCGCAACGTGCCCGGCGCCTTATAGGACGCCACCAGCAGGCTTACCGGTCCATCCGACTGGGTCTGAAGTGTCAGGCTGCCCTCGAACTTCAAAGAACTGCCCAGCAGAGCGGCAACGACCAGGGCCTCGCCCAACACTTCGGACACGGGCGCCGGATAATCGTGGCTGCGCAGGATCTCATCGATCAGGCCCCCCAATCGGGCAAATCGTCCCCGTACGCCGGTTTTTTCCACCTGGAAGGGCAAAACGAGATCTTCACCGGATCGGCGGCCATAGGTCTGCCCGTCCTGGATGTCGCCAGCCATACGCTTCTCCCGTTTCTCAGCCCACCCCGAAATGCTCTGGCCACCCCGACATGCTCTGGCCACCCCGACATGCTCAGGCCGCCGGCAAGGCCCCCAGACACCAGGCCAGAACCCCTTTTTGAGCATGCAGACGGTTTTCCGCTTCGTCCCACACCACCGAATGGGCCCCGTCGATCACGTCGGCCGTCACCTCCTCGCCCCGGTGAGCAGGCAGGCAATGCATGAAGAGCGCATCCGGCGCGGCGTGGCGCATCAAATCGGCATCGACCCGATAGGGCGTGAGGCGCGCGAACCGGGCCTCAGGGTCGTCATCGCCGAGGGAGACCCAAGTGTCGGTCACCACACACTCGGCGCCCTGCACCGCATGAACCGGGTCATCGGTCAAAACGACGCGGGCCTCTTCGCGCTGGATCCACTCGCGCTGCTCATGGCTTGGACCATAGCCCTCGGGTGAGGCGATCCGAAGGCTGAAGTCGAAGCGGGCGGCGGCATGGATCCAGGAGGCGGCAACATTGTTGGAATCCCCAACCCAGGCCACCGTTTTGCCCCCGATAGACCCGCGATGTTCCTCAAAGGTCAGGATATCGGCCATGATCTGGCAGGGGTGGCTTTTTCGGGTCAGACCGTTGATGACCGGAATGCCGGCGTGGCGGGCCAGTTCCGTCAAGGTATCATGGTTCAGCACCCGGATCATGATACCGTCCACATAGCGCGACAGGGCGCGGGCCGTGTCCGCGATGCTTTCCCCGCGCCCCAGTTGCAATTCACTTCCGGTCAGGAAGACCGTCTCCCCGCCCAGTTGGCGCATGCCCACATCAAAGGAGACCCGCGTGCGGGTGGAGACCTGCTCGAACACCAGGGCAAGCATTGTCCCATCCAGCAGAGGCTCCGTGTCTCGCGCCCCCCGCGCCTTGCCCTGTCGCCGTTTCTTCAGATCCTTGGCGAGATCCAGCATACGGCGCAGATCCGTCGGCTGATGATCGCACAAATCCAGAAAATGGCGTGGAGCTGGGGCGGTTTCAGTCATGTCAGTCTCCGGAAGGGCCGGCGGGGGCCTGTTCGGTCAGGGCGCGCGCGGCGGCCGCGATGCGGTTGAGGGCCTCGGCCACGTGGGTTTCATCAATGGTCAGCGGCGGCAGGAGGCGCACCACATTGCCGCCGGCCCCCACGGTGAGCATCTTTTGTCCGCGCAGCGCCGCCACGAGGTCGGTGTTGGGCACGCGGGCCCTCAAGCCCAGCATCAATCCGCGCCCCTGCACACCCTCAAGCACGGACGGAAATTGCGCGCACAAGCCCTCAAGCCCCTCGTGCAGGGCCTGACCCTGCCGCTCAACCCCGTCGAGAAAGCCGGGCGCCAAAAGGACATCGAGCACCGCATTGCCGACGGCCATGGCGAGCGGATTACCGCCGAAAGTGGACCCGTGACTGCCGGCCTTCATCGGCTCCGCGACGGCCTCGCGGGCAAGGCACGCCCCAATGGGCATGCCGTTGCCCAAACCCTTCGCGGTACACAGAATATCGGGTGCGATACCGGCATGCTCATGGGCGAACAGGCGTGCCGTGCGGCCATTGCCGCATTGGACCTCGTCCAAAATGAGCAGAATGCCCGCCTCATCGCACAGGCGTCGCAGACCCTGCAGGCATTCATCCGGAACCGGCCGGATGCCGCCTTCGCCTTGGATCGGCTCAACGAGGAGTGCCGCCGTGTGCGGACCGATGGCGGCGCGCAGCGCATCATGATCGCCAAAGGGCACCTGGTCGAAGCCGTCCAGGGGCGGTCCAAACCCTTCCAGATGCTTGGCCTGGCCGCCCGCCGCGATGGTTGCCAGGGTCCGACCATGGAAGGCGCCCTCAATGGTCACGACACGCCAGCGCTGCGGATGGCCGGCAGCGTGGTGATAGCGCCGCGCCATTTTCAGGGCGCACTCCACCGCCTCGGCGCCAGAATTGGCGAAAAAGACCGTGTCGGCGAAGCTTGCTTCGGTCAGCCTGCGGGCCAGACGCTCCTGGTCCGGAATACGGTACAGGTTCGAGACATGCCACAGCTTGTCGGCCTGGTCCTTCAGGGCCGCCACCACATGGGGGTGTCCGTGGCCCAGGGCATTGACGGCGATCCCGGCGGCGAAATCGAGATACCGCTCGCCGCTTTGGGTGTGCAGCCATGGCCCTTCTCCGGCCACGAAGGCCAGATCGGCACGGGCATAGGTGGGCATGACAGGATCGATCATGGCAAAGACTTTCGGAACGGTGGGCGGCCGCGGGTCAGGCTTTGTGCCAGTAACCGCGGGCGAAGATGATGTGGGCCCAGGTCCACAGGGCCGCGATCAGGGCAACGGTGAGGCCCATGCCGACGGCAAGGCTGCCCTCCGCTTGCCCCGTGAAGCCGTATCGAAAGCCGTCGATGAAATAAAAGAACGGGTTCCACCGGCTCACCTCGCTCCAGATGCCCGGCAGGATGCTGACCGAATAAAACGTGCCGGACAAAAGCGACAGGGGCGCGATCACAAAATTGGTGATCGTGGCCAGGTGATCGAATTTTTCCGCCCAGATCCCCGTGATCATGCCGACCAGCGCCAGGATGACGGAGGCCCCGGCGGCATAGAACAGGATCGCCCACACATGGGAGACCGGCAGATCCACAAACAGCGCCATGGGAATGCCGGTTGACAGGGCACAGATGACACCGCGTGTTGCCCCGCCCATGGCAAAGGCCACCGTCAGTTCCGTGGGCGACAGGGGCGGCATCATCCAGTCGACCTTGTTGCCGTTGATCTTGGATTGGATCAGTGAGGCCGAGGTGTTGGCAAATGCGTTCTGCAGGATCGCGGCCATGATCAGGCCCGGCGCAATGAAGCTTGCATAGGGAACACCGTTCACATCCGGCCGGTACTGGCCTAGGGCAAGCGTGAAGATGGCCAGGAACAGCATGGCCGTCGCGGCCGGCGCCACCACGGTCTGCGCGGCCACGTTCAAAAAGCGCATCACCTCTTTCTTGTAGAGCGTCCACAGGCCGATCCAGTTGACCGCGCCGAAGTGGCGGATCTTGAAGCCCTGGTCCGCCGGACCTGCCTGCGTGCCGATCTGCATCTCGCTCATCTTTTGGTCTGCCTCGCTTCTCGTCCGCCTGCGCTTTGGGTGACTGCATAAGCCTGGATGCATGGCCCCCGGGCCGGGGCCCCCGGGCCGGGGCCCCTGGGCCGGGGCCCCCAGGCCGGAGCGCCCGCGCGCCCGGCGTTCACACGCCCGCGCACCATTCCACGAAATAGGGATCGACGACCAGTCCGCCAGCCCGCCCGGCGCCGGGCACGCGCCCGCATTCATGCGGGGCGGCAGAGCGATTTTTTGGCCAGTTATGGCACAAGATCTTGGGCCACAAAAAAGTGGCACACAGCATCTTGTGTTTCGATATGGGATTGGGTACGATATCTAGTGTCGACAGTAGCTAAGCTACTAGATGTTCGGACCCATGGCTAGTCCTCCCCACAAAGCCTGAGTCCGATCGCAAAGGCCAGCCGGGCCGCCGGATCCTCCCCCC
>CAYYTT010000096.1:0-15238 GCA_964474635.1 uncultured Alphaproteobacteria bacterium | reverse complement strand
CAGCGACCCCTACGATGTCAACGTAGTGCTCTCCCACTGAGCTACGCGTCCTGAAACCGGTGTTCCGGTGAGAGGGGCGGTATAGCGGGATCGGGGGGTGGGGGCAAGGGCCTTGCGCGCAAGGGGGACCGCCTCGGCGGGCTGGCGGGGTGGGTGAGCGGCCTTGCGGGCCTTCACGCACGGGCTATCCTCGGGTGCGGCGTGCCTTTGCGAGGGCTTCATGGTGCCGCGTCGCACACCCCAAAGAGCGTTGGCCAATGATCATTGTCCACCATTGCAGCAATGCCCGGTCCTTACGCATTGTCTGGCTTCTTGAGGAGATGGGCCTCGCCTATGAGTGCCGCAAACGCCCGTTTTCTCCCGAAAGCCTGAAAAGTCCCACCTATCTTGCCCTCCACCCCCTGGGCTCGGTGCCGGCGGTGGAGGTCGACGGCGCCGTGTTGTGGGAATCCACCGCCGTCATGGAATATCTGCTGGAAACGCGGGACCTGGAGGCGCGCCTGGCGCCGCGGGCCGGCATGCCGGGCCGGGCGGCTTTTCTCAAATGGCACCACTTCGCCGAAGCCACCGCCGCGCCGCCCATCGTGCAGGTTCTCTCCCACACTTTCCTGCGCCCCGAGGAGCGGCGCATTCCCCTTCTGGCCGAGGAGGCGCGGGAGCGCACGGCGAGCATTTTCGATGTGGTGGACCAGCACCTTGGCCAAAGCGCCTTTCTGGCCGGCGATGCCTTCACGGCCGCCGATGTCACTTTCGGCTATGACCTGCACCTGGCGAGCCTTGTCGGCCTCTTCGGTGCGGAGCACCCCCACCTTGCCGCCTATTTCGATGTCCTGAAGGCGCGCCCGGCCTATCAACGCGCAACGGCCCTGTGAGAGGCCCCGGCGCGCCATGACCCATGACGAAGGCGGCGCCGCGCCCCCTGGCCCCGAAGCCCAAAGCCCCCCACCAGCCCAAACGGCGGCCCCGGATCAGGCCCCAAAACCAACCTTGGGCCGGCTCCTGGCGCAACTGCCGACCATGCCCCTGTTCCAAGGTGTTCCGCTCACAGACCTTCCCGATCTTGCCGCCGATCTCGAGTGGTTCAGCGTGCCCGGCGGCTGGCGCGTCATCCGGCAGGGGGATCCGTCCGAAAGCCTTTATCTCGTCCTGACGGGCAGTCTCGGGCTCGTCGAGCCGGGGACCGGAAACCCGCCAGTGATCGCCGGACAGTTCGGCGCCGGCCAGACCGTGGGCGAGGTCGGGCTGTTGTCGGGGGAAGCGCGCACGGCGAGCATCGTCGCGGTACGGGATACGGAGCTTTTGCGCATCACCACGCCCGTGTTCCGCAAGCTGATCGCCAAGTGTCCGTTGATCATGGAAAATCTCGGGCGCCTTGTGGTGCTGCGCCTGAAGCAAATGATCGAGGGCCGGCCGGATCCCGCCATTGTCACCCCGCCCAAAACCATCGCCCTCGTGCCGGTGACGACCCGTGTGCCCTGCCGGGCCTTTGGCGAGGCCCTCGTCGCGGGGCTCAATGCTCTTGGGCGGCGGGCGATCCTGCTGGATCGCTCGCGCGAGCAGGTTGGCACGGACTGGTTGCATGCTCTGGAGGCGGATTACGATCACATTCTCTATCTGAGCGACGGGGAGCCGGCGCGCTGGACCAAGCTGTGCCTGCGCCAGGCGGACAAGGTGGTGCTGCTGGCCCGCCATGACGGCCTGTCGCCCCACTCCCTGCCGCTCGAAAGCACCCTGCTGGCCGGCCCGCTCCGGCCCATGGATCTTGTTCTTCTGCATCCGGCGGGTCAGGCGCGCCCGGCCGCGGCGGCGGGCCCTTGGATCGAGCGCTTCCGCCCGCGCCTGCACCACCATGTGTGCCTGGGCGATGATGCCGCCATCCGGCGTCTTGCGCGCCATTGCGCGGGGCGCGCGGTGGGCCTTGTCCTCGCCGGCGGCGGGGCTCGGGGCTTTGCCCATATCGGCGTGCTGAAGGCCCTGCGGGAAGCCGGCATTCCCATCGATATGCTCGCCGGGACGAGCATCGGCGGCATCATGGCGGCCGGCATCGCCAGCGGCTGGTCCCTGGAGGAGGTGGAGGAGCGCGCCTACCGCTCCTTCGTCGTGTCAAATCCGCTCAACGACATCACCTTCCCGCTCACCGCCTTTGTCCGGGGCAAGAAGGTCACGCGCCTGCTGCGCGAGAATTTCGGCACCACACAGATTGAGGATCTGTGGCTGCCGTTCTTTTGTGTCTCCTCGAACCTCACACAAGGGCGCCAGAATGTGCACCGCTCCGGTGTCGTCTGGCAGGCCCTGCGTGCCAGCATCGCCATCCCCGGCATCCTGCCGCCGGTGGTGCGCCGGGGCGAGATTTTGGTGGACGGCGCGGTGATGAACAATTTCCCCGTCTCCCTGATGGGGGAATTGGGGCGCGGCCCGGTGATCGGCGTCGATGTGGAAGACCATGAGGCCTTCACGACCGTACCGGGGCAAAGCTGGCGCGAGGCCGATTGGGGCATTCTGGGCGATACCGTGCTGGGCGGTCCGGGCATTGTCAGCCTGCTGATGCGGGCCGGCACCGTGAACAGCGAGCGCCAGACCCATGTGGCCCGTGCCCGGACGGACCTGTTGTTCGATCCGCCCCTTGATGGCATCGGCGTGCCGGACTGGCGGCTGTACAAACGGGCTGTCGATATTGGCTATGCCCACGCCTGCGAGGTCCTGGCCAAGGCGGACCTGTCCGCCTTCCCGCGCCAGTGAAGGGCGCGGCCGGTCAGAAAAAGCGTGGCAGCAACCCCCTGGCAAGGGTGATCACCCGGGCGGGGCTTGTGTCGGCAATGACGATGTAACCGTACCCGTCCTTGTCCCAGGCGACCATGTTGAGACCGTCTATGGCGCCGCTGGCGGGGGGGATGGTTGGCCCGGCCTGTGTCCCTTGCCCCGTTCGCGCGCTGCGCATGATGCAAAACAACACGGGAACGCCCGCGGAATCCCGGTAGATCGCCTTGGCGAGCGGTCGCCCCTCGAAGGTCAGCAATTCGGCATCCAGAAGTTCAAAGCCTTCGACGGCCAAGGCATCGCCGCGCAGGGGAATGCCAAGGCCAGCCTCCACATGGGCCAGGCTGGCCACAAGGTCCGAAGGCCGAACCGTCCGGTTCAAGACGGTGTTCCGATCATAAAGCCGCGCATAATCCGCCACGGCGCGTTTCCAGGTCCGGGGCTGCGCCATGCCCCGCGTTTGCGGTCCGGACACGCCGGCCGGCGGCGGCACGGTGGCGGGCCCCTCGCCCGGGTCCGCCTCAACGGAAGGGCCCTGGGGGATCAGATAGCCGGCGGCGAGCGGATAGATCACGACGCCGATGGCAAAGGCGGCGCAAATGCTGGCCGACAGGAGGGCCAGGGGCACGCTGGGCCGAATGGGTTTGCGGCGGCGGGTCAGGGGCTTGGCCGGCGCGCGCGCCCGGTCCCGTGGCAGGCTGGGCCGGGGTTGGTCTGCGCCCGTTGGGCCGGACACTGCGGGGATCGGCCTCGCCTGATCCGAACGTGCCTGGTTTGGACGTGTCTGGTCGGGACGTGTCTGGTCGGATGGGGCGGCGCCGACTGGGATGCCGCGTTCGCCCGCGGGATTCGGCGACCGGGCCCGATCGTTTCCAAGCGCCGGGCCGGCCCCGCGGGCCAGGCTACGCGGCGCCGACAAAGGCGGCTGCGCCGCGCCGGCCGGCTCGCGCAAGGCACTGTCTTCGGCGTCGACCCGGGCCATTGCGGCGGCGAGATCGGCCTCAAGGGACGCCTGGCTGGGCCCCAGCGCTTCAAGCCCCTTGATGCCGCCACCGAGACCGAGCAGCCCACGCTCCAGGTCGCCGCGCCGGGCGGCAAGGTCCCCATCGCTGCGCAGGGCCTCCTCCACCTCCTTGCGCTCGGCCTCGGGCAAGGCGTTGTCGAGAAAGGCAACAAGCTGTTCTTCGGAAATACGGCGATTGCTATCGCGCGACGTCATGGTGCGTCCTCCCCGACAGTGGAGGCCTCGTCGACAAGTTTGGTCAGGCTGCGCCGCGCCGAGGCCAGCCGGCTCATGACCGTAGGGAGCGGGATATCCAGCGTTTCGGCGGCTTCGCGATAGGTCAGCCCCTCAATATAGACAAGACTGAAGGTGACGCGGATCGCATCCGGCAGCGTATTGAGGGCCGATATCACCTGTCCCACAAGGACCAGTGTCTCAACTTCGATGCGCGTGTCCCGCCCTTGGAGGGCGGCCTCTTCAAGATCGCCGCTCGGACGGCGCAGACGGTCGGCCCGGATCTGATTGCGCCAGATGGACACCATGATCGCATAGGCCCAGCTGTGCAGGCGGGTGCCGCGTTCAAACTGGTGCGCACGTTCCAGGGCGCGCACACAGGTTGCCTGCAGCAGATCGTCCGCCTGCCCCGGGTCCCCCGTGAGGGACAGGGCAAAACGCCACAATTGGGGCAAAAGGGGTTTTAGGCCCGTGCCCACTGCCTCGCGCGAGTCTCGATCTGAAATCATTGCCACTCTTTGAACGCTTGGATTGCCAGCCTAAAGACCATCCAAAGTCCAAAGACCATCCAAACCCGCCCCAAGGCCAGACGGCCGGCGGCGTCCTGCCCCAAAAAAGTCAGCTCCCATCCCCTATGCGCAGCCGTTCCGCGCCTTCCCATTAGGCCTTCGTGCGGCGCATCCCACGCGGTGGTCGAAAGCCCCCCCCGTCACACGCCGCAACACGCGCGAAAGCGCCGTGCCGGTGCCACCGCGCAAACCCGCACACGGACCGGTCATTCATTAATGGCGTCGTCTGCCCCGCGGGTGCGTTTGCGCGGCGCGGTGCCGCTTTGCTCGCTCCGGCCCAGCAGAACCACGGTCTCACGCGTCTCGGTGTGGATCAGCCTCAAAGTCTCGATGCGGATCAGATCGCCGGCGCGGCGGACAATGGCGAGCAACGTGCCCTCCCCCTTGGGACCGACCACGCGCAAGGTGATGTGCCGGCGCAGACCGCGGTTGTCTCGATCAGCCCGGAAGGCGATCAATCCTGTCTCGCGAATGGGCGAGCCCAGGCTCGCCGTTGCTTCGTCAAGGCTGTTCACTTCAGCCAACACGGCCCGGTACGTGGCCGTGGCCCGGTATCCCGGGTGACGGAAGGCAAGCACCGCGAGGGCCAGAAGGCCGGCAACCACGATCATGCTGCCCATGGTGACGAGGCATCCCGACGGCAGACTGAGCAGGGTCTGCGTCGAGGGTCCCACGCCCCGGGCATGGGGCGGATGTTTGTAGGCCCGCCCCTCACGCGGGGGCCCATCACGCGCGGATAAAGGCCGGCCGATGGGCAAGGATGCCGGCCGTGGATGGGCGCCATCGGCCGGCATGGGGCCGGACGCGTTTTCGCCATAGGGATTCGGGCGTGTCACCACAACGCTCCTTCAGCACAGTATTCATTCCCTGGCGGACAATGGGGATTACGCCCCCATCATCCGCGGGTCGCTATTACATCCGCCGGCGGATCGGTTGAAGATCGGCGTATTCGGGCGGCCGCTTTTCCTGCTGCGCCGTGAAGGCTTCCATCATGTCGGTCGGCTGGAACATGCCCGTCTGCCACGTGGCAATGTAATCAAGACCGTCCGCAATGGAATGATCGCGGGCATAATTGATCATGACTTTCGAGCCGGCCACCGCGAGGGGCGAGCGGGCGGCAATCTCGCGGGCCGTTTGCAGGACGCCCTCCACCAGCGCCTCGTGGCTCGGGTAGACCTCGTTCACGAGGCCGATTTCTTTCGCTTTGTCCGCCGGCAGACGGCGCCCGGTGTAAGACAGCTCACGCACCCAGCCCTCGGGGATCAGGTGGCACAGGCGCGGGAAGGTGCCCACATCCGCCGTCATGCCGATATTGATCTCCTGAATGCAGAAAAACGCGTCGGCGGCCGCGTACCGGATATCGCAGGCGGAGACCATGTCCACCGCGCCGCCGATACATCCGCCCTGGATCGCCGCCAGAACCGGCACCCGGGCCTGGTCAAGGGCGGTGAAGGTGTCCTGCAGAACCTTGACCCAGTCGCGCATGGCATGGCGCTGACGCCAGACCTCGGCCGCCGTGTCGGCGGCACTGGTCTCCGGATCGGTGAAGACGGCGAGATCCATACCGGCGCAAAAGTGCCTGCCCGTCGAGGAAATCACAATGACCCGCGCCTTGGCATTGTCATCGATGTCCCGAATGGCCAGCGGAAGTTCGTTCCAGAAGGCGCGGATCATGGAGTTGAACTGGTCCGGCCGGTTGAGCCGCAGATGCGCGACACCGTCGGCGATCTCAATGTCGAAACAGGTGTAGGTCACGGTCAGGTCCTCCCCTTTGCGCCTTCGAAATGGTGCGTTCCGTCGCCGGCCGCGCCGCTGCGGCGGCACATGCGGCGATCTTCGATAACATGCGCGCGTCAGTTTCGCCCGCGGCCCGCGCCTTGTCACGGGTGGCTCGCCTCCCCATGCGGCGGGGGTCGGTGCGCCAGGGCGTCTTGCAAGCGCCCAATCCATGGGCGAACCATGGCCCTGGTAAGATAACGCGCCCGCCCCACCACAGACGGCAAAGGAACCGGCCATGCCCATCAACCACGATCACATCATGTCCCTGAAGGCGGAGCAGGAGCCCTTCCGCTACACGGACCGGGAAACGATGCTCTACGCGCTCGGTGTCGGTTTCGGACGGGACCCCATGAACGAGCGCGAACTGCCCTTTGTCTACGAAATGCCGGGCATGCGGACGGTGCCGACCATGGCGACCGTCATCGCGTGGGGCCAGCGCACCCTTGAGCAGGCCGATCTGAACTGGATCATGATTGTCCATGGCGAGCAGCGCCTGACCTTGCATCGCCCCCTGCCGCCGGCGGCGGACATTCTCGCCACCTCCCGGGTCACGGGCTGTTACGACAAGGGCGCCGAGAAGGGCGCGATCATCACTACCGAGACGGACATCACCCTGGCCGAGGACGGCGCACCTCTTTGCACATTGGGCTCAACGATTTTTGCGCGCGGGGACGGCGGGTTTGGCGGTCCGGCCGGCGGCGGGCCCGAGCCCCACGCCACGCCGGACCGGCACCCGGATTTCAGCTGCGCGCTGGAGACCCGGCCCGACCAGGCCTTGCTCTATCGCCTGTCCGGTGACCGCAATCCGCTCCATTCCGATCCCGGTTTTGCGGCCGCGGCCGGCTTTCCCCGCCCCATCCTGCACGGACTGTGCACCTATGGCACCGCCTGCCGCGCCGTCCTGGAGACGGTGTGCGACTTCGACCCGTCACGGATCAAACGCTTCGATGTGCGTTTTTCGGCGCCCGTGTTCCCCGGCGAGACGGTGGTGACGGATATGTGGGTCGACGGATCGACGGTCTCGTTCCAGTGCCGCCTTCAGGACCGGGACGCGGTGGTCATCAAAAATGGCCTGTGCGAACTCGCCTGACCCGAAAGGACCTCACGGAGCCGTGACCGCGCCGTAATTTGGCCCCCCACGGCTCCTATCGCTGGCAAAGTGTCGGGGCGGTCCGCGCACCGACACGGGCACATCGCCGCCCGCCCCGGACCGGCCTCGGAGCGACAGGAGGCCGGCCACGCGGGCTGCACAGCGAAAGAGGATCCGCCAATGGCCGCACCGCGCAGCGCCGTCCTGGCGCTTTCCGTCCTGGCACTCACCGTGACGGCATGCCAGTCGGAACGCCCCGAAAACAATCAGCAGACAGACAACACCGCAGCTTTGGACCCGGCGCCCGCCGGGCCTGGCAAGCGTGCGGACGATACAAAGACCCTCCCGCCCGGCAGCCGGATCGTGCGCGGCGAAAACGAAAGCGCCGCGCCACCAAGCGGAGCCATAGGCGGAATCATTGGGACGCCCAAAATGAGGGACCGGAGCTTTGGAGCCTCACCAAGCGCGAGCGCCGGCGGCTATTCCCTGGAAAGCGCGCCGCCGTCCCCGCCGCGCATGGCCCAGCCCGCGCCGGTCGACCGGGACAAATTTGAGGATGTGGATCCCAACAGCGTGGTGTCGGTCGAAGATCAACCCGTCTCGACCTTCAGCGTCGATGTGGACACAGCCTCCTACTCCATCGTGCGCCGGTATCTGAACAATGGCGTGTTGCCCCCGCGCGATGCGGTGCGCGTGGAGGAGATGGTCAACTATTTCGACTATGACTATCCCCTACCGACGTCAGCAGGCGAACCGTTCCAGGCGGCCATCGAAGTGATGCCAAGCCCTTGGAACCCGGACACGCAGCTTATGCGCATCGGCGTGCAGGGCTATGACCTTGCGAGCGAAGAGACCAAGCCGCTGAATCTCGTACTGCTGCTTGATGTTTCCGGCTCCATGAACGCGCCGGATAAGCTCCCCCTACTGAAAAAAGCCCTTGGCCTTCTGATCGATACGCTGGGCGATGAGGACCGGGTTTCCATCGTGGTCTATGCCGGCGCGGCCGGCGTGATCCTGGAACCCACACCAGGCGCGGACAGGGGGACGATCCTGGCCGCCCTTGACGGGCTCTCCGCTGGCGGATCGACGGCGGGAGGTGAGGGCATCGAAATGGCCTACACCCTCGCCGAACGCAACATGGATAAGGAGCGGCTCAACCGCGTCATTCTGGCCACGGACGGCGATTTCAATGTGGGGATCACGGATCCGCAAAAGCTTGAGGACTTTGTCGCCCGCAAGCGCGACACGGGCATCTTCTTGACCATTCTTGGCTTCGGACAGGGCAATCTGAACGATGCCATGATGCAGCGCCTCGTGCAGGCCGGAAACGGCCAGGCCGCCTATATCGACACTCTGCAGGAAGCGCGCAAAGTGCTTGTGGACGATGTGCGCGCCACCCTGTTCCCCATCGCCAAAGACGTGAAAATTCAGGTGGAGTTCAATCCGGCCCGGGTCGCCGAATACCGTCTGATCGGCTATGAGACACGCCTGCTTGACCGCTCCGACTTCAACAATGACAAGGTGGATGCAGGCGAAGTGGGCAGCGGGCACAGCGTGACGGCCCTCTATGAGATTGCCGCGCCAGGCTCGGACGGCCAGCTCATTGATCCCTTGCGCTATGGTAAAGACGAGGCCGAACCTGCCGACGAGGGGACGGCACAAGCCAGCGACGAGATCGCGTTCTTCCGCCTGCGCTACAAACAGCCGGACGAGGATGAAAGCCGCCTGATCGAAACACCGGTTACGGACGGCATGGTGGCGGCGAGCCTGGAGGACGCCTCTCAGGAGGCACGCTTCGCCGCAGCCGTGGCGGGTGTGGCGCAAATCCTGCGCGGCGATCCGGCGATCAAATCGGGTGATCTTGGCACCATGCTCGACCTGGCCCTGGCGGCCAGGGGCGAGGACACCTATGGCTACCGGGCGGAGTTCACGCAGCTTGTGCGGCTCGCCCAATCGGCCAAGGCCCTCGACACGCGCTGAGGCTGCCCTCGGGCAACACAAATAAGCTCCGTGTGGGTCCAAGGCGGACCTCACACGGAGCGTTTCGCGCGAAGATTGGCCGGGGCCCACGACATCCCGGCAGGTCAGCGATGACGTAAGATGGGACAACCCGCACCGCCGACTGACCCCAAGCTAATCGATTCTTAATTTGACGCAATGTTTATGGGTGCATTTTCCACATGATACGCATCTTGAGCGAGCATCTGGGGATAAGCGAGCTTTCTTTGGGATAATCGGCCCGATTGGCCCATACTCGACGCGGCGGAACGGGTCCGGCGCGGCCCGTTCTGGAACCGGGACGAGAACGGGGACGCAACGTGGCGCTCGAAACCTATCGCGGCTATGTGAACACCTGGGAATGCGACGATGTCGGCCATATGAACGTGCAGTTCTACATGGCCAAGCTCGACCATGCCTTAAGCGCCATGCGTGTGCATCTGGGACTTGGCCCCACCACAGCGCGGGCGCTAGGGCTGGTGCTGCGGGTCAGGGAAGATCACGTCCATTTCCGTACGGAGCTTCGGGCTTCCGATGCGCTGACGATGATCTCCGGCGTTGAGGCACTTGGCCAGGATGGCATGACCATCTTCACGACCGTGCGCGACGGGGTCGCCGACACGATCAGCGCCACCATCAGCACACAGCTCATCCTGGAGCGCGCCGGCGACGGACGGCCTGTGCCTTTGCCCCCGGGCATCGCGGAGCGGGCACGCGCGCAGATCGTCGCCGTGCCCGCCGAGGCCGGCCCCCGCAGCGTGGGCGCGGCCGCCGGGCCCCTGCCCGACCTGTCGCTCGATGATGCACTGGCCCGCCCCCTGATCCCGACCCATTTCGGCGTCGTCAACCCGGCCCATTGTTCGGCGGATGGGCGCATGCTGCAGGCGGAGTTCATGGCCCGTTACTCCGATGGCGGAGGCCACCTGTGGGCCGGGGTCGGCATGGACCGGCAAAGCCTAAACGCGAAAGGCTACGGCGTCGCGCTCGTCGAGTATCACCAGCGCTACTTCACGCTGCCGCCCGCCGGAACGGTGATCCGCGTCTTGAGCGGGTTGACGGCGGTTGGGCGCAAGACCGTCAGCTTTGCCCATTTTATGTTCAACGCAGAAAGCGGCGCGCCCATCGGGCGGGCCGAGGCAACGGGCCTGCTGCTCGACCTTGCCGCCCGCCGCTCGGGCGATCTGCCCGAGGAGGATCGCGCGCGGCTCATTGAGATCAAAGGACGCCACGGCCTGCGTCCCTGACCGTGCGTTGACCAGGACACAACGCACAGAACACCGCAACCGCACCGAAAAGAGGGGGACACGCCATGACATCCGGATCGGACTTGCCTGGGCTCATCGGCTGGGAGCTGTACCGGGGCAATGTGAACACCTGGGAATGCGACGAGATGGGGCACATGAATGTGCGCTTCTACGTTGCGAAAGCGCAGCAGGCGCTCGCCATTCTCGGCTATCATGTGGGTCTGGGGCCGGTGCATCAGCGCGAAACGGGCACGGCCCTGACCGTCCGGGACCATCACATCCGCTTCCTGCGCGAGATGCATGCAGGTGCGGGTCTTTACTGCTGCGGCGGCGTTGTGAACCACGACGAGAGCTCCTTCACGGCCTATATCGAGATCCGCAACGCCCAGACCCATGAGCCGACGGCCACCTTCACCATGCTGGTGGATCATACGGACCCGGATATGGGCGCGCGGATCCCCCTGCCCGCCTCCAAGCGCACGAGCCTGGGCGCCCATCTTATCGAGATCCCGGACCACGGCCGTCCCAAGGGCATGGATCTGGAGACACCGACCCAAAAGGCCAGCCTGTCCCTGGCCGAAGAGCTCGGCATGGTGATGATTTCCCAAGGGGTGGTGACGCCAAGCCAGTGCAATGAAAACGGCCTGATGCATACGCAGCACTTTATCGGCCGGGTGTCCGACGGCATCGTGAATTTCATGCCGACCCTGCAGCCGGGCGGCGGCACCAATCGGGTGGCCGGCAAGATCGGCGGGGCGGCCGTTGAGTATCGCATGTGCTACCGGCGCCGCCCCCGGGCCGGCGACATCGTGACGGTCCGCTCAGGCCTAAAGGCCCTCGGCACACGGACCTTCCACCTGATTCACTGGCTGCTCGACGGTGTGACGGGCGATGCCCTCGCCACCAGCGAGGCGGTTGCCCTGACCCTCGATCTGGAGGCCCGCAAAAGCATGCCGATTGATCCGGAAGCGCGCGCCTTCATGGAGACACGGATCATCCCGGGTGTGAGTGTGTGAGCGCCACGGCCGGCCCCCGTCGCCCTCTGGCGGGACATGGTCACGGCGACAGAGCTGGCTGCCCCCCGGCTTGCGTCATCACGAGCGGGAGCAAACCATTGAGAATGGCCTACTGCACGGCGGCGCGGATCGCCTCCCGGACCCGTTCGGGATGTTCCATGGGCAGGAAGTGGCTGGCGCCTTCGATGCACCGGTCGTCCGTCTGCGGCACGCGGGAGACGAAGGCGGCGGCTTCGCGCTGCGCGCATGTCGAGCCTATCGTGCCGCGCAGGAGCGTTACGGGGCAGGTGATTTGCCCCAGCTTGCCCCAATAATCATGGCCCGAACTGGCCCGGAAGGTCGCGCCCTCCCAGGCCGGGGCGCAGGACAATTCCACCTGCCCGTCGCCGCGCTCCTGGGCGCCGTCCTCCACGTAATCGGCGACAACCTCGCGTGGCCAGGTCGTAAAGGCGCCTCGCCCGGTATACCGGTCCACCATGGCCTCACGGTCCGTGAAAACGGCCCGGCGTTTTTCCGCCCCCAGAGCGATATCCGGAGCCTTGGGCGTCAGTCCGACGCCGCGGATGAGACCATGAAGGATAAGCGCGTGCCTGGGAATGAGAACCGGATCAAGCAGAACCAGCGCTTTCACGAGGTCAGGGCGGGCGATGGCCGTTAGAATACTGACGGTCGCGCCCATGGAATGGCCCGATAAAATGGCCGGCCCCATGGCCAACGCCTCCAAAAGCGCAATGAGATCGTCCCGGTAGACCAGCCAACTGCGCAGGCTGGCCGGATCCGCGGGCAAGACGGTTGTTCGGCCATGGCCGCGCTGATCGCAGGCCACAATGCGCATGTCACACGCCAGCGGCGCCAACAGCCTTTTGTAGGTGGACGCATTAAATCCGGTGGCGTGGGCGAAGTGGAGCGCCGGGGCGCCGGCGCCCGGACCGGGCCACTCCAGGCAGGCATGGGCCCCGCGATCATGGAGCACGGAGCTGCGGTGCCACACCGGGTCGGCCGTGGTTTGCATCTTCTGGGCTTGCGTGTCCTGGGGCTGGGTGTCCCGGGGATCGAGGCCCCGCAAGCGGTCCGTCTGCTGATCCATGGTCCCCTCCCCTTTTCCTTCGGTTTTGGCTTTTGTTCAAGAAAACTACGGGGCCGGCACCCCAGTGGCGCGCCGGCCCCGCGACACGATCAGGCCGCCCTGTCGGAGGCCTTCGGATTGAAGCGGCCATAGAAGGTCTCGTTCGCCGCCGCCATATCCCGCAGGAGTTTGTTGGGCGAGAACCGCTCGCCATATTTTTGCGCCAGGCGATCGCACACGGCGACGAATTCCGCCGTCCCCATCGTATCGATAAAGGAGAGCGGACCGCCGGTGAAGGGCGCGAAGCCCCAGCCCAAAATGGCGCCCACATCGGCATCGCGCACATCTGTCAGGACGTTTTCCTCAAAGCAGCGCGCGGTCTCCAGGGCCTGGATCACCATAAAGCGCAGCTTGAGTTCGTCCGCATCAGGCTGGTCTTCGGCCGTCTGGACCACATCGGCAAGGCCCGGCCACAGGCGCTTTCCGCCCTCGGCCGGATAATCGTAAAAGCCCTTGCCGATTTTCTTGCCGAGGCGGCCATGGTTCACAACCAGGGTCTCCACGAGCTTATCGACGGGGCCTTCCTTATAGGCATCGCCCAGATCTTTTTTCGTCTGCTGACGGACCTTGTAGCCCAGTTCCAGGCTGACTTCGTCATTGAGCATGAGCGGCGGCACCGGCATGCCGGTCATGCGGCCCACATTCTCGATGAGGGCCGGCGCCACGCCCTCGGCCAGCATGTGAATGCCTTCGCCCACATAGGTGCCGAAGACGCGGGAGGTGTAAAAGCCCCGACTATCGTTCACGACAATCGGCGTCTTCTTGATCTTCTTCACATAGTCCATGGCCTTCGCCAGGGTCTCCGGCGAGGTTTCCTTGCCCATGATGATTTCCACCAGGGGCATTTTGTCCACGGGCGAGAAGAAGTGGATACCGATGAAGTTCTTGGGCCGGACGGATGCTTCCGACAGGCCCGTGATCGGCAGGGTCGAGGTGTTGGAGCCGAAGACAGCCGTTTCGGCCAGCATGGCCTCGGCGCGCTTGGTGACATCCGCCTCGATGCCGCGATCCTCGAAAACGGCTTCGATGATCAGGTCCGCGCCGCGCAGCTGTTCATAGTCCGTCGTCGGAACGATCCGGTCGAGGACGGACTGCTTCTGGGCTTCGGTCATGCGGCCACGGGCGACCTGCTTATCGAGCAGCTTGACGGAGTAGTCCTTACCCTTCTCGGCGCCGTCCTGGCTCTGGTCGATCAGGATGACCTCCATGCCCGCGAGCGCGGACACATAGGCAATCCCGGCGCCCATCATGCCGGCGCCCAGCATGCCAAGCTTTTTGACCTCGTAGGTTTCGACGCCTTCGGGCCGGCGGGCCAGCTTGTTCAGCTCCTGCATGGACAGGAACAGGGAGCGGATCATGTTTTTGGACTCAGGCCGGTTCAGCAGGTCCACGAAGTACCGGCTTTCGATCCGCAGGCCCGCATCGATGGGCACCAGCAGGCCTTCATAGACGCAGCGCATGATGTTGGCCTGGGCCGGATAATTCATATGCGTCTGCTTACGGAGCATCGCATTGCCGATTACAAAGGTGGTGGCGTTCTCATAGGGATTGCCGCCGGGCACCTTGTAGCCCTTCTTGTCCCATGGCTGGACGGGATCGCCTTCTTCCCTGATCCAGCGCTTGGCTTCGGCGATCAGGTGATCGGCCGGCACGACCTTGTTCACAATCCCTTGGGCCAGCGCCTTTTCCGGGTTCAGGGCCGTCCCCTGAAGGATCAGCGGCAGGGCATTCGCGGCCCCGATGAGGCGGGGCAAACGCTGGGTACCGCCGCCGCCGGGCAGCAGACCGACTTTGGACTCCGGCAGGCCGAGCTGGGTGCGCGGATCATCCGCCACGATGCGGTAGTGGCACGCAAGGCAAATTTCCAGGCCGCCGCCCAGCGCCGTGCCATTGATGGCCGCGACGACCGGCTTGCCACAGGTCTCCAGCTCACGGAGCAGTTTGTTAAAGCCGTAGGCGCCTTCGAACTGGGCGCGCAGGGCGGCTTCCGGGTCCTGGTCGCCGCCGTCGCGGGCCTCATCGCTGCCAAGCTCGCCGAGATCAGCGCCGGCCAGGAAGGCGGGCTTGCCGCTCGTGATCACGACGCCCGTGACGCTGTCGTCCTTGGTGAGCGTTTCAATCGCCGTACGGAAATCCGCCATGGACTCCTGACTGAGCACATTCATTGTGCGGCCGGGCATGTCCCAGGTGATGGTGACGATGCCATCCGCGTCCTTCTCATACTTCATGGTGTCGAGGTTCATAACTCACTCCTGTTTGTGAGACGGCGGCGGCCGGACCGGCAGGTCGGCGCCGCGCGGGTCATGTCTCTGGCGATCAAATGCGCTCGATGATCGTGGCCGTGCCCATGCCGGCGCCGACGCACAAGGTCACGAGGGCCGTGTTCAGATCCCGGCGCTCCAGCTCGTCGAGCACGGTGCCG
>CAYYTT010000095.1:378-15515 GCA_964474635.1 uncultured Alphaproteobacteria bacterium | reverse complement strand
CTCAAGATGCGCATGGGCTGGGACCATGACAGCCTCAATGCGCCCGATCTGGCGCGCCGTGCCGAGGAGGCTGGCGTGCGGATGATCACCGTCCACGGACGCACGCGCTGCCAGTTTTATACGGGTACGGCCGATTGGGATTTTGTTGCGCGGGTCAAGGACAGTGTCCGCGTGCCCGTCGTCGTAAACGGCGATATCATCCGGCTTGAGGACGCCGCCGAGGCACGGGCCCGTTCGGGCGCGGACGGTGTCATGATCGGCCGCGGTGCCCAGGGGCGCCCCTGGTTTCCGGCCCAGGCGAGCGCCCACCTCGCCGGCGCGCCGGCGGTGCCCGATCCCGGCCCAGCGCTGATCCACGAGGTTATCGCCTGCCACTACGAAGAGACGTTGTCGCTCTACGGCATTGAGGTCGGGGTGCGGACCGCGCGCAAACATCTTGGCTGGTATCTGGAGCATCTGCCGGGCGGAGCGGACATGCGCGGACCGTTGATGCGGTCGCAGGATCCGGCCTTTGTCCTGAAGCGTCTGGCCCAGTATTTCGCCGACCTGCCTGAACCGGCCCGGCCAGGGGCCCCCTGCCGACACGCGGCGTGAGGGGTGATCATGGACATTACGGACCAGGAGAGCCGGGATCTGCCATGGCCCCTGCTGGGGCACTCGGCGCTCATTCGTCATCAGGCGGAACACTTTCGGGCGTGCGTCGCCGGGGACGACCCGGTGTTGCTGGTGGGCGAAAAAGGCACCGGCAAGCAGGTGGTGGCCCGCGCAATCCATGACCGTTCCCGCAACGCCCGGGGGCCCTTTGCATCCGTCAAGGCGCCAAACCGTCTGGGTGGGTCGGATGCGGCCACCGCCTTCCTGCGCGACCTCGTGGGCCCGGACGCCGAGGCGGTGGCCAGGGGGGAGCCACGCGGCTGGATCCGGGCGGCCACGGGGGGCACCTTGTTCCTGCGCGGGCTCGACGACCTCCATGTGACGGCGCGGGCCCTTCTGGCCTCGGTCTTGGTCGCTCTGCGCCGGGGTGATGATCAGCGGGCGGGACGGAGCGCTGTGCGTCTGATGGGATCGGCGCGCGCCTTCAGCGAGGAGCCGGAGGTCCTCACGGCGTTGTTTGCGACGACGCGCGTTGTGCGCATCGATCTGCCGAGCCTGCGCGACCGGCTTGAGGACGTGCCGGCGCTCGCGGCCGGCATTCAGGCGCAGTTGCGGGCCGACGGTGTTTCTTGCGGCCCCGTCGACCCGGACGCGCTCCACGCCCTCAAGGCCCACACCTGGCGCGGAAATTTGAGCGAGATGGTGCGTGTGGTTCAGCGCCTTGCTGCGCGCTTTCCGGCCGAACCGGTGCCGCAAGGGGCCGTGGTGGCGGCGCTGGCCGGTGATTATCTGGGCCGGCCGGACCGGCCGGGCAGTCTGTCGGAGGCGGTCGAAGGCCACCTTCGGCACTTCTTCGCGCTCCACGGCGACGCGCTTCCCCCGCCAGGGCTTTATGAGCGGGTTTTGCGCGAGGTGGAGCGGCCATTGTTTCGGCTGTGCCTCGCCGCCACCCGGGGCAATCAGGTCCGCGCCGCGCATCTTTTGGGCGTCAGCCGCAATACTTTGCGCAAGAAGTTGCACGACCTTGAACTCGACACCAATCGAAGAGCGACTTGAACATCTGTGCATAAGTCCAGCTAGGAAAAATGAGGTCTGGACAAACAAAGACAGTCGTGACCACTGTAGCAATTTAGCAACAGGTGTGATACTTTGCCTTTTCGAGAATTGTGTCGAATGTGAGCTTTTTGGACGCGGGCGCCGGAAGCTCTTTCGGCACCCGGCGATGGCGCGCCCCCTCATGTCGCCGCCGACGCCGGGAGACGGGACAGGGTGGGAACAGGGCTGATGCAAGGATCGTCATCGAGGGCAGGGCGCCGTCCGCCCCCGGGGCAAGCACCCAAAAACGGAAAAAAGCCGATCCAGAAAATGGAGCGTCAGGCTGGCAAACCGCGCCCTGGCGATGCTGCCCCGGCGCGTAAGCGGATGGTCCGGCGCCGGCCTTTGCTGCCGCGTCAGGGTCCGGGCCTGGCGCGTCTGTCCTTTGCTCCGATCACCAAGGTTTTCGCCTTTTTCACTCAGCGGGAACTGCGTGACGAAAAGGGGCTTTTCTCCTGGGCCTCGGCAAGCCAGCCGCGCTGGGTCGTCACCGTTCTGAGCAGCCTTTTGGTCATCGCCACGATTGGCCTGTCCATCATCAGCGGCAGCCTGATCAGCAAATTTGTGCCCGGCACCCGGTCCGCCTGGATGATCGCCGGCATGGTCACGGTCATGGGTCTGCTTGCTCTGGCTTTGATCGGGGTTGCGTGCTGGGTGGTCGCCCAGTTCTTTGTTGGCCCCATGAAAGACAAGCCCGGCTCACGGCTGTCGGGCGATTTCATGTTTCAGTTCTCGTCCATCGCCGCGATGCCCATCCTGGCCTGCGGGCTGTTCGCACTCCTTTTGTTCTACTCGATTGAAAGTTGGTTCACCGAGTCGACCGATCTGATGTTTAACAACGCCACGATGGTGGTGAACAGTTACGAGCAGCGCACGGATCAAACCCTGCGCGACACCGCGACGGTTCTCGTCAAGCAATTGGACTCCAATCTCGACATGTTCAAACGGGACCGCGTCGCGTTTGAAGAGTTGCTCGTTGATCGGGCCGAACTGCTCGGATTGGACGCGATCCACATCGTCCAGAACGACAACTCGCGCATCGTGTCCGCGGTGGTATCGAGCGATCCCAATGCATTGATAAAGCTACTGCCCGCCTCGGTGTTCGCTGCCGCGGAATCCTATCCCCAGATTCGTTATGACCGGCCGGGCGGGGAAATCGCCGTTGTTGCCAAGCTGAACGGGTCGCTGTGGTCCCAGGTCTCCACATGGGATGGGCGCGATATCTTTATTTTGATGATCAAATCCGAAGCCACGGCGACGATGAAAAGTCTCGATGAGACGAACGCGACGCACGCCAAGTACCAGCAATTCGTCGGCGAACGGGGGTACTTCAAGGCGATCTATGGCTCGAGTTATCTCCTGATCGCCATGATTGTTCTTTCCGGTGCGGCCGTCTGGGGCGTGTTCCAGGCCCGGCGGATCGCGGCGCCGGTGGGGGCGCTTGCCGATGCGGCGAGCCTGATATCCCAGGGCGACTTGAGCGCGAGGGTCCTTGTGACGCCGGGGGACGACGAGATCGCCATGCTCGGCCACACCTTCAATCAGATGGCGGCCGATCTTGAAGCCCAGCGCGATGAACTGATCACGGCCAACCGCCAGTCGGACCGGCGCCGGCGCTTCACGGAGGCGGTCCTGTCCGGCGTGCGCGCGGGTGTCATCGGTCTGGACTGGCGCGGCCGGGTCACGCTGATGAACAGCTCCGCCTGCACCATGCTGGGCCTGAGCGAACACGAGCTCATGGGGCGTTACCTCGAACGCGAGATCCCGGCCCTTGAGGGCCGCCTCGACAAGGCAACGAGCACGGAAGACGGCCCCATCCATGTGGATGTGCCGGTCGATGGGGCCGTGCGGAATTTCATTGTGCGCCTGACTTCGGACTCGGGCGCGGAGGAGAGCAAAGGCTTCGTGCTGACCTTCGACGATGTCACGGACCTCGTGGCGGCCCAGCGCATGTCGGCCTGGGCCGATGTGGCCCGGCGCATTGCCCACGAAATCCGCAACCCGCTGACGCCCATCCAGCTCTCGGCCGAGCGACTGCGCCGCAAATATCGCAAGGAAGTGCTCTCCCAACCGGAAATCTTCGAGCAGTGCACCGATACGATCATCCGTCAGGTGAACGATATCGGCCGGATGGTCGACGAGTTTTCGTCTTTCGCCCGCATGCCCGAAGCGGTCATGGGCCCTTCGGACATTACCGAACTGGTGCGTCAGGCGACCTTCCTCCAGCGGGTGGGCAATGCCGACATCGATTTTGTCGCCGATCTGCCAGACCGCGCCATCGTGGTCGAATGCGATGCCCGGCAGATCAGCCAGGCCATGATCAATGTGCTGAAAAATGCGTCCGAGGCCATCGAACAGCGCCTGTCCAAGGATCCCATCCACGGCGAGCGCGGCCGCGTGGTTGTGAAGCTCAGCGTGGATCAGGGGCGCATCGACATCTCAGTAACGGATAATGGGTGCGGCTTGCCCAAGACCGACCGTCACCGTCTGACGGAGCCCTACATGACCACACGGGATAAGGGTACCGGCTTGGGACTGGCCATCGTGAAGAAAATCATGGAAGACCACGACGGCTTTGTCAGGCTGACCGATGGCGTGAGCAGCGGTCGTCCCGTCGGCGCCATGGTCCGGCTGAGCTTCCCGGCTTTTCGCAACACGGCGTAACACAACGGAAAACCAATGAAGCCCGATGATGTATTGATCGTCGACGATGAGGCGGACATTCGGGAACTCGTCTCCGGGATTTTGGACGACGAGGGCTATGAAACGCGGGTGGCTAGCGACTCCGACGAGGCGCTGGAAAAAATCCGCTCGCGCCAACCCTCCCTGCTGATCCTCGACATCTGGCTCCAGGGCAGCCGGATGGACGGCATTGAAATTCTGGAGACGGTGAAAAAGGAACACGCCGACCTGCCCGTGATCATTATCTCCGGCCACGGGACCATCGAGACGGCCGTCACGGCCATCAAGATCGGTGCCTACGACTTTGTGGAAAAGCCATTCAACTCGGATCGCTTGCTTCTTGTGGTCGAGCGCGCGCTGGAAAACCGCAAGCTGCGCAGCGAAAACCGGGATTTGCGTTTGCGAGCCGGAACCCAGGATAGTCTCCTCGGGGAGACCGCCTGCATGGCCCATCTGCGCCAGAACATCGAGAAGGCCGCCCCGACCAACGGGCGGATCCTCATCACCGGCCCGTCGGGCAGCGGTAAGGAGCTTGTGGCGCGCCAGATCCATCACAAATCGCGCCGGTCGGCGGGCACATTCCTGGCCATCAACGCCGCCACGATCTCGCCCGAACGCATGGAGATCGAGCTTTTTGGCGTCGAGGGCGGGGAGGGCACGCCCCATAAGGTCGGCGCCCTCGAACTGGCCCATGGCGGCACGCTTTACATCGACGAAGTGGGCGACATGCCGCTGGCAACCCAGGGCAAGATCCTGCGTGTGCTGGTGGACCAGACCTTCCGCCGGGTCGGCGGCGGTCCGGAAGTCTATGTCGATGTGCGCTTCATGAGTTCCTCCAGCAAGGATCTGGTCCAGGAAATGGGCGCTGGCCGCTTCCGGGAAGACCTCTACCACCGCCTCAATGTGGTGCCCATCCAGGTTCCCAGCCTCGCGGAGCGGCGTGACGACATTCCCCTGCTGGTGGATTACTTCATGGACCGGCTTGTGACCACGGCGGGCCTGCCTCGGCGCAAGATCGGCGCGGACACCATGGCGGCGCTGCAGACCCACCACTGGCCGGGCAATGTCCGCCAACTGCGCAATACCGTGGAACGGCTGCTGATCCTCGCCTCGGAGGACAATGACGGGGTGATTTCGGCTGATCTTTTGCCCACGGAAGTCGGTGCCTCGACCCCGAGCGTCGGCAATGGCAGTGATAACGAGCACATCATTTCCCTGCCCTTGCGCGAAGCGCGGGAAGCTTTTGAGCGCAATTATCTCATTGCCCAGATCAATCGTTTCGGCGGCAACATCTCGCGCACCGCCGGCTTTATCGGCATGGAGCGCTCCGCACTCCATCGCAAACTCAAATCCCTCGGCGTGACCCCAAGCGGCCGCGCCAGCGCCGAAGAGTAAGTCGGAACGGGACGCGCCGTTTGGGCCCGGTCGGTCCCCGGGCGGAAGCTGCCCGGCGCGGCGGCATAGCTTGGAGCGTGCCTCGACCGGCGAGGGTTCGGGGCGTCCACGGAAGGTCCGATTGCCATGAAAGTCATCATCTGCGGTGCCGGCCGCGTCGGATCCGGGATCGCCCGTGCCTTGGCCGGCGAGGACAACGATGTCACCGTCATCGACCTTGACCCGCGCCTCGTTCAGCGCCTCCAGGAAGTGCTCGATGTGCGCGGGATCGTCGGCCACGGCGCCCACCCCCATGTCCTGGAGCAGGCGGGGGCCGTGGACGCGGACATGCTCATTGCCGTGACCCATTCCGATGAAATCAACATGATCGCGACCCAGGTCGCCCATTCGCTGTTTTCCGTGCCGCGCAAGATCGCCCGGGTGCGGGCTCAGGCCTATCTGGAGGAAGGCTGCGGGCACCTCTTCAGCAGCGATAACATGCCCATCGACGTGATCATCTCGCCGGAAAAGGAAGTGGGCCGCGCCGTGCTGCGCCGCCTGCGTATTCCAGGCGCTTTTGAGACCGTGGATTTCGCTAAAGGGCGGGTGCAGATGGTCGGCGTTCGGATCCTGGAGGGCTCGCCCGTTTCGAACACGCCCGTCGACCAGTTGCGTGAGACCTTCCCCGGCCGTCGATTCACGGTCTTGGCCATCAATCGGGCGGGCCGGTTCTTTGTGCCCGCCTTGAGCGACCCCATCGAGACCGGCGATGAGGTTTACTTCGTCGCGCCCCAGGAGGAAGTGGCGGAGACCTTGCGCCTATTCGGCCACGAGGAACAGGAAGCCCACAGGGTCATCGTGGTCGGCGGCGGAAACATCGGCGTTTATGTGGCCCAAGGGTTGGAGCGGCGCCATGGGGCCAAGGTCAAATTGATCGAACAGTCCAAGGACAAGGCCGAAGGGGCGGCGGACCGGCTGGGCCGGACGGTCGTCCTGCTGGGCAGCGGGCTTGACCAGGCACTCCTGCGCGAGGCGGGTGTGCAGGACACCGAAACCGTCGTTACGGTGACGAACAATGATCAGGTGAATATCCTCACCTCACTGATGGCCCGTAAGCTCGGCGCCCGGAGGACGATCACCTTGATCAATGAGCAGGCCTACGGTGATCTGCTCGAATCGCTCGATCTTGGGGCCTATCTCGATCCGCGCAGCATCACCGTGTCGACCATCCTGCAATATGTCCGCAAGGGCCGCATCAAAGGGCTCCATTCCATCGGCAATGGGGCAGGGGAAGTCATCGAGGCGGAGGCCCTGGAAACGTCCACCCTGGTGGACCGTCCCCTCGCGGAGGCGCGCCTGCACCCGGGCATCGTCATTGGTGCCATCGTGCGCGGCAAGGACGTCCACATGCCGGATCCGGACTTCATTATCCATAAGGGCGACAGGGTCATTTTGTTCGCCGTGCGATCGGTCGTCAGAAAGGTCGAGGCCATGTTCCGGGTCAGCCTCGAATATTTCTGACTGCCCTTCGCGCCCAATTGCCGCAGGGTACACCCGCGGAATGTCACGGGTTCCAACACGGCGCGCCGGCTCAAATCTCCACGATGGATGCCCGGATGGCCTCGGCGCGGGCATCAAAGGCGGCCCGCGTGTCCCCGTCGTCGGTCGCGCAGACAAGGTAGCCTCCGCCCGCCTCCAAGGTGCGCAGGATATGGGGCCACATGGCCTGCGGGCTCTTGGCCTCGCGCCACTGGGTGGAGACCGCCGGATCCATCCGGCGCACGCCGCCGAACCGGTCCGGCCGTGCCCTGGCGCCGTCCCAGATATTCGTGTTGAGCAGGCCCGGACATAGGATGGTCACGCCGATCCCGTCGCCGGCGAGTTCTTCCTGAAGGGCCTCGGCAATGGCGAAGGTCGCGTGTTTTGTGGCCGCATAAAGCGGAAAAGGGCCGATCGGGCGGCGCAGGGCTGCCGTTGAGGCCGTGATGCCCACATGGCGCGGCCCGGGGTCCCCATTGGACGGATCCATCAGTAGGCGGAACACTTGAGCGGTCCAGATCACACCGATGGCATTTACCGCATAGGCCCACTCCACGGCGTTCGCCTTGCCCGCGACGATGGGCGAGCCCACCCCGACGCCGGCATTGAGCCACAAAACACTGAGCGTCACGCCCTGCCGGGCCAGGTCTTGTGCGGCGGCATCGGCCGCGTCCCGGTCGCTGACGTCGAAGACGAGGGGACGGGCGGTTCCGCCGGCCTCCTGGATCTGCGCGGCGATGCTTGCGGCCGCGTCGGCGCGAATGTCCTGGACAAAAACCGTCATCCCGAGCCCGGCAAAACCGCGCGCCAGCATGGCCCCAATGCCGTCGCCCGCGCCGGTCACGAGGGCGTGTTTCCCCTTAAGTGTGCTTATGGTGTCCATGGGCAGCGTCTCGCCGTGTTCTGGGACCGGGTGGGGATGCTTGGCGGGCTGATCCCAACCGGTCCGGTCATGGTTCTATTCGCGTCGAATCGGGACTTGAGGTAAGGCACCCAGGGCGAGGTTTACCCTGGGCGATTTCTCGCGCTCCAGGATGGGCGCACCCTAAAGCGGCCAAAAGCTGGACTTTGGTTGTGTAGTCCCCCAGGCCATCAAGACCGTAAGGTGAGAACACCGGTGTAGTCACGGGGGACCGAATGACCCGACAGGTGAGTGATGGTATGGCCAAGGGTGCTGCGGCGTCGCCGATCGCCGTGGCAGCGATCGCCCAGGGAGCACAGCCTGCCATGACCCATCCCGTTTCGGGTGAACGCGGACCGAGTAGCCCGGTGCGGGCCAGCGCGCAGACCGGCGGCGACCGGGATAGGCGAATCGACGATCTGGGCGCCGTCGATCAGGACAGCCGCGCCGTGCTCGCCCACCATGGCCGCAGTTTCAACTGGGCGGGGCGCTTTTTGTCCCCCGCGAAGCTCGACCGGGCCGCGCGCCTCTATGCCTTTTGCCGTTATCTCGACGATCTGGCCGACGAGGAACACGATATCGTCCGTGCAAGCCACAATTTGCGGCAGGTCCAGGCCGATCTGACCGCCGGCACGAGCCATCGCCCGGACGTGGCCGATTTTTTCGACCTGTGCGACGGCGCGCCCTCCGCCATTGCCGGTGCGCGCATGCTGGCGGACATGCTGGTCGCCGATCTGGAGCCCATGCGCCTTGCCCGGGCGGCTGAACTGAAGGACTACGCCCTGGGTGTCGCCGGCTGCGTGGGCGTCATGATGTGCCCGGTGCTGGAGGTGCGCGAGCAGGAGCGGGCGCTGCCCTTCGCGATCGACCTCGGGCTTGCCATGCAGATGACCAATATCGCGCGCGATGTGCTTGAGGACGCGGGCCGGACCCGGGTTTATCTGCCGGCGGAGTGGACGGACGGGCCCCTGGAGCCCGAAGCGCTCGTGGCCGGTACGGGCGATGACCGGGCCCGCGCCTGGACCGGCGTGCTGCATCTGCTCGAAGAGGCTGACCGATACTACGACAGCGCGCGGACGGGCCTGTGCTTCCTGCCGCTCCAGGCCCGCGCCGCGATCCATGTGGCCTCGCGGGTCTATCGCGGCATTGGCGGGGTGATCCGGCGCGGCGGCCCCGCGCGTTACTGGCAGGGCAGGGCCTTCACGACCCGGTCGCGCAAAATCATTCTCACCGCGGGCGCTCTCGCCGGGCTCACGGTCCTGCCGGGCCGGTTGGCGGCGCGCCATGACACGGCGCTGCATGATGAGATCGAACCCATGCTGCGCCGCTATGATTTCATACCGACACCGGACGGTCTTGCGTTTCGCGCCGCCGAGGGAGACGCGCCATGACCGGTACGACCTTGCCGAATGGTGTTGAGCTGGCGATCTGCGGCGGCGGTCTTGCCGGCCTCAGCCTCGCCATTGCGCTCAGTGAGCTGGGCGAGGCCTGTCCGCGCACCCATCTTGTGGAGGCGCGACACGCCTATAAACGCGACCGGACCTGGTCCTATTGGCGGCTGCACGACCACCCCTTCGATGCGGCCGTGCGCAGCCGTTGGTCCCGGTGCCTGGTGCGCGGCGGCGGACGGGATGTGCATTTCAACGCGGACCCCACGCCCTACGAGACCATTGAGGCGCATACCCTTTACGACATGGCGCTGGAGCGGCTGCGCGGTCATCCGAAAATCACCATGTCCCTTGGTGTGCCGGTCGATGCGCTCACGGAGGATGGCGGCGCCGTCGCCGTGGAGACGCCGGCGGGGCGCATGAGTGCGGACCTGTGCGTCGACACCCGGCCGCCGGTTTGGGTGCGTCCGGAGGATACGGAAATTCTGCCCCAGGGGCTGGTGCAGGCCTTTGCCGGGATCGAGATCGAGACCGAGGAGCCGTGCTTCGATCCGGGGGAGGTCATCCTGATGGATTTCCTGCCCGGCACCCATGAGGGCGAGATCCGGTTCTTTTACGTTTTGCCCTTCTCGCCGACCCGGGCCCTGGTCGAGGATACCCGCTTTACGCCCCGCGCCCACGTGCCCCCGCCCCTTGAGGGGCTGGAGGAGGCGGTCGCGCGCTATGTGGGCCATCCGTTCACGGTGCATTATCGCGAGGCCGCCTGCCTGCCGATGATTTCCGCCGTGGGCATGGACCCGTCCGCGCCCGGCAGCCGCATCCTGCGCATGGGCACGGCCGGCGGAGCGCTGCGCCCCTCCTCGGGCTATGGGTTTCTGGCCATCCAGCGCCAGGCGGCCGCGTTGGCCCAAGGGATCACGCGCCATGGCCTGGCGGCGGAGGCCTTGCGCCCAGGGCTTGGCACGCGCACCGCCTGGCTGAGCGCCATGGACAAGGTGTGGCTGCGCGTGCTGCGCCACCATCCCCATTTGGGGCCGCTGCTCTCGGCGGTGATTTTCGAAAAGGCCGATACCCAGCGGGCCATCCGTTTTTTGGCCGACACGGGCAGCCTGATCGATGCGGCGGCCGTGGTCATGTCCCTGCCCAAGCTGCCCTTCCTGAAGACGGCCGCATCCCTGGCGCTTGGGCTGAAGGAATTCGGTATCCGGCCCGCCCCGCCCAATGCACCGCCCGTTGGCGGAGCGTGAGGCGTTATGCGCGAGCCGGAGCTTGTGGCCCTGTTCGGCCTTGCCTGGGGCCGGATCCAGGCGGCGCCGGAGCGGCGCAACGCGCCGTTTCGCACGCCCGTTCTGTGCACGGCCGGGCAATCCGGTCCGGCGGGCCGTGTGGTGGTCCTGAGGGCCGTTGATCGGGCTTTGAACCGGCTTGAGATCCATACGGATCACCGCTCGGCGAAGGTCGCCGAGCTTCTTGCCGCGTCCCGTCTGTCGTTGCTGTTCTGGGATACGCGCCACCAATTCCAGGTGCGCGCCGAGGGGGAAGCGGGGATCCTCGCCCATGGTCCGTATCGTGATGGGGTCTATGCGGGCCTGTCGGAGCGCCAAAAGACCGCCTACCACTTGCCCCTGCCGCCCGGAACACCCGTGGAGACCCGCGCGGCCTCAAAACAGGCGGCTGAGCCGACCGATCCTGCCGCCATTGCTGGCGGCGCGGGGCATTTCACGGTGATCCTTGCCACCCTGGACAGGCTTGATTGCCTGACCCTGGCCCGAGACGGCCACGAACGGGCCATCTTCGAGCGTCAGGGCACGGAGTGGACCGGGTCTTGGGTCGCGCCGTGACGCATGCGCCCTAAAACGGGCAGCCATAGGCGATGCGTTCGCCCGCCGAAAGGCCCGAATAGCACAGGGGATCGACCGGGTTAAGCCCATTGGGATCGCCGCCGTCCTGCGCGGCGAGGGCCCACAGCGCAATGACACCGAGCCCCAGCGCGGCCCTGTTGGGGTCGTATCGGTATTGCTGCGCGATGTGGCGCCGGAACTCCCCTTCGAGGACTTTGTACAGGACGGCCTGTTCCGTGTCGTCATGCTCCAGGGCGAAGGGCTCGCGATCTGGATAATACGTCCCGGAATAAAACGTCGTGTACTCGACGGGTGGATTGCCCGGATGGCTCCACCGTTTGTCGCCCGGCTTTCGGACCCAGCTATTGGGCTGGTTGTATTTGGTTCGCCCAAAGACACGCACGCGCGGCGGCACCGCGCCGCATTGCTGGCTTACCAGGACCTTGAAGGCCTCCAGCATATCATCGACACGCCTGATCGAGCCCACGAGTTGGGTCCGGGAGTCGACGTAAAAGTCATAAGGCGAATTTCTGTTTGTCTTTTGATAGGCGATATTTTTCGGGGTCAGTGGTGCATTGATCCGTACGCGCTCGATCACGAGCTGAGGCTCCGCCGCGCACAGATCGCCGATCACCCGCATATCGCCGGTGCGCGTCAAGGCGGCCTCGCCTTCGATCAGGTTCGTGCCCATGGACTGGTTGGTGCACTCTTGCGACGGACCATTGTAAGTGACCTCGCTGGCCATGTGCGGATGCCGTGTGGAACTCGGCTCGACGATCAATCGATTATACCGGTACGCCCACGTATTTGTTACCGATGTTGTGCAGACATTCGTGTAGCCCGCGGGCAGGGCACCGGCCCTACCAGCCGCGCCAGTGCCTGCCACGCAAGAGCAGAGCAGCACCAGGCTCGCGCACACCGCCCCGGTCACGTTCCGCATCGATCATCCCCTTACCAATCATTCGCGCCTCAGAATCAATCGCTTGTTGGGGCCCGGCCGGGGCGGGGGCCGGCGACAATCTGTTCATCGTGCAGGCGCGCGATTTCCCCATCCGAACAGCCGAGTTCGGACAGAATTTCGTCCGTGTTTTCCCCCAAGGCCGGCGCGCGCCCCGGATTCTCCCTTGGCTCGGCACTGAAATTGACCGGCGTTCCCGGCACAAGATATTCGCCGATGCCCGGATGATCGATCATGTTGAACATGGGATTGGCGGTCGAGCAGTCCGGGTCCTCTTCGATCACCTGACGGAAGGAACGGTATACGCTCCAGGTCACGCCATGTTCGTTGAGGTTCTGAGCGAAATCCTCGATGCGCCGGGCCGCGAACCAGGGTCGAAGGATTGTCGTGATCTCGTGGCGCGCTTTCCAGCGGTCCCCTTCGAGGGCCAGGTTGACGCCGAGGCGCGGGCCCAGAGCATCGAGTTCTTCGGACAAATGCGTCGCCGATTTGAGGCCGTTCCACTGGCGATTGGTCAGGGCCACGACCATCACGCGGCGCCCATCGGACGTCTCGAAGTCTTGGGCATAGGCGCCGTAGAGGGAATTGCCGACCTTAGGCCGGTCATAGCCATTGACCATGACCTCACCGATGATGCCAAGATAACCGAGCGCGCCCAGCGCCACATCCTTGAGCGGAACATCCACGATTTGCCCTTCGCCGGTCATGCGCCGGTGGCGCTCGGCGGCAAGCACGCTCACGGCCGCCAGGTGCCCGGTCGCAATGTCCCAGGCCGGCAGCACATGGCCCACGGGTTCGCGCGTGCCCTCATGGCCCGTGGCATCGGGAAAACCCACACCGGGATTGACCGTGTAGTCGACGGCCGGCCCGCCATTGCGGTCGCCAAGCACGGTGACCATGATCAGGTCCTCGCGCTTTTCCTTCAGGGCCTCATAGCCCATCCATCCGCGTACCCGCAGATTGGTGACATAGATGCCCCGATCCTCGCCCGGCTCGGTGATCAGCCGGGTGACGATTTCCTGGCCGCGGGGGGTGGACATGTCCACGGCCAGAGAGCGCTTGCCCTTGTTCAGCCCCGCCCAGAACAGGCTGTCATTGTCTTTCGTCACCGGCCAGCGGTGAAAGTCGAGACCGCCGCGAATGCGGTCGAAGCGGATCACGTCGGCGCCCATTTGCGCCAGGGTCATGCCGGCAAGGGGCGCGGCAACGAAGGCGGACCCTTCGACAATGCGAAGGCCTTTGAGTATCTGAGCCATGGGCGGGTCCTCCTGGGTTTTGGGTGCGTGCGTTTTGTTCTGTGGTCTCAGGCGTCGCGGAAGGAGAGGGCGGCCTGCATGCCGACGGCGCCCTCGCCATTGGCCGTGTACAGATCGAGCGCCCCATCCTCGCGCGCCGCGCCGGTGAGGCTGATGGCGTCGAAATCGAACAGGGGGCGGGTGGCGCGAAAGGTGAAGCCCGATGGCGTCTTGTCCCGGTGGCGCCTCCGGCCCGCCTCAAACAGCATCAGCGCCTGGAGCGGTCCGTGCACCACGAGGCCAGGATATTTCTCCACCTCCATGGCATAGGGCCGGTCGTAATGGATGCGGTGGCCATTGAAGGTAAGGGCCGAGAAGCGGAACAGCTTGACTGGATCCATGGTCACCGGCTCGCGCCAGTCCCCCACGGGGACGGCGGTGGGCGGCGGCGGCGTGAAGACATCCGGAATGGCGATATAGACGATGTCCTGTTCCTCATCGACAGCGAGGCGGCCATCGACGCTGACCTCATGGCGCACGGTGAGCAGAACCATGGAGCCGGCGCGGCCCGATTTTTCCTTCACGGACAGGATCGTTGAGGTGCGGTCCAGGCGATCGCCGACATGGATGGGGGCGTGGAACGTCAGGCGTCCGCCCGCCCACATGCGCCGCTCCAGGGGCACCGGCGGCAGAAATCCGCCGCGCCTTGGGTGCCCGTCCGGGCCCACCTGGTCCATGGAGACGATGGGCAGGAAATTGATCCAGATCCAAAGGGGGGGCAGCGGCGCGCCGGGCTCCGCGCTCACATCGTTTATGGCGCCAAGGGTGGCCGACAAACCGCGCACGGGCGCGGATGTGACGATGTCGCTCTGGGTTTCCGTGCGGCCGGTCCAGCTTTCGAAATTCAAATCCGTCATGGGCACTCCCTCTCGCCGGGACCTCGAGACGGCGACCTGAGGGCCGCGCGCGAGGGGGCCCGTTTTGCGGCCATTTTTCATAAGCGTAGCTTAAAAGCGCCGCCGCGCCAGGGTTTAGCCCGCAGGATCTATGCCCGGTCAGGTAACCCCAGCCTGCGCTGACGCGCTGTTTCGAGGGCCGCCCCGGCCTGGAAGACCTGGATGGCCCAAAACGGCAGGCATTACAAAAGCTTCCCCCTATGGCCAAAATGGTGCGCGCGTGGCTCCAAAGGGCGAGCCCCTGGCCCAAAAGACAAGCGCGCCAAAGACCGACAATCGCCCGCCACCCCCACCGTCATCCCGAGCGCTAGCGAAGGGATCCAGAGCCAAGGGCTCACAGCGCGCGGCCCTGGCCGGCGTCGTCGCTACCCTCCTCGCCATGACAAAGTTGGGGCAAGCGTCACCAACCCCAACACCGTCATCCCGAGCGCCAGCGAAGGGATCCAGGGCCAAGGCGTTCGGAGCGTGTGGCTCTGGTTGGCGTCGTCGCTACGCTCCTCGCCATGACGATGTTGGGGGAAGCGTCACCAACCCCAACACCGTCATCCCGAGCGCCAGCGAAGGGATCCAGGGC
>CAYYTT010000095.1:0-278 GCA_964474635.1 uncultured Alphaproteobacteria bacterium | reverse complement strand
CAAGGGCTCTGAACGCGCGGCCCTGGTTGGCGTCGTCGCTACGCTCCTCGCCATGACGAGATTGGGGAACTCCTCTACCCCCAACACCGTCATCCCGAGCGCCAGCGAAGGGATCCAGGGCCAAGCGCACAGAACGCGCGGCCCTGGTTGGCGTCATCGCAAAACTCCTCGCCATGACAAATGAACGCAAATTCCGTTGTAAACCGCACAAAAACCTATCCAAAACCCCTTATTTAGGGTAAACTGATCATCAGTAGAGGGAGAAGAGGAACCCGCCC
>CAYYTT010000094.1:0-15660 GCA_964474635.1 uncultured Alphaproteobacteria bacterium | reverse complement strand
GGCGTTACCCGGACGCGATCACACGAACCCGAACAGGTCCGCTTCACTGAGGAGGGACGCGGTCTCGTCGGTGAAGCCCTCAACGTCGTCCAATCCCAGCCCTTCGGAGAAAATGACAGTTTCCACATTGAAAACAGTCAGATCGAATGTCTCGAACCGGTAGGACTGTCCGGCCACGAAGCGTTCGGCCAAGGCCGCTTCCTCGATGGCCAGGGTTTGCGCGCTCAAGGACAGGATGAGGGTGTCCTCGCCAGCGCCGCCGAAGAAGATGTCGCTGCCGCCCGGATCGGCGAACAGGGCCGCTTCGGTGTACAGGAAGATGTCATCTCCGGCGCCGCCGAAGGCCCGGTCACTGCCCAGCCCATCAATGAGAACGTCCGCACCACCGTCGCCAAACAGGTCGTCATTGCCCGCACCGCCGGCGAGGATGTCCCGCCCCTGGCCGCCAAACAGGTTATCCCGGCCCGAGCCGCCCGACAGGATGTCATCGCCATCCTGACCGAACAGGAAGTCATTCCCAAGACCGCCGAAGCCCAGATCGTCGCCTCCGCGCAGGAATTGGAAATCCGCGCCGGCGCGGCTGAAGACGATATCGTCGCCGTCGCCCGTGGTGGTGAAGTCGCGGCCCATGCCCTCGACAATCACATCCTCGTCCGTGGACAGATCGCGCACCGTGAAGGCCGCCCAAACGCCGTGCAAGGCCGTGGTCGGGTGGACGAAATCGATGAAGCCGAGTTGGTTGAGATCGACGCCCGCCAGGGCCGGGTTCGGCGTGGCCGTGGTCCCGCCGCTGAGCAGGAAGGGCGCATCCACAGTCAAAAAGCCGAAGGTCGAGGGGTCATCATTGATCTCGGAACTGATGGCTTTCAGATCCACGATTTCCACCGCGGCGCCCTGGGCCTCAAGAACGGCCGCGCCCTCGCGCAAGGCATCATTGGCGACCGTCGACAGGAATTCGGCAAGGGCCACTTCCTCGGGCGTGTCGCCGGAGTTCAGCGGGAAAATGTCCGAACGCGGCAACAGGTTGAGGATGACGGTGTCCGCACCGGCCGCAACCGCTTCGGAGGCGCTGGCGATGGTCTGCTCCACGATCTGGAGCGTGAAACCAGCGAGTTCCTGTACCGCTGTTTCTTCGCTGGAGGGCGTGAAGGTGGCGTAATCGTTAAAGCCGATGAAGAAGCTGGCGGCGAAATTGTCGGGCAGCGGCGTTTCGGCGGCCATCGCCACGAAGCGGTCCACCTGCGCGCCCAGATTGCTGTCGAAATTCGTGATTTCAATGATTTCCTCGGGCGTGCCCTCCGGAAGGTCTATCCCGAGCGCGAAGGGAAACTGGCTGCCCAGGGCCCGGGCGCCGCCCACGGCGAAGTTCTGCACCACGGGAATGCTCAAAAGGTCCGGCACGATGTCGGCATAGACCGGCCCGTCCGAAAACGCCTCGGCATAGGGCGGGGTCGGCGGGATGATGTCGATATCGATGCCGAAAGGCGCGAGCAGCTCGTTCGCCCGGCTCGACACCTCAAAAATGATGCCTGAATCCGTCAGGCTGTCACCGAAATAGGCAATCCCACCAAACATAGGCGTCATGGCCTCGTCCTCCCATTTCCCCTTGGTCTCTTGGGGTTTGTCGCGTTGACCAAATCTTGGCGTTGGGAGGCTAGCACGCCCGGGGGCGGATCAGAACTGATCACGGGCGCCCGGCACGGCCTGCCCAGGGCGGCCTGCCTTGGGGCGGGAAGCCTCCGGGCCATGCGGTTTCGGACATCTCTCAGTCAGGTGTCGAAAACGGGCCATCGAGGCCAGGTGTTGTGCGACCCCTTCATCGTCCCGGCAATCAGGTGCGCGCCAACCCGTCCCGGTACTGCTCATAACCGGTGCGGCGCAGCTCACAGGCCGGACAGGTGCCGCAGCCATACCCCCAGGCGTGGCGCGTGGTGCGCACACCGTTATAGCAGCTGTGGGTTTCCTCAAGGATCAGGTCGACAAGGCCCACACCGCCGATCCGCTCGGCCAAGGTCCAGGTCTGCGCCTTGTTGAGCCACATGAGCGGCGTCTCCAGCACGAAGCGCGCGTCCATGCCCAGATTGAGGGCAAGCTGCATGGCCTTAATGGTGTCGTCGCGGCAATCGGGATAGCCGGAATAATCCGTCTCGCACACACCCGTCACGATGCGCTTGAGCCCCCGGCGGTAGGCCAGCGCGCCCGCGAGGGTGAGGAAAAGCAGATTGCGGCCGGGGACAAAGGTCGTGGGCAGACCGTTCTCACCCATTTCGATGGCCACATCCCGGGTCAGCGCCGTGTCCGAGACCGCGTTGAGCACCGGCACATCCATGAAATGATCCCCGCCCAGCCGGCTGCCCCATTCGGGAAAGGTCTTGCGCAGGCGCTCCACCACCTTCATCCGGCACTCCAGCTCAACGCTGTGGCGCTGGCCGTAGTCGAAGGCCACCGTCTCCACCCGGCCATAGCGCTCCAGCGCCCAGGCCAGGCATGTGGCCGAATCCTGACCGCCGGAAAAGAGCACAAGGGCCGTCTGATCGGCGGCGGGCGGACAATCGGTGCCGGAGAGGGAAGATGAAGGCTCGGTCATGGATTGTCCGTTGCTTTCGGCCTGTGAGCGAACCACTCGTGCGCGATCCTACCGTCCGCGATCCAACTGCGCGCGATCCAACTGCGCGCGATCCAATCCACGCCGTTGGCGACCCTGCTTGGGTCCTCGGGGCCCGCTCAAGGCAAAGAAGTCACACGCCCAATTCTGCCACAGGGGCCGGCGCATGGTAAGAAGTGCCAAAGCATATCGTCGATCCAGCGCAGGTTTTCAAAGGAGGAGTTGGTCCCATGACCTCAGGCACCCCGGCCTCCCCCCCGCCCCATGCGGTCCCCGACCGGACCCTGGTTGCCATCCATGGGGTCGGCAGCCCCACAGCGGGCGACCTTGCCCGGGACATCGTCGCGGGCCTGGCCCTCGATCACGACTTCACGGTGCGCGAGGGGACAATCGAGGCGGGCGGCGAGGAACATCCACGCCTGCGCCTTGAAGGGCACCCCACCGTTCGAGACGTGATCGAGGTGAACTGGTCCGATATCGAGGCGCCGCCGCGCGGACCGCTCAGCCTCATGCTCTATCTGTTCCGCCTCGTGATCGCCATGACACAGATGGGTGCGACGGGCTGGCGCTGCGCGGGCGAGGACCTCACCGGCAAGAGCCTGTCCGCGCGGGTTTTTGCGTATTTCATCACATTTGTCGGCACCTGGATCATCGGCCTGCCGCTGATCAGCCTGCATGTGTCCGTGGCGCAGACCATGGCCGGCAAAATCACCGGGGTGGTGTTGATCGGGTTGCTGACCCTCCTGACGACCTTCGTGACCGCCCGCTACGATCGCCGCTTCCGGGCCGGCTATCTGTGGACGGCGATCAATCTGGGCGCCGGCGCGTTTTTCCTCACCCAGCAGGGCTACACGAATGACTTCGTGGCCCACACCGCCTTTTGGGTGGATGTGGTGCAGTTGTTCGGCTTCGGTCTGATCCTGCTCGCCGGGGCGGAGCTGCTGGTGCGGCTCGTCATTCTGGCGCCCTCCCGCGTCGACGGGGATCGGGCCGGGGCGGCCGGGGGCGACACGGACCGTCCTCTGCCCCGGGGCGAGACCGTGTTGCCCTTCTTCGTGCGCTTTGCCTGCCTTTTCGTGCCCGCCCTTGTTCTGACCGGGCTGGCGGCACTGATTTTCTTGCTGCATTTGTTGCCCTACACGCTCTCGCCCGGGGCGGACGCCGCCTTCTCCGAGTGGGTGCGGCTCTACCGGCAGAGCGGGCTCAATGCGCAAAGCATGCACCAGATCTATATGTCCGTGGCCGGTGTTCTGGGCGCCATCGCCTTTGTCATTGCCGTGGTGCCGTTCGCCCTGTCGCTCATCTCGTGGAACCGGGAACCGCCCGCCTCGGGCCGGCGCTTTCAGACGGCGCTTGCCATCGTACTCACCTTGGTGCCGGTGTTGCTCCTGCCCTCAAGTCTGGCGGTGTTCCTGGAGCTGTTGGGCGGACCGTCGGTGCCCATGGTGCTCAATCCGATGGAAATGGCCCTGCCCGCCGCCGATGCCGTCACGAGCGAAGCCCTGCTCAACCGCGCCGCGGTGGGCGCGGTCCTGCTTTTGGCTGTGCTGGTGGTTTTGCTCGGCCCGGGGCGCACGGTTCTCGACGTCACGGGCGATGTGATCTTTTACGTTCTGCGTGACGACTATATCCACAACGCCACCGCCGGCGCCCTGACCCAGCGGGTCAAGGCCCTGCTCACGACCCTCGACACGCAGGAGCACGGCCCGATTGTCCTTGTGGGCTACAGCCAGGGCAGCGTCATTGCCGCCGATGCCGCGCGCGGACAGGAAGGCTTTACCGGCAGCCTGATCACCATCGGCTCGCCGATCCAAAGCCTCTACGGGCGGTTTTTGAAAATTCCGGCCGGGTTCCGCACTGCCCGGGTGGCACGTTGGGACAACCTGTTCCGCCCCACCGATTTCGTCGGCGGCCCCATCGGCCCTGGCGAGGGGCGGCGTCCGGACACGGACCAGCCGGTACGCGGCAACCGCCGTCGCCACCATGTCAACTATTGGCCGGAACCGGAAGTCCGGGCGGCCCTGGCTGGCCTGCCCCTGGGGCAGGAGGAGCGAGGGTCCGCAGCATGAGCGAGGGCAATGAGGCCGGTGCGCTGCGGCTTGTCTACATGACCGCCGGCACCAGGGAGGAGGCCCTGAAACTCGCCCGCAGCCTCGTGGAGCGGCGGCTCGTGGCCTGTGTGAACGTGATCGATAAGGTTACATCGGTCTTTTACTGGGAGGGCGAGGCACGCGAGGACAGCGAAGTGGTGGTGATCGCCAAAACCACCGCCGAGCGCATGGCCGACGTCACACAGACCGTCCGTTCCCTGCACAGCTACGATGTCCCCTGCTGCGTCGCCTTGCCCCTGGCCGCCGGGGAAGGCAACCCCGCCTTCCTGGACTGGATCGCGCAGGAGACAAAGGCCCGATCCTGATCATCCAGAGCAACGGGCCAGAAATCCGGATCAATCTGGGTGCCGTGCGCCGTTGCTCTCGACCCGTTGCACTAGCGCGCGCCCGTGATAAATCGTATTCAGCAGTAAGATCAAGCGCGAATACCGCCTGTCGTGGATGGCCCGCGCGGCGGTGCGGTCAAATGTCTTGGGCAAGACAAATCAGATAGCCGAACGGGTCCTCGAACCCGACCTCGCGCAGGCCATAGGGCTGATCATCCGGCCCCCAGCGCGGCGTAACATGGGTCTTCAGCCGGTCCCATTCGCCATTGACGTCGGACACAAACAAATAAAGAACACCCGACAGGCTCGGTCCTGGCCGGTCTTCGATGGCACTGGTAAAAAACCACAGGCGGGCCGGGCCGGCGGGCAAGTCCCGCTGGACCTCGGCCCAGATGGGCGGACCCTCCCCTTGCGACCAGGATGCGTTGCAGGAAAAGCCAAGGCGCTCCGTGTAGAACGCGAGCGCCTTGGCCATGTCAGGGACCTGAAGGCTGGTCACGGTTGGTGATCGTTCCATCGCATTAGCTCGCGTCTTGCGGTAGCCTGGAGCCGTCGTTCAGTGGGCGCCCTTTGGTTCTTCCATGAACTCAACCAGGGTGCCCCCCATGTCCTTGGGGTGCAGGAAAATGATCGGCGTGCCGTGGGCGCCGATGCGCGGCTCGCCCGTCCCCAGAACCCGGGCGCCCTTGGCGATCATCTCGTCGCGGGCGACGATGATATCCGGCACCTCGAAACACACATGGTGCTGACCGCCGGCCGGATTGTTTTTCAAAAACCCGTGGATCGGGCTTTCCGGGCCGAATGGCTCGATGAGTTCGATCTGGGTGTTGGGCAGATCGACGAAGCACACCCAGACGCCCTGGGCCTCCATGGCGAACTTCTCGCCAACCTTGGTGGCGCCGAGCACGTCCCGATACAGTTTGATGCTGTCTTCAATGGACGGCGTGGCAACGCCCACATGGTTCAATCGACCGATCATGAAACAGGCTCCCTTCCGGCAAGTGGTGAATGTGACTTCAAGGACGATAGCGCAAGACCGCGGATGGCGGTTTAAAGGCCCGCAAAGGACCTCCAACCATCCGCAGACTTCGCATTAGGACGACCAGAGACATGCGCCTTGGAAGTCGTGTTGTCGCGCAAGTATTCGTCCGTGCCCCGCCCCCTTTCTCACTCCTCGCCTTTCTGGTCCCGGCCGCGGGCGAGAACGGCCTGGCGGCGGGATTCGATGTCGGCGCCGCTGACGGCCGCATTGGCTTCCCGGGAGGCTTCCTGTTCAAGCGCCATGCCGCCTTCGAAGGTGGTGGCATACCCCTCGTCGATCAGGCGGCGGTAGCGCTTCAAAAAGGTCGTGTCGATCGACGCCATGTCATGGGCAAGCGCGACACAGGTGCTCATGAGGTCTTCCGGCGCCACGACCCGGTTCACAAGGCCCCAGTCATAGGCCAGGTCGGCGGGCAGGAAATTGCCCGTGAAAGACAGCTCCTTGGCCCGGTTCACACCGATGATGCGCGACAGTTTCTGGCTGAGCCCCCAGCCCGGCATGATGCCGACCCGCGCATGGGTATCGGCGAAGCGGGCATTGGTGGACGCGATCAGCACGTCGCAGGCCAGGGCGACCTCGAAGCCGCCCGTAATCGCCACGCCATTGATGGCGCCAATGATAGGACCGGAAAACCGGTTGAGCGCCGTGACCGGGTCCACATTGTCGGCAGCGTCCACATCGGCAAGGGCGCTCTCATCGCTCTGGCCCAATTCCTTGAGATCGAGGCCGGCCGTGAAGGCCTTCTGCCCCGCCCCCGTCAGGACCAGGACGCAGACCTGCGGATCGGCCTCGAGCCGGGTGACGGCTTGCGCAAGCTCCTTGCGGAGGGACCGGGACAGGGCGTTCATCCGGTCCGGACGGTTCATGGTCAAAATGGCGATGGGCCCGTCGCGCTCTTCCAGAAGGGTCTGGTCGCTCATGGAAAGCCTCCCTTTTTATCTGTATGCGTAGTGTTTCTCGCACATGACTGGTTCAGGTCTTCGGGCCAAAGGCGTAAGGCCCGCCTTTACCCAGCGCGCTGCGATAGGCCGGCCGGGCCTGGAGCGCCGCCAGATAGGCCTCAAGCCGGGGATAATCGGCAAGACTGCCGCCCGCACCGGCGGCCTCAAGGACGAAACTCACCTGAACATCCGCGCAAGTCAGATCGTCGCCCACCAGATAGCTGCGGCCGGCGATTTCCCCATCCAGGTAATCGAGATGATTCTTGATTTCCGAATTGATGCGCGGCCACAGGGGCGCGCCCGCGTCGCCGAGCCGGCCCACATAGAGCCGCAGCAGCAGCGGCGTCATGGCCGAACCTTCGGCAAAATGCATGAACTGCGTGTGGCGCAGGGCGTCCGGCGTGCCCGCACGGGGCAAGAACCGCCCGCCGCCATGGCGCTGGGCAAGATAGTCGAGGATGGCGGCCGATTCGGCCACCGTGACCCCGTCCTCGGTGATGACCGGCGACTTGCCGAGGGGGTGGACGGCCTTGAGGCTTTCCGGGGCGAGATTGGTCTGCGCATCCCGCTCATAAAAGGTGATCTCGTAGGGCACGCCCAGTTCCTCAAGGAACCACAGCACCCGCTGCGAGCGCGAGTTATTGAGATGGTGAACGGTGATCATGGCGGCCTCCCACAGTTGCCCCACCCGCAGGCACTCCAGTGAACCACGGCAGATCCGGCGGGAACAGGCCCCCCGGCCGACAAAGACAGGCCAAGCCGGCCAAGCGCTGGCGGCCGTAATCGCTGGGACATGCGCGGGCAAGGCGGGCGCCTTCAGGCGGCGGCGGATAGCTTATGCAATTCGGCCATATCGATCAGGTCGCACAGTTCGCGAAAGCGATCCCGCTTCTTGACGTCGGCCGGCGGCCCCTGAACGAGGGTTTGGGAGAAGACGGGCTGGCGGATGAGGCGCAGGGCGGCGAGCTTGGCGCGCCGTTCCATCTGCCCTTCGGCGAAGACCCCCCCAATGACGAGGCGCAGCAGGGCAATGATCTGGTTCTCGGTCGCCGTGTCCCGCCGGCAGATGCCCTCGATCAGCCCCGCCCGGCTCTCCACCTCGCAGGCCAGCGTGTCGAGCGCCTCGGCAAGCTGGCGCTTGTTGAGGTCGGGAAAATCGGCCTGGAGCACCAGGGTTTGAAAAGCGGCGATTTCTTTGAGTCGCGCCACGGGGCTGTCACCCGATTCCATATAATGGCGTTCGGTCATATGGCCGGTGATCTGGGGCATGAGGATCGCCGCAAGGCTGCGCTTGTTCTCAAGGCCCACAATGTTGGTTTCAAGATTGAGCAGCCGGCGGATCCGTTCCGGCGGCGATTTGATTGCCTCCAGAAAGGGCTCGATCACATCCGAGGCGAGCAGGCGGCGTGAGCGCGAGGCAAAGGCATCGGTGATGTCTTCAATGGGCAGGAACTTGCCCTGCCCACGGACCATCTTGGTCGCCAAACCACGAACGGTCTCGACTTCCGTTTCAAGACAATCGGGTTCAAGACGGCGCGGCGCCCGCAGCTCCACCAGGATCCGCTGACCAATGGCCCCGCGAGCTCCCTCCAGCTTGCCGCGTGCGAACTCGACCGCGAGGGCTCGAACCCCGGCGGGAATCTCAGGGTCGTCCGGGTCGAGACAGCCCAGAAACAGATCCGTCATCCGGGTGAGCAATGCCCCCATGCTGTCATGCTCACCCATCAGATCCTGAAGGGCGGCACGCCCGGAAACCATGTCGCACACGAACCGGTCGACGATGCCAAGACAGGAATCGCGCCCGGGCCCTTCCTTGGGCAGCGTGTCCATCAAATCAAGGACGATCCGCAGCTTGTCGCCCCAGGTCGCCGCCTCGCGCAGGTGATCTGCAACGGCCGCGCACAGCAGGTAATCCGGCTCCTCCGTCATCGCCACCATTTCATAGGCGAGATCGAGCCCGCCCCGGCGGATTTTGGGAAAATGTCCGGCCCGAGCATCCTTGTAGACGCGCTCGACCGCCTTGGACACCAGCTCATTCAGTTTACGGACGGCATCCTGGACGCTCTGCCCCGTATTCCCGGCATGGGCCACCGCCACCTTCTGGATGGCGTGTTGCAGGACGGTTCCCGTCGCCGTGAGCGTTTCGAGCGCGTCGGCCCGGTGAATGAGTTCGGTAACGGTCAAACAGTGCCGGCCCAGATACTCACTCAGCAGGCGTGCCATCGTGGCCCGGGCATGGGTCGTGTAAAGATCCTGCGGGCAGAAACAGGGCAAGGTGGCCTCGTCGCTGACCTCCCGATTGCGCACCTCCGCGCTGTCGCCGAGTTCGCAGATGGTCAGGCTGAGGTAATCGCCCGTGTCCGAATTATAGGTCTCCTTGACGACCTTGACGGCGCGCAATCCCCCCTCGCCGATCAACGCCTCGGCCACCTTGACGGCCGTATCGCGCAGCGGCTGGGCGTCCACAAGGCGCCAGCCCGCACCGGCGGTCAGACCCTGGACATAGATTTCGTAGTGCACCTTGCCGTCCGGCATCCTTGCCCAACCCGTCTGTTGTTGCAGACCCGTGCCGGAAAAAGCCCGGACTCACGACCGCTTTTCCCAACCCGGACCACGCTCGGAGCCTAAGCGCGGAGACTTAAGGACGCGTTTTCGAAACATGGACTGAGGCCGCGCATGGTGTCGGTCAACCCTGGCGGTCCGGTGCCGTAAAAAAAGGCCCGCCTTGGGATTCAGGGCGGGCCTTTCGGGGTGTTTTGCGGACAGCGTCATCCCATGGGCCGGGGCCGGGGCCGGGGCCGGGGCCGGGGCCGGGGCACGGGCTTAAGGCCCGCGCCGTTACCGCCGGTCGGTCAGGCGCCGGAGGGCTGGGGCCCGGCCTCACGCACGCGCGGGTCCACGAAACGCTCGAACGGTTCGAAATTCGTGACAAAGCGCCGGGCAAGATCGGCCGCACGCTCGTCATAGGCATTAACGTTGGCCCAGGTGTTCCGGGGGTCCAGGATCTCCGGATCGACGCCGTCGACAGCCACAGGGACCTCGAAACCAAAAACGGGGTCCGGTCGCATGGTGACCTGGTTGAGGGCTCCCGACAGGGCGGCGTTGAGAAGGGCCCGGGTCGCGGTGATGGGCATCCGCCGCCCCTCACCGTGGGGACCGCCCGTCCAACCGGTGTTCACCAGCCAGCATTGAACCCCATGGCGCGCAATCAGATCGCGCAGCAGATTGCCGTACTCACTGGGATGCCGGGGCATGAAAGGCGCGCCGAAACAGGTCGAGAATGTGGCCTGGGGCTCCTTCACGCCCTTTTCGGTGCCGGCCACCTTAGCCGTATAACCGGACAGGAAGTGATACATGGCCTGTTCCGGTGTCATGCGCGCCAGCGGCGGCATGATACCGAAGGCATCGCAGGTCAGCATGATGATGTGCGTCGGGTGACCGCCGCGTCCACTGTCCTTGGCGTTATCAATGTAATGCAGCGGATAGGCCCCACGGGAATTTTCCGCAAGCGACGCATCATCGAGATCAAGCGCGCCGGTGGCTTCGTTCATGACCACGTTTTCAAGCACGGTGCCGAACTTTTCCGTCGTCGCGTAAATATCTGGCTCCATGGCCCGCGACAAGCGGATCATTTTGGCATAACAGCCGCCTTCGAAATTGAAGACACCGCTTTCAGACCAGCCATGCTCGTCATCGCCGATCAGACTGCGGCTGGGGTCGGCGGACAGGGTCGTCTTGCCGGTGCCGGACAGACCAAAGAAGAGGGCCGTACCGCTGCCGTCCTTGGCCTCATTGGCCGAACAGTGCATGGGCATGACTTCTTTGCCCGGCAGCACATAGTTCAAGATTGTGAAGACCGACTTTTTGATCTCACCGGCATAGGACGTGCCGCCAATGATCACGACCTTGCGCACGAAATCGCAGGCGATGACCACGTCGCTGCGGCAATTGTGGGTGTCGGGGCACGGCTGGAACCCCGGCAGGTCGATGATGGTGTATTCAGGCTCGAAGGTATCCAGATCCTCGCGCGGCGGCTCAATGAGCAGATGACGGATGAACATGGAATGCCACGCCGTCTCCGTGATCACGCGGGTGCGCACCCGGTGGACCGGATCGGCGCCGGCATAAAGATCCTGCACGAACAGATCACGCCCCTGCGCATAGGCCGTTGCCGCGTCGAACAACCGATCGAAATCGGCCACTTCCATACGCTTGTTGTTGTCCCACCAGATGGTGTGTTCCATCTCCGGATAGGCCACGATGAATTTGTCCTGGGCGGAGCGGCCCGTGTGGGGAACCGTTGAAACGACAAATGCGCCGTGGCTGGAGACCTGCCCTTCGCCGCGCGCCACGGCGGCCTGGAACAGGCGGGCCGATGGGTCATTCCAATAAACATGACCGGTGTTTCTGAACCCGTGTTTTTCCAAACCAAACTGAGGATTGAACAATCCCGACTGCTTCCCCGCCATGCGCACTACCCCAAAAGTAAAGAAACGTAATCGCCGAATGGTCTCGTCGCGGCGCGGCTCCACACCGGACGTTCGGCGAAAAACATCCTGTCCTGTCGTGTTACTCAGGTATCCTGCAATAAAAGGGCCTGGACGGCAAAACAAGCGCCGGGCAAAGCCGGCGCCTCATCCCTATCCGTCGCGCCCCCTCCGCAATGCCCCCCCCTCCCGCAACGCTTCGCCCTGCAACAAAAGAGCCGTACCTCCCCTGCCGCCTTGATGCAGGCCAATGACGGGCGCCGGCGAACAGTGGCCGTGTTTTTGCCCCCGCACCGACCGAACACGGCACATCTTCCCATTTCCGCCACAGGGCCGAGCCGATTTCAGCCCAGATCGGGTTGCCTTATTTTCACGGAACGGTGGTCACGGTGACCGCTGCGAGAGGAAAAACCGCTTGAAAAGACCATGATTTTTTCGGGCCCGGGAAGCCCGATCCGTGCTTGGCCTTTTTTGGCGGCTTCCGTATGTTCGACCGACTAACAATGGAAGGCCACTTGCGTGAAAGCGTTCGTGAAGGACTACGCTTCACCGTGCCGAACGTGGGTGGACCAATTCAATGGTAGACACGATGCCGACAATCGCGCTTGTGGACGATGATCGTAACATTCTGACTTCCGTCAGCATGCTGCTGGAAGCTGAAGGTTATAACCTTAAAACCTATACCGATCCCCAGGCGGCCCTGACGGCCCTGACGGCCACACCGCCGGATCTGGCCATTCTCGACATCAAGATGCCCCGCATGGACGGCATGGAGCTGTTGCGGCGCCTGCGCCAGAAATCCGATCTGCCGGTGATTTTCCTCACCTCCAAGGACACGGAGATGGACGAGGAACTGGGCCTGCAGATGGGCGCGGATGATTTCATCGCCAAACCCTTCACCCAGCGCCTGCTGCTGGCGCGGATTCGCGCGGTCCTGCGCCGTGGGTCTGTGCCCGTGCCCGGCGCGGCCGGCGAAGAGCCTATGCAGGTCATGGTGCGCGGTAAGCTGACCATGGACCCCACCCGCCACGCCAGCACCTGGGATGGTCGTCCGGTGACCCTGACCGTCACCGAGTTCCTGATCCTCCAGGCCCTCGCGCAGCGCCCGGGCTATGTAAAAAGCCGCGACAATCTCATGGACGCGGCCTATGACGACCAAGTCTATGTGGACGATCGCACCATCGACAGTCACATTAAGAGACTGCGGAAGAAATTCCGGCAGGTGGACGAGAATTTCGACGCGATCGAGACCCTTTACGGGGTCGGCTACCGGTTCAAGGAGCCCGCGCCGACGCCCACCTGAACGCTGCGGCCGCGCGATGTCCGTTTCCCGGGCCTCGCGCCGTCCGTATCCTTAAGGTCTGGCCCATGGTGACATGGTGCGGTCCCGGCGCCCCGGGTCTGCACCACACCGGGCACGGCCAGGTTTTCTTCGGGGGCGAGCTTCGGGGGCGAGGATGACCCACGATCCATCAACGCCGCCGCGGGACACCGACAGCATGCAGGACACCGGCAGCGCGCGGGACACCGACAGCATGCTTGAGCCCGGGAACGGCACCCGCGAGTTGGGGGACGGCATGCTTGAGCCAGGGCGGGACCGTCCGTGCCTCGCCGATAAACCGTCTGGGTTCGGAGTGTTGTCGTGGGCGGGGCGACTCCTGCGCCGCGGCGGCACATCGAACACGGCAGATACCGAAAACATGGCGGAGACCGGGCGAGCGGGGCGACGCGGTGGTCCCGTGAGCGCGGACTCCAGCGCATCATCCATAATCGGCCTGCGCTTGGGCGAGGCGGCCTCCACTGCCCCCGGACGCACCTCGTCGGCAAGCCATGCGGCGGCCATCACGGCGGCGGCGGGCGCGCATCGTCACCGCCCGTCGCGCCGCTCGCGTCTTTTGTTTTCCAGCCTGACAATTCGAATCATCGGCCTGAATTTCATCGGTCTTTTGATCTTCATGATTGGGCTTGTGATCTCCAACCAGTATCGCAACAGCACCGTGGATGAGCGCATCAAGGCGCTCAACAGCACCGGCGCGCTCACGGCCAAGCTGATCGGTGAATACGCCAAGGTGCCGCGGATCGATGCCTCCGGAAACGGCCTGTTCGATACGCTCGATCCCTTGTGGGTGCGTCAGAATTTGCTGCCCGTCGTGGCCGCGACGCCGTTCCGCGCCAAGGTTTATGACATTGAGGGACGGCTGATTTACGACACCTGGCTGTTCGACAAGGACGGCGAGATGAGCGGCCGGGAACTCGACAGCCTGGAACCTGCCAAAAAACGCCGCTTTTTCAGCCTGTTCGAAGAGATCGTCCATTGGGCCATGGGTCCGGCCCTGTCCGATCCCGTGCCGCTGACCCAAACGGCGCCCCCGGAGGTTTTTGCAGTCCTCGAAGGCAGCACGGACACGACCCAGCTCCAGGCCATCCGCCGCGATCTCGACGGCGACATCATCGTCAGTGTCGCCGTTCCCGTGAGCGCCGTTCAGGGCACCCTGGGCGTCGTCTGGGTCGCCACGAAGGGCGATGATTTCGAGCGCGTGTTGTGGGGCGACCGGCTCTCGGTCTTCATCGTTTTCGCCATTGCGCTCCTGGCCAATGTGCTCATGGCCTTCCTCTATGGCTCCACGGTGACCCGGCCCATCCAGCGCCTTGCGCAGGCGGCGGACCGGATCCGCTTCGCCAAGGGCAAATCAAGCCAGTCGGCCCGCTCCACCCTGCCCGATTACGGCCGCCGCGCCGATGAGATCGGCACCCTGGCCACGTCGTTGCGCGCCATGACGGATGCCCTGCATTCGCGCCTGAAGGCGATTGAAAATTTCGCCGCCGATGTGAGCCACGAGATCAAGACGCCGCTCACCTCCATGGTGAGCGCGATCGAGACCCTGGAAATTGTGAAGAAAGACGAGCAGCGCAAACGCCTCATGGAGGTCCTCAAGCACGATGTGGCCCGACTGGACCGGCTCATCACGGACATCTCCAATGCCTCTCGCCTCGACGCGGAGCTTTCGCGCGAAGACGCCGCACCGGTCCACGTTCCCAAGTTGATCCGCAAGATCGCCGAACTTTATGAGGTGCAGCAGAACGACCGGAACGTGCGGGTCGAGGCGAGCGTGCGGGCCGGCGCAAAGGGCGAGGACGGCCAGAAGATCACCGGCATCGAAAGCCGGATTGGACAGGTGCTTCACAACCTCGTCGAGAATGCGATTTCGTTCTCGCCCAAGGGCGGGGCCGTGCGCATGAGCACCCAGTTGAACCGCGAGGACGGCGCGCTGTTCGTGCAGATCACCGTGGACGACGAGGGCCCGGGCATTCCCGAGGAAAGCCTGGAGACCATTTTCAACCGCTTTTACACGAGCCGGCCGGAAGAGGCGGATTTCGGCCAGAATTCCGGCCTTGGCCTCAGCATTTCCAAGCAGATCGTCGAAGCCCACCAGGGGCGGATCTGGGCGGAAAATCGCATGGCACAGGACGGCGCCGTTCTGGGCGCCCGGTTCACGGTGCTGATCCCCGCCGCGTCGGGCCACTGACGGGTCCGCCATGGCCACGCCCGGCACCCTGGTCCATGCCACGGCCGTCTGCCTCGCCGGCGCGGGCGTTCTGTTGCGCGGTCCGTCGGGCGCCGGCAAATCGGACCTCGCCCTGCGCTTGATCGATCGGGGCGCGCGCCTGATTTCCGATGACCAGACCGCCCTTGAACGGCGCGGCGCCGCCGTCATGGCGTCGGCCCCGCCCGCCCTTCATGGTTTGATCGAAGTGCGCGGCGTGGGCCTTGTTCGTTTGGCCCATGTGACGTGTGGCCCCATCGCTGCCATAATCGACTTGGTGCCGGAAGGCGCCTATGACCGCGTCCCGGACCCCGCCTGGGAGCCTCTCCTCGGCGTGTCCTTTCGCCGCTGGGCCCTCAACGCGTTCGAGGAATCGGCACCTCTCAAGGTCGCACTTCTTGTCGAAAGGAGCCTTCTGGGATACTTAACTTATCCGGTGGATTGCGGTCCGATCGAGAGGACATCCGCGCCGCGGCCAACCGGCTGACCCCTTGCCAATTTTGCGGAAATCGGGCCGGATAAAGACATGATCGGACTGGTTCTCGTCACCCATGGCGAGCTTGCCAAACAATTCATTGCCGCAACGGAACATGTCGTCGGCCG
>CAYYTT010000093.1:0-15681 GCA_964474635.1 uncultured Alphaproteobacteria bacterium | reverse complement strand
GCCCCATGCGCATATCTCCGGCGGGGTGTCCAACATCTCCTTTTCGTTCCGGGGCAATGATGTTGTGCGCGAGGCCATGCATTCGGCCTTTCTCTACCATGCCATCCAACAAGGCATGGACATGGGGATCGTGAATGCCGGCCAATTGGCCGTGTACGAAGATATTGATTCGGACCTGAAGGAACGCGTTGAAGACGTGCTTCTGAACCGCCGGTCCGACGCCACCGACCGCCTTCTGGAAATCGCCGAGCGATTCAAGGGTGAGGGCGGCATGAAGCGCGAGGAAGATCTGGCCTGGCGCGAATGGCCCGTGGAAAAGCGCCTGGAACATGCACTCGTCAAGGGTATCACGGATTATGTCGATGAGGACACGGAAGAAGCGCGTCAAAGGGCCGAACGACCGCTCCATGTGATCGAAGGCCCGTTGATGGACGGCATGAATGTGGTCGGCGACCTGTTCGGCGCGGGCAAGATGTTCCTGCCCCAGGTGGTGAAAAGCGCCCGGGTGATGAAAAAGGCCGTGGCTTATCTGCTGCCCTATCTGGAGGCGGAAAAGGCGGCGCGCGAAGCCGAGGGCGGCCCCGCGGAGCGCCAGAATGCCGGCAAGGTCCTGATGGCGACCGTGAAGGGGGATGTGCACGACATCGGCAAGAACATTGTTGGCGTCGTTCTTCAGTGTAACAATTTTGAGGTAATCGATATCGGCGTAATGGTACCCACCCAGACCATTCTGGAGGAGGCCAAGAAACACGACGTGGACATTATCGGATTGTCCGGCCTGATCACGCCAAGCCTTGATGAGATGGTTGGCGTTGCAAAGGAAATGGAACGCCAGGGTTTCACCATTCCCCTGCTGATCGGTGGAGCGACGACAAGCCAGGTGCACACCGCCGTAAAGATCAATCCCCACTACACGAAGGGGCAGACGGTCTACGTCACCGACGCATCCCGCGCCGTGGGTGTGGCGAGTTCCCTTCTGTCCAATGAGGAAAGCGCAGCTTACAGCAGCAAAATCCGCGCTGAATATGAGGCGATGGCGGAGCGCCACGCCGCCAGCGACCGGGGCAAGAAGCGCAATCCTCTGGCCGCCGCGCGGGCGAACCGCTTCAAACCTGACTGGGCCGGCTACACTCCGCCCAAGCCGACCTTCCTGGGCCTGAAGACTTTCGAGGATTACGATCTTGGCGAACTCGCCAAATACATTGACTGGACGCCGTTTTTCCAGTCCTGGGAACTGCACGGTGCTTACCCGCGCATTCTGGAAGACGACAAGGTGGGCGAGGCCGCGCGCGCCCTGTTTGCGGACGCCCAGAAAATGCTGGATCGGATCATCTCGGAGAAATGGTTCAATCCCAAGGCTGTTGTCGGGTTCTGGCCGGCCAACAGCGTTGGCCACGATGATTGGGAAGTCTATACGGATGAGGGGCGTGCGGATATTGCCGCCCGGATGCATTCCCTGCGCCAGCAAATGGAACGCAGCGGCAACCGGGCAAACTTTGCCCTCGCCGACTTTCTGGCGCCGAAGGATACGGGGCTTGCGGATTATATTGGCGGCTTCGTGGTGACGGCCGGCACGGCCGAGGAGGCCATCGCACGCACCTATGAGGAAGCGGGCGATGATTACAACGCGATCATGGTCAAGGCCCTGGCGGACCGGTTTGCCGAAGCTTTCGCCGAGCGCATGCATGAGCGGGTGCGCACGGAGTTTTGGGCCTACGATCCCGGTGAGACCCTGAACAACGAGGCTCTGATCAAGGAAGTTTACCGCGGTATCCGTCCGGCGCCGGGTTATCCGGCGTGTCCGGATCATACGGAAAAGGCTACGCTGTTTGCCCTGCTTGAGGCCGAGGAGCGTACCGGCGTTCGTCTTACGGAGAGCTTTGCCATGTACCCCGGCGCGTCCGTCAGTGGGCTCTATTTCTCCCACCCGGATGCCCAATATTTTGGCGTCGGGCGCATTGAGAAGGACCAGGTGGCCGATTACGCCGAGCGAAAGGGCATGACCCTTGAAGTCTGTGAAAAATGGCTCGCCCCGAACCTGAACTACACGCCGGGCGACAAAAACGACGCGGTCGCCGCCGCATGAGACCTTAGAGTGCGTGGGCAGAGTATTTTCCGATTCAAGTTGGGTCACGAACACAGGCCGTGACCACGGCCCGGCGCCCCTGCGCCGCCCTCTCGGAGCGCCCCAAAAAGGCCGATATGGGGCGCGCGAGCGAAATAAAACAAGAGCCGGGCCCGTTTGAACGGAACCGGCTCTAACGTCGTGGTGCGGATGAATAGCCCCGCGCCATTATGGGGATCAGCGACAAAAAGGCCGGCACAGGACTGCTTCTGTGCGGGCCCATTTTCTGTATTTCAAGCTTGCCTGTTCATTTCAGCCAGATCTCGACCCGGCGGCTGAGCGGATCGCGCGTATTGCCTTCCGGGCAGCCGAACACCACTTGCGCGCCGAAGCTATGAGCTTCAAGGCGCTTAACCGCCGAGTTTGATCCGAGAGCGGATTGGAGGGCGGTTCTGACAGCCTCGGCCCGTTCCCGCGCGATCCGCTCATTGCCGATGGATCGCCCGCCACTTGCGGTTTGCTCCGTACCGCCGCTGTCGGCAAAGCCCAGAATGTAAACCGTCCGCCCGCGGGTATTCCGGTCCAGATACTGCGCGACGGCCGCCACGTCGTCCCGCGCGTCCTCATTGAGGGCATTGGCGAGGAATGCGAAGCGGATGATGCGCGACAATTGGGCGGCACCCGCCGTCAAGGCCAGGAAATCCCGGGCGGTCTGCCCGCTGGGGCCGCCGCTTGATGCGGACGGCAAGGCCGTGATGATGGCACGCTTTTGGCGCACATAGTCACTGGTCGGTGCAAACTCCTCCACCCCGCCCAAGGTTGTGTATCCTTGGGCGCGGACGATGGCTTGTCCCTCATCGGAGCGCACGAATGTGAGAAAATCTCTGTAGGCCCCGTCATATTGAATATTGCGGGCGGCGGCGGCGTAGACGGTGCGCGACAAGGGGAATTCCTGCGTCTTCACGAAGGGCCCATCGGCCGGAAAGTCTACCCGACAAAAGCCGAGGGGGAGGGCGCGCAACCTGTCCCCAGAGCGCGGCGTGCTGCGGAAGATGCTGCTGGAGACAAGCCCGACGGCCAAGTCCCCGGCAGCCTGATCCTCAACTGCCTGACGACGGCCTTGGCCTTGCATCCGCGTCAGAACGATCCGGCTTGTGTCGAAACGTTCTGCTCGGTTGCTGCGTGCGAGGGCATCTGAGCGAGGCTTGCCCAGGCGATCCAGGATCCGCTGCAACGAGCCCCCTTCAATGAGGCCCGATGGAACAATGATCCGCTCGGCCGGCGCGCCGTCCTGGGTGAGGCGCAGCACGATTTCGTCAATATCCATGCGCATCAGGGGGCTGCGCTGGCTCACCACGGCCATGAGCGGATCGAGCCCGATGGCGACTTGGGTGTCGGCCGACATGCCAAGATCATAAAGGCGCCCAACACGGGCCGTTTCCAAAGGTTGGACCGTGAAAAGAAGGTCGGCATACTGGCCTGCAACGATCTTGGCGGGCCGCGCGCTACGCCGGATGCGCACCGAAAAGCGCCTCGGACTTGTGGGCGAAGCGCCCTGATCCCGCACAGGGATCTGCAATTCCTGCCAGCCGATTCGCTCGCCGCTGACCCGGTCGATGTCTTCCTTCTGCACGGAGCTATCCCAAGACAGATCGGACGGCACAATCTGACAGTTCAGACGGGAGCGGAGGAATTCGGAAATCAGCGCCGGGACGAGCCGTTCGCCCGCATCCCAATCCGAGGCGATGCGCCAGCGCGGAATGGTGCAGCTCGGCGCCTCGTCTTGGGAGGGCTGTTGCGCCTGAGATGGTGCGCCGATAGCGGCAAACATCATGATGAGTGTTGAGAAGGTCAGGGCAAGGCGCGCGGCGAGTGCCGATAGGACAGTTTGCATGGTGATCACCGTTCCTCGCTCACATCGCAATCATCGGTGTTAAACTGTGTCACCACTTTGGTGGCCCAGGGCGCGACCGGACGCCCGGTCCTGCCTGAAAGCCAGCGCCCCAGGGCGGCGCGTACCGCGCGCACGCGCCCATCCCAGCAGCGCGCCGCTTCGCTCAGAAGGCTGAAGGACCGCTCGCAGGCTGCGCGCAGGGCCTCGGGGATGGCGGTCCCGCCCCTTTGGGTCAGGTCTGTACAGCGCTGGAATGTTGCCAGCGTTTCGCGAGGCAGGGCCTCGCCCATATCGTTCAAGGAGTTATCGAAGTCCTCCAGTGCCTCGATGGCGACCCTCAAGGTCGCGTCGGCTCCGAAGCGCCGCGCTTCCTCGCATGTTGTCAGGCTTTCCTTCGGGATGATGCATGCGCCGCCCACCGGCATGGCAATGTGCGACGGATCGGGAAGGGCATTTCTATACCGATTAAAAGCGTCAGCCCCCCAATAGATCATGCCAAGGACAAGAATACCAGCGAGGGAGCCGCCCCCATAGCGGACAACCTTGGTCCACGGGAACGGTGCGATGGGAGTGGGCCGTTCGGGAACCGGGTCTCGGCCTGGCTTTTTGATCGTGCGCCGATTGTTTGGCACATCGTCAATCCGGGAGTCACTTGATTGGCTAAGATCCGTTTCACTTTGATGTGAAGGCCCGCCTTTACTATTTCTCGGTCTGTCGGCCAGAACGCTCTTGGGCCTGCGGCGCGGTGCGGGGGGGTGGGGTGCGCTGATCCAGCGAAAGTCCGTACGGGGCAGGACACCGGGGATTTCAAGACCAATCTTTTCCGCCGGCGCGAGGGCATGCGCGAGGGCCGCAGGGATGGCGAAGGCCGTGCCGCGGTCGCTGGCAACCGCCCGAACGCGGAAAAGATGCGTGGTGTCCTGACGATGCAGGGTGACCGGATAAACGGTCTCCGGTTGGAGACGGTCCGCCGTACACAAAAGGGTCGCATCAATCTGTTTGATCATGGGCCATCCCCTTATGCCCGTTTTGCGCCAATGCCCAGTCCATCTGCCCTCATGTGACGATTGCCTTGCGGATGAAAGCGCCGCTCGGACCCCTAATGGCCCAGTTGTGCACATCCTCGACAACGCCCCGCCCGCCGGAGGGTCGGTCCATGCGGTCCCCTTGAAATTTTTCGTCAATGCGCGGCACAACGATGGAGACACCCAGACCCTCGACCTTCGCCGTGGCCACGGCGCCAAACTCCAGCGCCAGGTCGACTTTCTCCTCCGGCGCCTTGTCAAGATCATCGAGCAGGGCAAAGAGGGTCTGGCCAAGCAGCGTCAGGATCACATGGAGCCGCTGCTCATCGATCATGTCTCCGCCTGCATGATACAGTATACGGAACAAGCTCCCCACAAGTCCCGCCCGCGCCTGGGACATCGCATGACCTTGCGTCAAAATCGCGCCGAGCGGGTCATTCGGATCACGAAGCGCCTCAGGCAGCTGCTTCAAGTCCCGCTCAATCTGGCCCTTGAGCTGCGCTGTTTCGGCTTGGAGTTTTTCAACTCGGTCGTTTGCAACACGCAGGTCATCTTTTAAATCCTTTGTCTGATTTATAGCCTCGTCTCTTTGGATCTCAAGATTATCGATCTTTGTCAAAAGTGTTTGGTTGGTGGTTTCCAGTGTCCGGATCTTAAAATTCGCGACATCGAGTTCCTGTTTGGCCTTAAAGGCCGCGTCATTAGCCGAATTCTCAGCTTCTATTGCTGCCTCGCTGTCCTCTTTTGCCTTCGTTTCTGCCTGTTCCGCCTTTTTCTTTGCAACTTCGGCCGTTCTTAATTTCGCCTTTTCGGTCTTCAGATTATTCCTTGAGGTGTCAAGTTCTGATCGTGCGGAGTCCAATTCTCCATCGAGGTCTTTGATCGTCTTACGGAGCGTTTCCTCCTCCTCGGCCGCCGCCTTTAAGGCCTCAGAAGCATGAGTGATCGAAACTTCGATTAGTTGAAAAATGGATGTAAGGGTAGACAGATCATTTTTGTCGCGTTGAGACCTCAGGATGGATTTGAGTTGATTTTCAGCCTGACTTGCATCTCGGTGTTGATGTCTCTTACCGTTTTCGTGAGACTGTGAGAGTGCGATGGCTGCGTGAATGAGTGGTTTCAGATCAGCAGTCGATAAGCCTGTGGAGGCGGCGGGCGTAGCGTAATCACCGACCGTTCCAGGCTGCTGTCCAGTTCGTCTAGTTTCCAATCTCTTATTCTCAAGCTGAAGGTCACTAATTGTCCTTTTCAGACGGGTGATCTCCACCTGCAACTCCCTGTCCGTGGCATGTTTGCCAGGTTGTGCAGGTGCATCATCAGTATTTCTATCGTTTTCAGAATTTTGTTCAGTTAACGATGCATCTATGTCTCCTCTTGTGTTATCTGGGGATTCCTGGCCGAGTTGCACACCGCTAGAGCCGCTCCGACCTTCACGACGGTCGGCAGGATTTTTTTGTAGGTTTTCATCGGGGATTTTGGGATTTGCCGTGCCGCGGCTACGGTCACGCAGGGCCAGCCAGGCAAGCCACAGTACGAGCAGTGCCAAGACGGCGATGATCCAATAGCGCGCCGCATTCAATGTCTCCCAGTCCGTCATACGGCGGAGTATAGTGTCGATTGCCTCGAAGAAGCCGGGCTTGGTGGCCTGATCAGCGGTTTGGCCGTCGCCCATGTCGCCCGCATTGCCGGTTCCACCAGAACGGTCTTCATTGCCTGGATTGTCCGTTGTCGTTGGGTCGACGATATTTCCAGCTTGGTTGTCCACTCCGGCGCCATCGGTTGGAGCAGTTGACTCCTGTACTGGCACCTCGACCACGCGTTTGGTTGCCGTGAACAAAGCCCTGGCGGCGTTTGGGTCGGCGGCGCGGGCGGCGTGCACATAGCAGGTCGGGGTGAGGTCTGAGGATCTGTTGGGACTTTTGGTGAAGAGGTCTGCCCAGGTCTCGGGCCGGGGGTAACGCCTCTCCTCCATGGTGCCGTTCGGCATGACGCCGCGCTCGCCAAGGGCGAGGCACACATCCTGATCCCCTGCACTTATGGCTTTGAAAACAGAGCCCAGGCCGGCGGCGTCAGAAAGGACGTTATAGGACAGGCGCCAGAACTCTTGCCCACCGTCCGGGCTTGCCCGATCGCCGGCCCCGCCTGTCAAATCGGGGTGATTTGCAACATGTTCGCGCCACGCCGCAACGGACGCAGCGCCGCTCAGATCGAAGCCGTCTGCGCCGAAATTTCTGTGTGCGTTGGATTTCGCGGCATCTTCTGCGTTGTCAATCAGGGTGCGGAGCTGCGTTACTGCAGGATCAATGCAGCGCGCCCTATCGAGACCGCGCGCGGACTGGCACAAAAACTGTTCGAGCGAGAGCGCGTACTCGCGCGCAATCTCGGCGAAACACTGGGAAAAAGCCGGGGTGGGTGTATGCACAGTACGGCTTTGAACCGTGAATATTGAGCGTTGAGTTTCCTCATTGCACGCATCACTAAGGCGGCCGGCCCGTTCAAGAGTCCTATAGGTGGCGCTGAAGACCGACGAAGTTGCGTTTTGGCTTCGCTTGCCAAAATCACCATCGGCGCCGCTCCGACCCAGGGTTTCACCAAAATTGATCAGGATCGTTTGCGCCATACGCGCGCACGAAACGCGTTCGCGGCGGTCACTGGAACTTCCTGGCCTCGAGCCGAGAAATATCGCCTTGTCCCGACACGCGCGATCAAACGCATCAATGTCTTCGAGCGCCTGGCCCAGCGTCTCATACTTCACGTCCGGACGGTCGGGCCCTTGGAACCATGCGGTGAACCAGGACAGGACAGCGATCGGAAACACGATACTGCGAAGGGTGGTCATGGCCGTGATCCTTGAGCGCTTGAGTCTGAAGCATTGAAGTCTGGGCGCTTGTGTCCGTGGGCGTTGGCATTCGGTGGTCGGTGGTCGAATAGAAATCTGATGGATTGGCCGGCATGCACGGGCCACCTGCTCTTAATCATCGTCTTGATCTTCATCGTACTGACTGCCGCGCGGGCGCTGGCTGGGTTTGCGCAGAGGCCGTCCGCCCACGGCATCGCGCCGCTCATTTGTCATGCTGGGCCGCTCGCGCTCCGGTGTTGTGGGCACAGGGCCGGGGTGAGGGGGGCGGCGATTGCGGCGGTAGAGCAGGGCGAACAGGCCCAATAAGACGCCGAGCAAAACACCGAGGACGACGAGGAGCAGGTCGCGCGGCCAGCTTGCAAAAGCCCGCGTATCCTCCGAGCTTGGGGTGTTCTGCGAGCTTGGGATGTCATCGCGGCGGCCTTCATCGGGGCCGCCCGGGTCATCCTCCGGCCGCGTTCCGCTCGCGGTTGAGCCGGTTTCAGGCGTACTGAGGACTGGATCGGAAGGGGGCGGCGCGGTTAAATATTGGCGCGCCAGCGAAATGCGGTCGATGGCGGCCGCAGCCTGGGCATAGCATTGCGGGACAAGACGGTCTGACGTGCCACCACCAAAGGCCGTGTACCAATAGTCCGCACTGGCTTGCCGAAGATAAGGGCATTGCTGAAAGTCGCCCAGTTCGAGGGGGCGAAAACCGACACCCCGGCGCGCCATGTCGGCAAACAAACGATAAGTGCTTGACCAGAACAGATCCGGCTGTGCCAGGATCGCACCTAAATCGGGAGTGAGGCTTCCCACGGGGCCCACGGTGTAATCCCGGCGCCACTGGGCAAAGGCCGGCTTGTCCGCACCGGCCCGCGGGCCTTGCGTCGCGGACGCGTTGATCGTGTCAATAACGGCATTGGCCGCCTGTGCCGCGCAGGTCGGTTCTGTCCGTCCGCCCACGGTCTGGCAGCGGCCGGGCAGGGTGGCGGCTGCATAGCGTTGAGCTACAGCGGCGAAACATGCCGCATAACCGTCTGGGAGGGGCGCGCGGCCTGGTGTGAAGGCCGCTGCCATGGCGTCACTGTCACAGCCCGACACCCCGAGACGGCCTGCATTGCGAGCCTCCAGATACGTGTCGCCGAGCAGGCGCGCGACGGCACGCTGGCTGCCGGTACCGAAGGCACCGTCCGCACCCGCACGGCCGAGGTCGGCGCCAAGGCCCTGGGCGACCGATTGAATGGCGATTGCACATTGCACGGCCGGATCGCTGGACGCGCCGCCCCGCTGGCTGGGCGCGGCGGAGCGGCACCGGGTTTGCATATCCGCAATGGCGGCGCGGGCGTCCTCCAGCACGGCATAGGTCGGGGCCGGATCGTCCTGGAAGCCTGTGAACCAGGTGATCCAGGACAAAAGCGTAATGGGGAGAATGGCGCCGGAGAAATCCATGACATGCGGCCTTACTTGTCACTCGCCGATGCGATGATCGACGACATAATCGATGTCGAGATCGAATTTGCCGGAGTCGAGCCAGTGTTCTTCCGCATTTGGAAGGGTACACAGCTCGAGGTCCACCAGATCCGTTGGCTCATGGTCCGTGGCTGAATGGATAATGTCGGCCGAGAGGAGGACAAGCCCTTCATCCATATCCACATTGGGCCCGTCCTCATGGTCCGGACGGACCCGGCGCAAGGTAACCCGCACGGTATTGGGCGTGTCGTCCCGGGGACCGCGCCATTTGATGCGATAGACCTGTTCGGGCCGGCTGTGTTCCAGGAACATCGCCTTGCCGATGAAGGTGTTGATGCCGACTGAAATGGCTGCTTGGCGCTCACCGCGCGCAAGAAAGACATCGTCTTCGAAAAAGCGGGGCCGGTTGGGCTGCATAATGCCCCAGTGGTTTTCGTAAGGCTCATTGAGCTTGGGCGGATCCATCGACATGGTCGTGATTTGACCATTGGCGATGGCCATGCGCACCGCGAGCCCGAGCGACGTGACGAGCTTGGCGTCCGGAATGTAGCCGTCTCCGCTGAAGGGCGGCCAATCGCCGGCATAATAGTTCTTGGCCGTGAGGATTCGTTCCGGGAACAGGGGCAGGTGCTCCTGGAACAACTCCTGAATCAATCTTTGCTCGGACGGCTTACCGGACAGGACCACGAGATCGCAGCCAAAGGCCGCGACGAAGTTTTCATGGGACTGGAGCAGCGGATCGAGCCATTTTATCAAGATTGCGCGGATCTTATCGAAATCCACGTGCATGGGCACATAGGGGTCGACCTCGAAGCCGATAAAGCCCTCATCGTCCATCAGGGCATTGAACTTTTCGACCTGGCCAAGGTCCACGCCCATTTCGCTTGGGCTCGCCGCCTGGACGGCAGCCGGAACGCCGGAGGTCATGTCGGAAAGCTCGCGCAGCCAGTGCAATACGATGGGGATGAAGACGAGGCGGATCGTAATGCTGCGTTCCTGGCGTTCCTGAATACTGCCGGGAATCCTCCGGAAATAGGTCCCGAAGACTTCCCGTTCATCCCGGCTCGCATCGGCCGGGATCAGGGTGGGCAGGAGAACTTCCTCAATGATGGCTTTGACCAGACGGTCGCCCGCGATGGTCGTCGATTGGCGGAAGATCAGTTCCGTCTGCAGTCGCGCCTGGCGGGACTCGGCATTGTTGATATATTCAATGATCGACGTGTCCGTTGTGCCCCCGCCGATATCGATTGTCATGACACGAACGGAATCTTGGCCATTGCGTTTGCGACCGTAGAGCTGGATCCAAAGGCCGCCGGAATAACCCAGATGCCGGATTTCCGAGTATACAAAGGGCACCTGCGCCGCAACGGCCTCGTCCAGCGCCAGAACGACGATGGGCACCGGGTCTTCAAGGTCGAAGTGGCGTGAATAGTAGAAAATATGCCGGGCGAGGCGCCACAGATCCGTGAAGCTGGCGATTTCCTCTTCTGTCCAACCGGCCGGGCAGGACAGGACGATCTTGTCCAGCACACGGCGCAACTGCGGCTGATTTTTTGCCCGCCAACTGTGGGAATTGATCTGCTGATAGGCCGTCTCAAGAATACTCAAGGCGGTCCAAACGAGACCGGCGGCCCTGGGATGGTCCGGACCATAATCATACCTCGCCGGCGAGTGCTCCGGCGGCCACATATAGGGCGGATCGTCCTCGTCCCACAGCTCCAGATCGCGGGTCATGAATTGCAGGATTTCGCCCGACAGGCGCCGTGGACGCACGTCGTCCAGTTCGCTCCGGTTCCAGTCCTGGGGTTGCATCGTCCACACGACGCTGCCATCGCGAGCAACCGGATTGTAATCCCAAATGTAACGCTTTGGCGAGGACAGGAAGGACTGTCCCCCAGGGGACAAATTGCAATTGGAGAGAAGGCGTTTGGCCTGCTGTCCGATGACCGCCGGAGAGAGCTGACGAAACATGTCAGCCCGTCGCTCGACGACTTTATCGAGCTCGATCCGTGCCCGGTTCATCACCCCGCCCTTGACACTGGTCAGTACCTTTTGGCTGATAACCGTGTTCGCAGCACTTTGATCGAGATCCGCAAACGGATTTTCCTGGAGCATGAACCAGGATTCCGGTAATACTTCGTCGAAATTCGCCGACACATAGTCCGCACCTTCAAAGAGGTTGCCCCCTTCGTTAAAAATGATGGGCCTGCAGAACAGACCAAATTCCAGGCCGTCTTGGTGAATGTCTTCAAGGGCAAGGACGGATGTTCGCGAGTTGCCGAAATCAACGATAATGCTGACCCGGATCGGTTCGCCAAACTTGGGATCCAGCCAATTGATCCGAACGGTGAGAGGGGACTCACCAGAATCGCCGCCCTTGGTGCCTCGATGGGCATTGTTGGGCTTCACCTCACCAATTGAGTCGATGAGGCTGTCCAACCGGAAGTCTTCGATGAGGTCGACATGCGTGATCTTGACCTTGTCAAGATCGGCCGTTGTCTTGGCAACATAGGGGGACTGCTGATCGTAAGCGGAATCGATCTCAGCTTTGTCCTCACGCTCAGAACCGCGCACATCGCGGGTACGCATGCGGTACCCTCGGTTGATGTCACCGAGATTGGTCTCGACCGCGAGCATCACCCCGTAGACTTCCACAGGGCGGCCTTTACGCCGCGGCATGTTGACCTTGTCGAACCGCATGCGCAGCCATTGGCGATTGACGGACTGAATATAACCCTGGTCATTGACCAATCGAAAAATACTGTTACGGACCGATGTCGGAATGTTGGGTGGGCGGTGCGTATCTTCCAGCCACTTTTCTTCTTCTTTGGTCGACTGATCGAGGAATAGCGGCAGGAAAACCCGGTGAAAGCCCGTGTCGGGCAGCATGGAGACGGTGATAAAGGGCATGGTCCGTACACCTTCGCAGAATTCTTTCGGTCAAGTTTGGGGAATTGGGGCACCTTCGGCTGCGCTAAAGGGACATGCCCTCGATCTCCGCGTCTCCAGGCTGTTCCTCCCAATCGTCGACCTCAAGATCGTCCATCACTTGGGTCAGACGATTGAGGATGGGAGCCACGACCATATCGTAGTGGGGTGTCTCGCGCGGCGTCATTGCGGTGTTCCAGGCGTCGAACTGGCTCTGGCATGCATCGAGCATTTCATCCGTACTATGATCGCTGATCGCTACCGTTTGATGGTCCCAGAAACTTTCGCCGACGATGTCATTGGCCATCTGGGTAGCTATGTAAAAGCGCAGGTGCTCCCGGTCCTGACGGCTCATGTCATCGCGGATGAAGCGGAACAACCACTGTGAAATTCGTTTGGCGTTGATCCGCGTCGCAAGACCTTCCAACACCAGCCTTTGCTGGCGTTCGTTCAGGTCGAACTTGCTCAAGATCCGGAGCGCGTTCGCCCGGTCCTTCCAGTTCGTGATTTGATGTTCCAGATAGGCCCGTATGGCGGCCTGGCTGCTCTGGCCCGCCTCCGGAATGTCAAGCTCCCGATAGGCGACGCCCAGCGTCGCACGCAGATCACGGCTGAGCGCCCGGCCAGCCTCTTTGGCATTGCGACTGGTGCTGAGCTGTTGGTTGATCCCCTCAATGAAGGCATCGATGGCTTGGCGGATTTCATCGCCCACGCGCTCACGTTGCGGCAAGGCGGCCGCGAGGACATCACGGAGGATCTTGTGATTGCGGGCCTGTCCCTCCGCAACGATGTCATCGGGGTTGGCATGGTCCACGGACGCTTCAAGGGAATGGAGCAAGTGGGTCACGCCGCCGTCCTCTTCGCGCAGCATGGCCGGAAGGGACGCCTTTGAATCATCGCGCAGGAACTGACCGCGGAACCACGCGTCGTTCTCAATCTGGCGTTCGACCTCGGGCAGCATTTCGTCCTCGATGATGATCTTTCCCACTGAATATTGGGGGTAGGTCACCATGAAGGTGCGCACATTGTTCGGGTCGGCGGCCGGGCCCAGGGCCCCCAGCACGTCACGATAGACCCGCAGGCCGTTGGCCGTCAGTCCGCTGTCACCAATCTGATTGATGACGTCGGACATGAAGGTCAGACAGAGGAAGGTCGTCACCCGAGGCGGGATTGCGGGCCGATCCGTCCCCGCATAAAAGCGCCAGATGGCCTCAACGCCGGAGATGAGCTGCTTGGGGCTTGCGACGAATTTGCCGCCCCGCGCCAGCAGCAACAGATTGTCGATTTCCCGGTCTCGGGCGTAGCGGCTGATGATGCTCGCGGTCTTGCCGCGTTTGAGCACCTTGGTGAGCAGGTCCGCTTCCGTCACACTCGCGGAGTCCGCGTCGATCTTCTCCTCCGGGCGCCCCTCGTGTTGCAGGGCAACGCCCGGCACATCGATCAGATCCGCCCGGCCGAGCAATCGGGACAGGACCGCTGACTGGCTCTCGATAAAGCTGCTCTTGAGCGGGACCTGAAGTTCCCAGACCAGGCCCTGGAACAATCCAAAATCAAACTCGTCCTCAAACAGAATGTCACCTTCGGTGCCCAGGCACACCGCATCCCCTTGCACCTTGTAACGGATGGAGCGAACGCGGCGGCGCGTTTCGTCATTATCGTTGTCCTGGCTTGCACGGAAGCTGTCGATGTCCAAGAGCAGCGCGGCCACATCCAAGGAACAGCGAATGGACCGTCCCCGGAATGTCCTCTTGAACCGGTCCCGGGCATGGTTGAGTTCGTCGAATAACGCGCTGAGGCGCCGCGAGCCGTCCCACAGCAGCGTGCGCCAAAACTTGTCCGTCTGGCGCGCATTGGTCGCCGTGCGCAAGAACGCAAGGCGCAGTTGCTTTTCCCAGGCTTGGGTCAGGTTCTTATAGCGCGGATAGCCGTCCGCGATAAGACGGTCCACCGTTCGAACCACGTCGCGGCCGATTTCGAAACTTGGCTGGTCGAGGCTTGATGAGGCTGACAGATCCGACATGAGTTTGAGGAAGTTCTGGGCATCCCAGAAGACCTCGCCGCCATCACCGCCGTCGAGCCGGCATTCGATGAGATAGCCGGCCGCGAGGGCATGCATGATTTCCTGGCGGCCGCCCAGACTGACACCGACCGGATGCTCCGGATCCGGCACGGCAGCCGCCATCCTGAAGCGGGTCACGCAGCCGGAGGCGTCCGAGCCTTCATTAAAGGGGTTAAGCGAAGGCACGTCCTCGGGCATGCCGACCCGCCGGGAGAAGTGGAAGGGCCGGTCCTCGCGCCAGGTGAGTGCGGAGTCCCTGCCATCCTTGTCGTCCAGGAAGTTCGAAATGAGGGTGGATTTTCCGCTCTGGGAGGGGCCCCAAATGGCGACGCTCGCCCGGTCGCGGCCCGCAAGGCCTCGCAGCGACTGGATATCGGCGCCCGCATCGTAAAGCGAATTAAGCCATTCGATGGACAAAGCGTACCGGCCCTCGCGAAGGCGCCCGTGCTGCCAGTACCACTGGGTCAGCTTTTTGGAAAACTCAGCCTGCCTCTCAAGATCCGCCACCCTTAATCCCCTTTGTCGATGGTTCCGTGCGCATTCTGCCGTGGCGCACGGAGCATTGATTTTTCGCCCTGTCGGCCCAAAGCCCCGTTGATTGAGAGCTGTTTCCTAGTGGATCGACCCAGACATTTGAAGCCCGACAGGTCGAGGTGAGGCAATGGATAAGCCCTTCAAATGTCTGGATAAGTTGATCCATCAACAAAAAACCTAGTGGTTCGAAACGTCAGATTCGAACCACTAGAGCTCCCGGGTCTGAGGCCCGGCGCCGGAGGGACGATCCCCCTGATCCGACGGATCCTGCGTGTCCGGATCGGGCACGGAGAAGCGCGGCGTGAAGGTAAAGGTGCGCTCGATCGCTTCGCCCGTACGGGGATCCACAAGCTCGATTTGGCCCCGATATTGTCGGGTTTCGGCCCGCGGCAGAACAAAGGTGACCGTCGTGCCCGACTGGGTGATCGAACCGAGTGTCCAGCGCGTGCTCCCGGTCTCGACGGGATTGCTGGTGCGGCTGTCGCTTGCCGCGATCCGGAAGGTCACGAAAACGCTGCCCCCGGACAAAACCTGATCGACGGTTCGCACCGAGACGGAATAAGAACTCGGCGCCGAGGGTTCGTCGGTCAAGCTGGGCCCCGATCCTCCGCCGCCTTCGGGAGGTGTTCCGGTTTCGCCGCCGCCGCCGGGCAATACCGGGGGGGCTCCAACTTCCGAGCCACCGCCTCCCGGCGTTGTTCCGGGCGCACTGGAGCCTCCCGGTCGCGAGGGGTCTCCAGCTTCCGAGCCACCGCCTCCCGGCGTTGTTCCGGGCGCACTGGAGCCTCCCGGTCGCGAGGGGTCTCCAGCTTCCGAGCCACCGCCTCCCGGCGTTGTTCCGGGCGCACTGGAGCCTCCCGGTCG
>CAYYTT010000092.1:0-15785 GCA_964474635.1 uncultured Alphaproteobacteria bacterium | reverse complement strand
ATAGCTCAGCTGGGAGAGCGCAGCAATCGCACTGCTGAGGTCAGTGGTCCGACTCCCCTTGGCTCCACCATTTTTGGACCATTTTTGGCCTCGCGGCGCGCAGCGCCTCCGGCGGGGCGGGCTAGCCGCCCGGCGGCCGGTCGGCCGCTTGGGTCGTAGGTTCGAATTTTTTCCCTCCAGCTCCACCATTTTTGGCCTCGCGGCGCGCAGCGCCTCCGGCGGGGCGGGCTGGCCGCCCGGCGGCCGGTCGGCCGCTTGGGTCGCGAGTTTCTCCGGTTTGCGATTTTCGCCTGTTCCGCTAACCGGCAAACGGTCGGCTGGGCGTCTTTTCGGGAACTGATACGCGGCGCTTGGGGTGTTGGATGTGCCACGCCTCTGGCGCTGGCGCGGAAATTTCGACAGCGCGGACAGGTGGATCGCGCCGTTTCCGTCGCAATCCCTGCTGGAATTTGCTAGTCGTTGAGGGATTGCGGCCGAACGCCGATGGGAGCCGGCGTTGGACGATTGCATGCCAGCAGTGCAGCCGGAGGACTTGGGGCCACAGACCCGTGCGCTGGACGCAGTACTGCGAGCGACATTGGCAATGCACACGGAAAAAGAACGATCGGTCATCGGTTGACGTTGCCATTCGGCAACAGGAGGCCGGGAACCAATCGCGCGAACACTCCAGTTTTATTTTATGAATAAAGCGTGGATACTCGCGAAGGATGTTGAATTACCAATGGGTTACATCCGGTGACCCAAGAACTACGCCAAGGCGCCTGGTCCCCAGCGGGACTCGACCCTGGCCGAAGTGCTCCCGTCAAGCTAGTATTATGAAAGATGAATGGTGCGAAATCCGCTCTCAAGCGGTGAAGGGGTGAGGGTGTCAGTATGGTAGATAGTGCCCGCGTTCGAAAAGTCGTTGATCAGCTCGCTGAACTCACCGCGGCGGACATGAAACTGGTTGCCAAATTCGGCAAAGTCAAAGGCTACTCTCAAGAGTACCTCGATTTAAAAGAAGCTTTGCGGTCGATGGTCTCCATTGCGAGAAACCTCTACGACATCGACCTCGTTGAGGAGTTCAACGCCGTCGAGCCCATTGTGTTCACCGGCCTGATCCCCAATGAAGTTTTTAACAATGAGCGCCGCCGCCTGATGATGATCGGGGAACGCCTCGCCGAACGGCTCGAAGGCATCATCCCCCTGCCCGAAAGCGCCGGCGCGTCCCGGGCCGAACGGGTGAGCGCGGCCTCGGCGGCGGGCGCGAAGCCGGCGGCCAGCGCGGCCCCCGCCCCCGTGGTCGGCAATCCCCTCATTTATGTCTCCACGCCGTCCGATCCCCCGGTCATCGGCGACCTCAAGCGCTGTCTCACGACGGCCGACTGCGAGCTCGTGACGCCCAAGGGTCTGCGCCCATCGGAGGCGGACTACACGCCGCGCGGCGCCGCCGAACAGCTGCGCGCCTGCAATGGCGCCCTGATTTGCCTCGTCACTCCGCCCTTCGACCGACCGAGCCCGAAGGCCGGTCCTTCCCTGACGCGGGTGTCCGACACGGGCGCAGAGATGGACGGCGCCCACAAGGCGCCCGAAGCCCCCAAGACGGGCCTGTTTTCCGCCAAGCCCATGGACAAGCCCGGCGGCGCCAAACGCGGCGCGGCGGGTGAAACCAACCTGGCCGTCGTCCAATTCGACCGGGCCAAAACCGACCCGATGGAAGAGGAAAATCCGGACCTGGTCCTGGCGCGTCTGGCGCAAAACGTCCTCATTGAACTGTGGATCGCCGTCAGCCATTTTCCCGACCGGACCTTTTTCGTCGTCGAGGAAGGGCTCGTGGACCTCGTGCCCGAGACCATGCGGGACCTGATCTCCTTCAAGACCAGCGGAGCCCAGCTCACCTTCGAAGAGGGCCAGACCCTCGTTCAAACCTTCAAGAAATCGAGCTGGACGCCGGCCAAATCCTGACCGCCGGCCCCCACGTCGCAGACCGTCTTAAGCCAAGGAAGTTCCGATGGACCCGTCACTCGTTCAGGCCCTGCTCCATCCGTCTGTCTATCTTACGATCAATGTGACCATGTTTGTGTGCGGCGTGCTGGTGCTGATGATGCAGCCCGGCTTCACGCTGCTGGAGGCCGGGTCCGTTTCGCGCAAGAACGCCATCAACAACGTTTTCAAGAACGTGATGGATATGTGCCTGTGTGGACTGTTCTTCTGGTGGATCGGCTTCGATATTTTGATGGGCGAGAGCATCGTCAACAGTGGCCTTGCCGCCATTGGGCTGACCCATGACGTGATCGCCGAGCCGGCAGCCATTCAGCCGACCGAGCCGGTGCGCTTTTTCTTCCAGCTTGTGTTCGCCTGCACCGCCGTGACGATCACCAGCGGCTGTGTGACAGGCCGTGTGCGTCCCTTTCACTACCTGTTCTATTCCATCGTCTTCTCGGCGCTCGTGTATCCGACAATGGCGTTCCTGGTATGGCATCCCGAAGGTGCGTTCTACGGCATCTACCGGGATTTTGCCGGTGCCTCCGTCGTGCACGCCCTGGGCGGGTTCGCCGGACTGACGGGCGCGATCATGCTGCGGCCGCGCATCGGTTTTTTCCGTCACGGAGCGGAAGAGTATGGCGCGGAAGTTGTGGACGGCCTCGCCGACAGTCACCAGCCCCATAACATCCCTTTGGCGGCGCTGGGCGTGTTCCTCTTGTGGATCGGCTGGTTCGGCTACAACGCCGGCACGCTCTTTTCGGCCGGGGTGCCCGAGTTCACCACGATGGACGGCGGAAACGTGCTCTCCGGGCTTGAGCCGATCTTCGACAAATTCGGCGACATCATCGCCAACACCTTCCTGGCGCCTTGCGCGGCCGTGTGCATGGTCGTCGCCATCATGAGCGTGCGGCGCGAAGAGCTTGATATGCTCACGATCCTCAACGCGGCCATCGCCGGGCTCGTTGCGATCACCGGTGCCGTCGATGTGGCAAGCCCGGTCGGCGCCATCATGATCGGCATGGTCTCGGGCGCGGCTCTGCTGCTCAGCCTGTCCCTGCTGGAGCGGCTGCGGATCGACGATCCGGTCGGAGCCTTTCCGGCCCACGGTGTGTCGGGCCTGATCGGCGTGATCGCCGTAGCCTTTTTCCCGCTGGAGGGCGAGACGATCTTCGGGAACCTGGTGAGCCAGACGACCATCGGCCTGATCATTGTCGCGACCGCCGTCGTGTCGGCCTTCTTTATCTTCACGATCAGCCAGATCGTGCTGCGGACCGCCGGCCTGGTGGGCCTCACGGGTCCGCTGAAACCTGGATACGGCAAGAACATGCTGCGGGTCGCGCCGGAGATCGAACTCGACGGTCTGGACTTGCACCTCCATGGCCGGGACGCCTACAACATTTATGATAATGTGTAGGTTCGCTCGCCTCAGATCCGAGGCGAGCTCTGCCTGAAGGGGTAGCGGAGGTGCGGAGCATGACAGTGGGGTATGTCCTGCCCTGGACATCACGGGCGCGGGGGCTCAACGGCCCCGCCCTGTGCGTCGCTGTGGCCGCGCTTTTGGTTGCGGATCCGCTCAAGGCTCAAGAAACCCCGCCTCCTGAAGACGGCGCGCCCGCCCAGAACCAAAAACTGATCACGCTTGACGACCTGCGCAAGGCACTCACCAAGAGTGAGACGCCATCCGCGGACGGGGCGCAGGCCAAACCAGCTGAGACGCCGGAAACCTCCGCCGGCGCAGAAGGCATCCCCGAAGCCACTCAAGCCCAGTCCGAGGCGACGTTCACGCTCGATGATCTGCGCCGGGCGCTGAGCGGCCAGCCTGTGGAGTCCGAAGAGGCCCAGGCCGTGGCCGAGGCGACTGAAGAGGCGGCACCGGACGACGAGGAGACCCCCGAAGCGCCGGGCGAAGCGGACGGGGAAACTGGCATTGCGCTTGAAGACGCGGGCGACGAGGCGGTCACGGGCGAAGAAGAACCGGCGCCCACGCAGCTCGCCGCCGCGCCGCCGGCCGAGCCGGTCGTCGAACGCGCAACGCCCCCCATCGATCAGCCCGATCCGGAGCGCCGCCCGGGCGAACCCGCCGCCTCCCAAGGGGCGCCCAGTGCGTCGGCGGCGCCGGCCGGCTACGCGTCCGATCCGTCCAATTGGAGTTGCAAGCTCTCCACCCGGGTGTCCGTGAAGGCATCGGACGGCTTCGATGAGGAGACGGGCAAGCTCAGCCTTTACTTCGGCTCTGGAGAATTCGCGCTTAGCCAGGCGGGAATTGCGACCCTGGCCCGGGAAGGCCAGGTCCTGCAGGACATTGTGAGCCGCGGAGAGCGCATCACCATCGTCGGCAATGCCGATGGCACCGGAAACGAATCGGCCAATGTGATCCTGTCTCTGCAGCGCGCCTACAACATCAAGGCGTGCATCATGCAGCTGATCGGCATTCCCGAGCCATCCCTGACCATTTCCGGCCATGGCAGTTTTTCCGCCATGTTCGAGCCGAAAGAGCCCACGGAGGCGGGCAACCGGCGCGTGGACATCGTGGCTGAGTCCACGTTCCGCGAACGGTTCGAAGCGGCGCTCTCGGAGCTCAATGAGTAACCCCTGCGGGGACCAAGGGCCCGGCTGACATCCTCCCAGGCTGACACCGTTATTGTGGCTGGCGAAACGCAAGCTCACAGGTGACGGGCCGGCCTACGCGGGTTTTGCTCCCCCCCCTTCCCCCCCCCAAAAAAATCGCACGATCCCGGGGGCAGGACCGTGCGATGCATCCGTGTCGGTATCAAACCATACAGGTCAGAAGGAGTAGCGTCCCTGGAAGGCGAACGTCGCCGGTGTGTCCACCGCACACCCAACGGTGCCTGCGGCCGCACCCGGAACTTCCTGACAGAAACTGGACGTCCTCTGATCGTTCAGGTTCCGGCCAACAAAGGCGAGCTCCCACTGATCGCTCTCATCTCGCACGCTCAGGCGCAGATTGACCTTGTAGAACGAGTCCTGGAAGGCGGCCGGGTTTAGGTTCCCCGTGAAGAAGAAACCATCCGTAAAGAACACATTCGGCTGGGCCGTGAACACCAGGTCCCGGAAGGGCTTCTGATAGGTCGCCGTGACGTTACCCGACCAGGTGGGCGAGAATGTCGTTTCCTGATCCGAGAGGTCTTGCACACCCCCGACACAGCCCTGGGCGGGCGTTTGACCGACAAAGCACTGGGCATTGGGGAATTCGGTGAAATCGGAGTCCAGGATGGTGAAATCGCCTTGGATCAACAGTTCTTCGAAGATACGGCCGGAGGCCTCGAACTCGATGCCTTGAGAGACGGAGCGGGCGGCGTTCGTGATCTGCTGAGTGAAGGCTTGCGGCGCGCCCGGCAGGCTGGCAATCAGGCTGGCCACCTGGCGATCCTTAAAGATGGAACGGAACAGCGTAACGCTGCCAAGGAGGCGGTTATTGATCAGGGTCCCCTTCGCACCAACCTCGAAGGCATTCACTTTTTCCGGTTCGAAACCGGCGGCAAAGCCCGTTGTCGCGCCCGGCGTCGAGGCAAACTGGGAGAAGCCCCCCGCCTTGAAGCCCTGTTTGAAAGAGCCATAGACGTTGGCGTTGTCCGAGATGTCGTATTGCACCGTCACACCCGGCAGGAAGTCATCATCCGTACGCTCCAGGGTATTGAAAACCGGCGGTGCGAGCAGAGTCGCGTTCGTCACATCGGGAATGCCATTTCCCGGAATGGCTGTCAGCGTGTTGGACGAAATGGTCGTGTCCTTGGGGGCCCGCACATAGCGCAGGTCGAAGATCATGCGCAGATCTTCTTGGAAGTTGTAGGTCAGTGAGCCGAACACCGAATATTGCTTGGCGTTCTGTTCGCGGATTGTGGTCAGGCCCACCGCATTCGGCGCGGGCGGCACCAGAGACTGCAGCAGGAAATTGTCAAAGCCGCTGTTTTCATTCTGAAAGAACAGCCCGACCACCCATTCGATGGTATCGCCTGTCGGCGATGCAAAGCGGATCTCCTGGGTGACCTGATCGGCCTCATCGAACTGCGAAACGGCCAGGCGAGATGCGGCCGCCGTGGTTGCTTCGGCGGTCCCGTCCAAGTCGACGAGGAAATCGGATTCAATGTCGTAATAACCGGTGGTCGCGGTCAGGATATAGCCGTCGAAATTGTAGGCGGCCGTCAAAACCCCGATGCGGTAATCAAGTGTGCGTTCCTCCACGAAATTGGTTGCGCGCACGAAGTTCAGTGTCGAGTCGACCGGCGAACCATCCGAATTCACGCAAGTCGGCTGGACCGGCGTTCCTGGCGTACAGCCCTGCACTTCCACATCAAGGCCGGAATTCACATCCTGTGTGCCGTAGGTGAATTTGGCCTCGACCGTGAGGTTTTCGGTCGGCCTCCAGAGCGCGGAGCCGCGGACGACCGCCTCTTCGATCGCGGGTTCACGGATCCCGAGCACGGTGTTGTCGATAAAGCCCTTGGACTCCGTGTATTTGGCGGCGATCCGGAAGGCGAGCTGATCGGAGACCGGGATGTTCGTGGCGCCTTCGATGATGAACTCGTCCTGCTCAAGCTCATAAGCCGAACGGATGTAGCCGTCCCAACCCGCGTCGAGATCCGCGCCCCGGGTCGTCAGATTGACGACACCGGCAATCGTGTTGGCGCCGAAGTAGGTCGACTGGGGACCGCGCAGGATTTCCACCCGCTCCACATCGAGAAGACCAAGCCGCGAGCCCTTGGAGCGACCGAACACCACGCCGTCGGCCACGAAGGAGACGGACTGTTCAAAGGCCGTGCTTTCGCCCGAGCCCACGCCGCGGATCGTGATCAGGTCGGACGATCCGCCCCGGGACAGGTTCACACCGGGTACGGTTGCAACCAGTTCCTGCAGATCGCGATAGTCGTTCTGCTGAATTTCCAGACCCGAAGTCACGTCGATGGAAATCGGAACCTTCTCGGCCAATTCTTCTTTCTTACGGGCCGTAACCACGATCTTTTCGACAAACGGGTCATTTTCGCCCGTAAGCTGGGCCATGGCGACGGGAGACGCCAGACAGACCGTAAGGATGGCCGCGCCGGCTTTCAGCACCGACTTCGTCTTCAGGTTCGTGTGGAAAGCGGATCGTTTCATGGCCTGCCCCTTTTTCCGCCCTTCGGCCCTCGTCGGCCCCAGCGGTTACTCAACTATGACAGACGGCTCCAGAAACATGATCCGGACACGCAGCGCCTGCCTGAGGTCAATGCAAGGATGGTGGAGGTGTACACCGTTCGGCGGTAGCGCCGGGACGCATACGCCCTAAACCGGCGCGTACCCTATCTGATCTTCGCCGAAGTGCCAGTACACATTGTCCCGGTTGCGCCTTTTTTATCCAAAAAAGCCACCTCGGCAAGGGTGAAAACACGCAAAGGGCGTCAAAACGATCCGCCAGGGGACGAGGATCAAGCCGATTGACTCGCAAAATGGGCGGCGTCGCCGGGCAAATGGGGAGGAATTGGAAAAGGATGCGAGGGAGCGTGCCCGGAGACAGTCATGAAAGTGGTGTCGCGGCACACGGTCGTTCGCCTACCACCAAAGGAGGAGAACTTAAGGAGAGGAGGGAACTTAAGGAGAGGAGGGGAGCCTGAGGAGAGGGCCGCGCGCCCGGTGGGGACGCGCGGCGTTGGCAGTCTTAGCCCCAGAACGCGTCCAGGGAAGCGTCCTGATTGACGAAGGCCTCGAACGTGTCGGCGCCGTCCGCCATCGCGGCCAGGGCATCGGCGTCCGTGGTGCTCGCAACGAAAGAGATCGACACGCTGTCGCCGTCCTCGAAAACGGGCTGCCAGAAGGGATTGCCCGTGGGCAGGATTTCCACGATCCCCTCTTCGTCGTCGATCGAGCGGGGATTGCCGACCCCATTCACCCAGACATTGCCGAATTCGAAGCTGTCCAGATCCAGGTCTGCGAACAGCTCGATCTGATCCATGCCGGTGGCGTTCTCCACCGTCAGGGTGCCAATGAAGCCACCGGAGGTGCCGGCCTGGCCGCCAGGGCCGTTGCTCCAGAACGTGTCCACTTCAATCGAGGTGACAAAGCCCAGATCGACGCCTTCGAGCGTGACGGTCGTGGCCGGATCGTCGCCCACCGTGTAGGTGACGCTCGTATCGGCTCCGTCGAAGCTGAACGAGGCTTCACCGTCTGAGAAGTCAAAGCTGTCACCGTCGAGCAGCACGGAGGTGCCCACCGCTTCGATCAGGTCTTCGCCGTCGAACACGAGCGCGTCGGCGTCCTCGTAATCGGTCACCGTGTCCGACCCGTTGTCGGATGAGAACACGAAGACATCCCCATCCGCGCCGCCGGTCAGTTCATCATCACCGGCCCCGCCGACGATCGTGTCCTCGCCGCCGGCGCCATTGATGGTGTCGTTGCCCTGACCACCATAGATTTCGTTATCAAAGGACGTCGTTCCGTCCGGATCGCCAAGCAGCAGATCGTCCGTCACACCGCCCCAGACCTCAAAGCCTTCGATGGTGGCGCCGAGCGTGACGCCGCTCGCACCCCAACCGACCTGCTGGTAGACGTTTTCCAGATTGTCCGTCACCGTCACAGCAACGAACTCGCCCGTTCCGGATGCCGTCGATCCGAGCAGGATGTCCTCGCCCGGATCGATATCCGCCGGCAGAACATCGTCCGGCCCCAGGATTGACCGTGTCCAGCCATCTGGAATGTTTGCGGCGAAGAAACGCTGCTCGGTAACGGCCGGGTCTTCGAATTTGGACAGCGCCATCAGATACTGGTTGCCGAATTCATCCGTCAGCAGATACCGATCATTGGTCTGTTCCGCCGAAAAGCCGAGCAGGGTATTGCGGCCCACATTGGTCACGGAAATGTCGCCGGGCGCCCGAAACGGCGTCAGGGATGCGACATAAGGGTCGGTGAGCGGGAACAGCGCGGGAACGGCCGCATAGTCCGCGGCGTCGAAGCCGAAAATCGCCGATTGCAGTTCCGCCTGGTAGCGCCAGGTAAAACCGTCCGGTGTCTGGATAAACGTGATGTCGCCCGTGTCGGTCGATGTGGATGTCGTCGGGAACGGCACGGCGGGCGGTGTGGTGGGAGAGCTCAAAAACCGCTGCATGTCGAATTGCGCGAAGTTCTGAACACCCGGGTTAAAGCCGAAAATCTGCGGGTTGTAGCCGCCGTTGAACGCGGTCTCCGAAATCGGGTTGGTGCCATCCGCATTGAAAATGTAGAGGCGTGCGTCCGACGGGGCGATCGCACCTTGAGTCGCGGCCTGGATTTCGCCGATGAAAATGATTTCGAGCAGGGTCTGGGTCGGGAACAAGGTGATATCAGGATCGATTTCTGTGGACATTGCGACCTCCAAAGGAAATGAACTGGGGAAAATGGACTAATCCATTCGCCCGCAAGCTAATATAAAGCCTTTGTAATCGCACGAAAAATGAAATTACACTTCTTCAATGCAACCGCAACGGGCGCTGCTATTTTCGATTCTTATTTCTGATCGCATCACAGGTCATCGCCGGCGAACCATGTGGCGGTATCGTCACAGCACGGCTGTTTGCCCGGAGGCTCACCCCGCACGCCACCGCGCCGAAATAGAGCCTCACTGGATTTCAAGCTCGATGGTTTTCCAAAACTCCACCGGCGCACCGTTGATGGTGCGCGGCCGATAGGTCTGGCATTCCATCAGCCGCTGGATCTGCCGCTCAAAACGCAACGCGGAAAAGCCATCGGGCAATTCGCTGCGGAACGTGACGGCATTCACGGACCCATCGGGATTGACCTGCACATCAAAGCGCACGGTCCCCGTCTCCGTGAAATCCACCGAGGTCAGGCCGCAGGAAATACGTGTACCCCGCTGGGCAATTACCAGGGGCTCGTCGCTCACCCAGTCGCGCATCCGGGTCATGCGAATGCCGAGCCGCCCGAACAGCCGGCTCAGATCGCGTACCTGCTGGGCCTGGGCGGCCTGCCAGTTCAGCTGGGCAATTTGCAGGGCCATGTAGAGGTTCATGCCCAGGGTCGCCTCGGCCAACTGCGCCGGAAACCCGATTTCGAGGTCTGGAAGGGCTTCGATGTTGAAACAGCGCCGGTTGTAGCTGAAGTCGAGTTCGGCTTCGGACGCTTCAGGATTGAAATCGACCGTATAAAGACCGCCTCCCGATTCCGCGCGCATACGGGCGCGGATCGTGGAAGTGAAGTTGCGCGCCTCATCCGTCAGACACGGGGCGGCCGACCGGCGCTCCCGGTCGCCGTCTTCGCTGACATCGATCTCACCGCGCAAGGGCCGGCTGCGATGGGCCGCCAACACCACATCGAGCGCCTCGGCATAGGCGCCGTGGGCCGAGCGGAGGGCCCGCCCGTGGACGGACCACTCCGCCTGCTCCTCGAAATCGGCGAGGACGCGGTTGAACTGGTTGACGAGCCCCAAAAGAACATCGCGCTCGAAGTCGGCATCCTGGAAGTAGAACCGTTCCAGGTCGTCCGCATAGAGAAGCTGAAAAATGACGGCGATCCGGCGCAGACCCAGGATCAGCCGGGCATCGAGCGTGAAGTGGCGCCGCTCCCAGGGCACCGTTGCCAGGCTGCGCTCAAGCTGCGTCAGTGACACGCCAACCGCCGTGCGCAAGGTGCGAAAGGCATCGCTGGCATTGTCCTTGACCTGCGTTGCGGCAAGTGCGCCGGACAGAAGATCGTCGATGGTCTTAAGGGCCGCCATGAGAGTGTCATCGGTCAGGACCCGCCGCGGCAAGGTCTCAAGGGACGACATGCTCTCGCCGGGCGCACTCGGCGCGGCCTGATTGATGGCGGCCAGCAGCTCCATGTTTCGCTGCACAAGCCGGCTGAGGGGGTCGACCCGTTCGGCAAGGGCGCTTTCCAATGCAGCAAGCCGGGCGGCGTCCTCGGCAAGCCCCTCCGCCTCGCGCTGCGCGTCGGACCGAAGGGCATCCATCCGGGCACGAATGATATCGGCCGGTGGTGTCCGGGTCCGGAAGGCATCATCCGTGAGCGGCGCAACACTTTCTTCGGCCGCTGGGTCGAGCGCCAGGGCCGCGTCACCAGCCGCGTCGGCAATCGTCTGCGCCAATTGGTCGGTGCGCCGGCCTAGATCCGTGCAGGCCTCCCGGCGATTGAGGCCCAGGGTCGTGCATTGCTGGGTGGCGGCCGCCCAGATCACGGCGATGGGCTCGGGCTGCTGCGCCCTGGCCGGACTGGCGGATGGGCCCGCCAGGCTGCCCGCGGCAATCGCGCCGGCGGCCAGAACGGCGCGCAGGGATGACGACGTATTCAGAACATCGCGCACGGTCTGTCTCCCACATTCATCTTTTCCGGCCGAAGCTTTTTTCAGGCCGAAGCCCGTCTTCGAGGCCGACGGCGTGGCTCCTCGGCATTTTGTGCCGGTCTCAATGCTTCCGGGTCACGCACTCGCAAGGGCTGCACACCCCCGGCGCCGCGCCCGGTCAAGCAGAAATCAGGCCCAACCATCGCCGAAATCAGACGCCTTGTCCAAGGCGCATCGGCGGGCAGGCCGCACGCCCCTGCCCCGGTCCGGGTAAATCCAGTAAAAGCACGGGCGTGACCCCGCCTGCCGTGCACAGCGCCAACCGATCGAGGCCGCCCATGACCGCAGATGACGTGCCCGCGCGCCTTGCCTTTGCCCGGACCGTGGCGCGCGAAGCGGGCCGGCAGGCCCTCGCCTGGGCCCAAGACCGCGCGGGCCTTGCCATGAGCGAAAAGACGCCCGGAGATTGGGTCACGGAAGCGGACAAGGGCGTCGAGGCCTTCATCCGCCGCCGGATCGGCGAGGCCTTTGCCCAAGACGCCATCGTCGGCGAGGAGGGCGGCAGCGACGGCCCCCTTCGCGGCCAGGATGGCGGCGGCGCGGGGACATGGGTGATCGATCCCATCGACGGCACCCTGAACTATGTCCGGGGGCTCCCGTTCTGGTGCGTTTGCATCGGCTTTATGCGGGGCACGGACTTTGTTCTCGGCGTGATCGAAGACGCGGTCCACGACGTGCAGTATTTCGGGGCGCGCGGCCAGGGCGCCTATCGCCAGTCCTCTGACGGCCGGCGCGAGCGCCTTCAGGTCTCTGGCCAAGCCGGGCTGGTCCACGCGCTGATCGGCTATGCCCATCAACGCAAACGGCCCGTGACCTTCAGCACGCAGGCCTTCATGAATGTCGCGAACGCCCAAGGGGCTTTCCGTGCCCTGGGGTCGGGCGCGCTGCATCTGGCCCATGTGGCCTCGGGCAGCCTCGACGGCTTCATGGAGAGCCGCATTCAGTTGTGGGATATTGCCGCCGCGGTGCCGCTGATCCTGTAGGCCGGCGGCTGGATCGAGGCGCCCATCAATCCGGACGATCCGACCGAGGCCTTTCCCGTGGCGGCCGGGGCCCCGGGCGTGCGCGGCGACCTTTTGACCGCCACCGCCCATTTTTTCACGCCTTAAGCCCGGCCTCTACCGGTCAGACGGTCGGCGACATGGCGCCGTGGCAGTGCTTGAACTTCTTGCCCGAACCGCAAGGGCACGGAGCGTTGCGCGAGACCTTGCCCCAGGTGGACGGATCGTTCGGATCAATGCCGCCAGGACCCGCCGCCCGCTTGCGCAGGGTCTTCGAAATCCCTTCCTGGTCGAGATCGTCCACGTCCACCGTGAGGCCCGGATGGCTCGCCACCATGTCCCGGTCCGGCCCATCCGGCAGGGCGAGGGGCGAGTCCTCAGGCAATTCCTCGGGCGCGGAGCCGTCCGCATCCGGCGCAAGGCCCACATCGGAAAGCTGCATGCCCATGAGCGCGCGGGTCACTTCCGAGCGCAGCCGGCTGAGCAGACCTTCGAACAGGGAGAAGGCTTCCGTCTTGAATTCGTTCAAGGGATCGCGCTGGCCATAGCCGCGCAGGCCCACGACCTGGCGCAGGTGATCGAGCTGCTGCAGGTGCTCGCGCCAGTCATGGTCGATGGTCTGGAGCAGGACGCTCTTTTCCACCTGGCGCAGGATATCGGGGCCGAGGGCCGCCGCCTTCTCCGCCATGGCCTCATCGGCGGCCTTGTAAAGGCGGGTGCGGATTTCCTCATCCGCGATGCCCTCTTCCTGGGCCCAGTCCACGACCGGCAGGTCCAAATGGAGCACGCGGGTGACCTCGGCGGCGAGGCCCTCCGTATCCCACTGTTCCGCATAGGCCTTTTCGGGAATATGGACACTCACCATGTCGTCGATCACCTGGTGGCGCATATCGGTGATGACATCGCTCAGGTCCTCGGCGCGCATCATTTCGATGCGCTGCTCGAAGATGGCCTTCCGCTGATCGTTCATCACGTCGTCGTATTTCAACAGGTTCTTCCGGATGTCGAAATTCCGGGCTTCGACCTTCTGCTGGGCCTTTTCAAGGGCCTTGTTGATCCAGGGGTGGACGATGGCCTCGCCCTCTTCAAGGCCCAAGCGCTGCAGGATCCCGTCCAGGCGCTCGGCCATGAAGATGCGCATCAGGTCATCCTCGAGGCTGAGATAGAATTTGGACCGGCCCGGGTCGCCCTGGCGTCCGGAGCGGCCACGCAACTGGTTGTCGATTCGCCGGCTCTCGTGGCGCTCCGTACCGATCACATAGAGCCCGCCCGCATCGAGGGCCGCCTGTTTACGCTCGGCAATCTCGGCCTTGATGGTCTCGATGGCGGCCTCGCGCTTGGCCTCATCCTCGATCTCTTCGGCCTCGCGGGCGATGCGCATTTCCAGATTGCCGCCAAGCTGAATATCCGTACCCCGACCGGCCATGTTGGTGGCGATGGTCACGGCGCCGGGCACGCCGGCCTCGGCCACGATCTGGGCCTCCTGCTCGTGATAGCGAGCATTGAGCACATTGTGCTTCACTTTACGCTTTTTCAGCAGCTCAGAGACGAATTCGGATTTTTCAATACTCGTGGTCCCGACGAGGACCGGCTGGTTGCGCTTAGCGCACTCCTCGATCTCGGCGACGATGGCATCGTATTTCTCGCGCGCCGTCCGGTAGACCTCATCGTCCTCATCCACGCGGGCGACGGGCACATTGGTCGGCATTTCGACCGCGCTCAGCCGGTAGATATCCTCAAATTCCGCCGCCTCGGTCATGGCCGTGCCGGTCATGCCCGCGAGCTTGTCGTAAAGGCGGAAATAGTTCTGGAACGTAATCGAGGCGAGGGTCTGGTTTTCAGACTGAATGAAGGCGCCTTCCTTGGCCTCAAGCGCCTGGTGCAGGCCTTCCGAGTACCGACGACCTTCCATCATACGGCCCGTGAACTCATCGATGATGATCACTTTGCCGTTCTTGACGATATAGTCCTTGTCCCGCGTGAACAATGTATGGGCGCGCAGGGCCTGGTTCACATGGTGCACGACGGAGACATTGTTGATGTCGTAGAGGCCATCGCCCTGCATGATCGGGGAGGCATCGGCGTCGGCCTCCAACCGCTGCTCGTCGATCTGGGCGATCAGGTCTTCGACCCGTTCGTTGCCGTCTTCGGTGAGGGTCACCGAGCGCGCCTTCTCGTCGACCTCGTAGTGCTCCTCGGTGAGCTGAGGGATCACCGTGTCGATGATCTTGTACAGCTCGGACATATCGTCCGTGGGCCCCGAAATGATCAGCGGCGTGCGGGCCTCGTCAATCAGGATGGAATCGACCTCGTCCACGATGGCGTAGGCGTGACCCCGCTGGGTCATGGCCCCGAGGCTGTACTTCATATTGTCGCGCAGATAATCGAAGCCGTATTCGTTGTTGGTCCCGTAGGTCACGTCTGCGGCATAGGCCGCCCGGCGCTGCTCGTCATCGAGACCGTGGACGATGCAGCCCACCTTTAGGCCGAGGAAGCGGTAGACCTGCCCCATCCAGGCGGCATCCCGGCTGGCGAGGTAGTCGTTGACGGTCACCACATGGACGCCGTTGCCGGTCAGGGCGTTGAGATAGACCGGCGCGGTGGCCACCAGGGTCTTACCCTCACCCGTCTTCATCTCCGCGATCATGCCCGTGTGCAGGACGATCCCGCCCAGGAGCTGCACATCATAATGGCGCTGCCCAAGGGTTCGTTTTGCGGCTTCACGCACGGTGGCGAAGGCCTCCGGCAACAGGCTGTCCAGGCTTTCCCCGTTGGCGAGGCGCTCCTTGAAGGCAGGAGTACGGGCACGGATTTCATCGTCGCTCAAAGAGACGAGACTGTCCTCAAGGGCGTTGATCGCTTCGACTTTCGCCCACAGGGGCTTGAGGACCCGGTCGTTCGAGCTGCCGAAAATCCGCCGCGCCACCGCGCCAAAACCCAACATGCCGTCTTCCTTACCGCTTCTTGCGTGTCTGGCCGCCGCGAGGAGCGACCCTTGAAAATCCGCGCGTACTATAAAGGGATCAGAGCCCGAGCAAAGGTCTTATCCGGCGCCCGGCAGACCCGCCCGCCGCGCCCGTCATAGCGCATATGGGAGCGGCAGCGACATCCGGCACCCTGCAAGGAAGAAAGAGCCCGCCATGAGCAAGACCCTGTCCCGAACGCTACTGTTGATCGGCTTTGTCATCCTGGTCGGATCGAGCATTCTCGCCTGGTTCCTGGCGCCCTATCACCTTGGCCTGAACTAAGGCGTCTTGCGCCGGGCGAGCGAAGCGGCGATCACTCTGGCCCACCCCGGTCCCATCCCCCGCGCAAGAGGTGCGTCATGGCCGCTCGTCCCAAACGCCCCGCCCCGAAAACAGCCAAGGCCAAGCGCGCCGTCAAAAGTGGCGGCGCCGGCGGAACAACGGCAAAACCACGCCTCGATCTGCAAACGGCCCTCACGCCGATCCGCTCCGTGCCCCCTGAAGAGTCACCATTCATGCTCCTCGCCA
>CAYYTT010000091.1:14173-15822 GCA_964474635.1 uncultured Alphaproteobacteria bacterium | reverse complement strand
AACGCCGAACCAGCATTTCACCGAACCGCCGCCGCGCTACACCGAGGCGACCCTGGTGAAGAAAATGGAGGAGCTCGGCATCGGCCGGCCCTCCACCTATGCCTCTGTGCTGGAAGTGCTCCGGGCCCGGTCTTACGTGCATATGGACCGCAACAGGTTCATTCCAGACGATAAGGGCCGGCTCGTCACGGCATTCCTGGAAAGCTTTTTCGGCCGCTATGTGGAGTATGACTTCACGGCCGATCTGGAAGAAAAGCTCGATCTTGTCTCGGACGGCAAGCTTGGCTGGAAGGAGCTCCTGCGCGAATTCTGGACGGCCTTCATCGCCAAGGTGGACGAGACCAAGGAACTGCGCATTACGGATGTTCTCGATGCGCTCAATGAAGTCCTGGGTCCGCACATTTTCCCGGCCAAGGAAGACGGCTCTCCGGCACGGGCGTGCCCCGCATGTGAGAACGGGTCCCTCAGCTTGAAGCTGGGGCGCTACGGCGCTTTCATCGGCTGCTCGAATTATCCGGAGTGCAATTATACGCGCCAGTTGGCCGTGGGCGATGATGATGGTCAGGGCTCCCTGGCCAATGAGCCCAAGGTGCTGGGTCAGGATCCCGAGACGGGCCTTGACGTGACGCTGCGCGCGGGCCGCTTCGGGCCTTACATCCAGCTTGGCGAGCCAGTGGACGATGAAAAGCCAAAGCGGGTGAGCGTGCCCAAGGAGATGATGGCCGATCTGGGCCTTGAGCGCGCCCTGGCGCTGCTCGCCCTGCCCCGGCTTGTCGGCGAGCATCCGGAGGACAACAAGGAAATCCTCGCCGGGCTTGGGCGCTATGGTCCCTATCTGAAGCACAACAACAAATATGCGCGCCTTGATGATGTGGAAGAATTGTTCCACATCGGCATCAACCGCGCCGTGACCGTCCTTGCGGAGAAACAAAAACGCGGTGGTCGCCCGGCCCCCAAGCCGCCCCTGCGCGAGCTTGGTCCGCACCCTGAAGACGCCAATCCCGTCAACATCATGGACGGCAAATACGGGCCCTACGTGACCCATAATAAGGTCAACGCCACCCTACCCTCCGGCACGGATCCGGCGGACCTGACCATGGAGCATGCTGTCCAGCTTCTGACGGAAAAGGCCGCCAAATCCGGCAAAAAGACCACGGCGAAAAAGAAATCCGCCGCGAAGAAGAAGACTTCAGCGAAGAAAAAAACAGCCGCCAAGAAAACTGCGGCCAAAAAGAAAACCGCAGCAAAGAAGACGGCCGCCAAAAAGTCCGCAACGCCAAAGGTACAGGCCGCCGAGTAACGCCGCCCGCGCCGCGGGCAGGCCCCTGCCGCACGGGGTGTTTTTACCGGCCAGCGCCGAATGAACCATCCACTGCGTCATGGCGAGCGCACGCGAAGCCATCCAGGGCCAAAAGCTCCGTGCCCGCCGCTCCGGGTCGCTTCACTGCGGTCGCGACGACGGAGAGTTCAAGTCAGTCCCGCGCCCCATCATCTCTCGCGTGCCGCACGGGGTGTTTTAACCGGCCAGTGCCGAATGAACCATCCACCGGGTCATGGCGAGCGCACGCGACGCCATCCAGGGCCAAAAGCTCCCTGCCCGCCGCTCCGGGTCGCTTCACTGCGGTCGCGACGACGGTGAGTTCAAGTCA
>CAYYTT010000091.1:0-14073 GCA_964474635.1 uncultured Alphaproteobacteria bacterium | reverse complement strand
TGCCCGCCGCTCCGGGTCGCTTCACTGCGGTCGCGACGACGGTGAGTTCAAGTCAGTCCCGCGCCTTCTCATCTCTCGCGTACCGCACCTTTAGGGGCACTCCGCGCGGACGGCGCCACGCCAGTCGACCGTACGCGGACGCCACCCACCTTGAACGCAAGAAAAAACCCCGGAGCGAAACGCTCCGGGGTTCAATCGTCTCAGCTTGGACAATCCAAACTTAGAATGCGAAGTCGCCTTCTTCCAGTTCGTTGATGCCGAACTGAACCGTGCTCTCATTGAACGACAGCGCGATGCCCGTCACGTTGATGTCAACCGTGGACAGGTTGGTCGCGTCGAAGGCGTTGATCAGGCCATCCAAGTTGAAGTCGAAATCGCTGAAGCTGTTGCCGGTCGCCGTGGCATCCACGGAGTCGACACCGCGGGCGAAGTCGACGATCTCGTCGTTACCGAAGTTCACGACGAAGGTGTCGGCGCCCGTGCCACCCGTCAGGGTGTCGTTGCTGCCGCCGCCGTCCAGCGTGTCATCGCCGGAGTCGCCAACGAGCGTGTCTTCGTCGGAGTTACCGTAGAGGTAGTCGTTGCCGACGCTGCCCTTCAGATAATCGTTGCCGGAGTTGCCTTCGATGGTGTCGTCGCCTTCACCGCCATCGACGCTGTCGTCACCGACGCTGCCCTTCAGGGAGTCGTTGCCGCTGTCGCCGGTGATGGTGTCGTTGCCAGTGCCACCGTCGACCACATCGTTGCCCACGCTGCCGCTGATCAGGTCATCGCCAGAGCTGCCGTCGAGGGAGTCGTCGCCCGTGCCGCCGTCGAGAACGTCGTTGCCAACGCTGCCCTTCAGGGTGTCGTTGCCCGAACCGCCTTCGAGGGTGTCGTCACCGGTGCCGCCGTCGGCGGTGTCGTCCTCGGAGCTGCCGAAGATGTAGTCCATGCCGGAGCCGCCAAACAGCATGTCGTTGCCGGCGCTGCCGTCGATGGAGTCGTCGTCGGCGCTGCCGTCCAGCGTGTCCATGCCGCCGGCACCGTCGAGGGTGTCGTTGCCGCCAGCACCGTTGATGCTGTCGTCGGTGAACTCACCGGTGAACCCTTCGCCCGTCGGGCCGCCAAGAAGATTGACGACCAGAGCGGCCAGGTCGTCGTTGTTTTCGATCAGAGCCATGATCTCGTTCCTCATTATACGGATGAGTAAATTCATGCAGGAGGGAGGGACGCGATCCCAATGTTCCCAACCAAGCGAGACACTAAACGGATTCTTAAATCCGAACAAGTGGATCGCACCGCAAACAAGCAGTGTGGAGGAGCTGTAATGTGGGGCGAAACCGCCATAATTAGCTTTTAGCGTGCATCTATGTTCGCGAATGTTTCATGATTTGACTGACATCACCAGTCACATTCTTTGATTTTGTGTGGAAACCGTTCAAAACCAAGCCAAAACGCCGAAGCAAAACGGCTATGCGGGAACACACGAGCACTGTATGCAACAACCTTTTCGTGCATCACCCTGTGGATAAAATCGCCGAGGCCTACCCCGTGCCCGCCCCATGAGAGATCACGGGACGGACAGAAACGGGGCAATTCTCGCTTTGGGGTTGTGTCCCCGCATCCTTTGACGGGTGTCATGGATCAAGCGACACGCACAGTGCCGCGAAAAACCCTTAATTCAGGCAGGTCCGCTGTTGCCCGGACGCAACGGCGCGCCCCACAAATGCGCCGCTCAAGGGCCGCCAGACGCTCTTGGGCGCGGTCCGGTGGGCGAGGGCGCGGTCTGGCGGAGTTGCCGGCGTCCGCCCAAAAGCGGCTTTTGAATAACCAGCCGCTCCACCTGATAGTCGAAATCGATGGGGCGTACCCGGCGCACCTTGCCGAACGCGTCCTGAAGCTCGGACGGGGCAAGGCTGCGCACATGGGCGAGAAGCGTGTCGTCGTCTCCGCCGAACAGGGCCGGCTTGTACCACTCAAAGAGCTCCGAGAGACGGGCCGTGCGGCCGCGCACCTTCAGATGCGTTTCCGTACTCAGGAAGCCACGGCCCAGCGCCTCCAGATCGCCCCACACCGTGTCGCCGACAAAGGCGCGGGAATTGAGGGCCGGGCTCGCAATCGTGCCCTGATAGAGACCGTAAAGCACCCGCGGATCGTCCCAATGGGCGAGCACGATTTTGGTCTCGATGTCATGAATGGACACCAGCACGCCCTCAATGCGCACGCGTTTTTCCGTCCAGGGACCGCCCGGATCCTCCGGCGTGCCGCGCGCGTCTTCCAGGTCCTCACTGCGGTCCTGTTCCAGGACCGCTTCGATGACCATCCAATTGTGCAAGTTCAGCCAGAACGCGAGCTGGCGGTCCCGGGTAAGCTTGGTGACCGGAATGGTCTCCAGATAGGACCGATATTGGCGCAGGACCACGAGCCCCTGGGGCAGCATGCGCGAATAGGTCAGCAGCATGCGCCCGCCGCGCCGCTCGGAAAAGACGCCCAGAAACTCATTGATGGCGTCGTAATCCGGCTTCAGGACACTTGAAGGTTCATGGGCGGCAAACTTGCCATAGTCGCGGGCGGCCGCGCCCATCTGGGCCGAGGCCGGCGTCCCCACCGCCCAAACGGCCCATCCCAGGCACGCCGAAAAGCAAACAGACACGGACAAAAATCGGGTCAGGAAAGCGGTCCCCATCGCAGCGATCTCCCGAACGCAGGTTATTGGTCTCAAAGCCCGTCTCATATCACGGCGCGCCGGCGGTGCGCCACGGTGCCGGCGCCAGCCGTGGGCGGGAAACGGCACGGTGCTTGACGGCGGCGCGCTCCCTGGCCTACTGCCACCCGAACAGCCCGTTCAGGAGGGGGTGCGGGCCCGGCGCAAGGACACAGCGTGACACGCAGGACCCGTAAACCCGCCTCCACGGCCCGCACACCCGCCGCCACGGAAAACCCCGTGCCCGCGCAGAAAAAGGCCGCAAAGCCAAAATCCAGCGGTCAAAAGCCCAGCCGCTCCGGCGCCAAAACGGGCGCAAGTCGGGCCAGCAAACCCGGCCTGCCCAGCAAACAGGACATTCTCGATTTCCTCGCCCAGGCCGACGACAAGGTCGGCAAGCGCGAAATCGCCAAGGCCTTCAACATCAAGGGCGAAGAGCGCGCGGCCCTGCGTGAGCTGCTGGCGCAGATGAAGGCGGAGGGCCTGATCGAACGGGGCCATGGCAAATCGGCCCAGCGCGCGGGCACCCTGCCCCCCGTCACCGTGCTCGATGTCTTCGAGCGGGACGTGGATGGCGAGCTTCTCTGCCGGCCCCAGACCTGGGACAAGGAGGCCCTGCCGCCGCGCATTTATCTGGCGCCCAACCGGGGCCCCGCGCGCGGGGCCGGTCCGGCAGTGGGCCTTGGCGACCGGATCCTGGCGCGCTTGTCCCTCGATGCCGAAGGCCATTATGAGGCCCGGACCATCAAGCGCCTGGGCGGTTCGGCGACCCGGGTGCTGGGCGTTTTTGAGCCCGTGGGCCGGGGCAAGAGATCCGACGGGCGCATCATACCCGTGGATCGGCGGGCCAAACACACCCTCATCGCAACCCATCAGGATGCGGATGGCGCCAGGCCGGGCGAACTCGTCATGGTGGAAATCCTGACGACCCGTCTGCACGGGGCCAAGCGCGCCCGGGTGATCGAGCGTTATTGCGACAAGGACGATCCGCGTGCCATCGGCCTCATCGCCATCCACAGCCACGGTATCCCGACGACGTTTCCCGAAGCCGTTCTCGCCGAGGTGGAGGGCGTGGCGGAGGTGGGCGCCGCCCATGGCACGGACCTGCGCGACATTCCCCTGGTGACCATCGACCCGTCGGACGCGCGCGACCATGACGACGCCGTCCATGCCCAGGCGGACGAGGACCCGGCCAATCCGGGGGGCCATGTGGTCACCGTCGCCATTGCCGATGTGGCCGCCTATGTCACGCCGGGCTCGGCCCTCGATGTGGAGGCGCGCCGGCGCGGCAACTCCACCTATCTGCCGGACCGGGTGGTGCCCATGCTGCCCGATCGTCTGTCGGGGGACTTATGCTCCCTCCATGAGGATGTGGACCGGCCATGCCTTGCCATCCGCATGGTGTTCACCAAGGACGGGCGCAAGAAAAGCCACAAGGTGCTCCGCGGGCTGATGCGCTCGCGCGCCAGCCTGACCTATGAGCAGGTGCAGGCGGCCATGGACGGTCGGCCCGAGGGCGCCGCCGCCGAACTGCTGGAACCGGTCATCAAGCCCCTTTATGCCGCCTATGCCGCCCTGTGCGAGGCCCGGGCCAAGCGCCAGCCCCTCGATCTCGATCTGCCCGAACACCATGTGGCCATGGGCGAGGATGGCTTTGTCTCGGCCGTGACGGTCCGGGAACGGCTCGATGCCCACCGGCTTATCGAGGAGATGATGATCCAGGCCAATGTCGCGGCCGCCGAGACCCTGGAGCGGCGCAAGATGCCCCTGCTCTACCGGGTGCACGATGCGCCGGACCGCGACAAACTCGCAGCCCTGTCGGACTTTCTGGAAACCATCGGCTTTAAGCTGACCAAGGGCCAGACCGTGCAGCCGGGCCATTTCAACCGTATCATTGAGCGCTCCCGCGGCACGGAGCATGAGAGTTTCCTCAGTGAGGTGATCCTGCGCTCCCAATCCCAGGCCGTCTACAGCCCGGACAATCTGGGCCATTTCGGCCTGAACTTGCGCCGTTATGCCCATTTTACCTCACCGATCCGGCGCTATGCGGACCTGATTGTACACCGGGCCCTGATCGCGGCCTGTGATTTGGGTGCGGATGGCCTTTCGGATGAGATCGCCGGTGAGCTGGAGAGCATTGCCGAGGAAATCTCCGGCCATGAGCGCCGCTCCATGGCGGCCGAGCGCGACGCCAAGGACCGCTTCATCGCCGCCTTCATGGCCGACCGGGTGGGCGCCAGTTTCCATGGCCGCATCAGCGGCGTGACCCGCTTTGGCCTGTTCATTAAGCTGAATGATACGGGGGCGGATGGCTTCATTCCCATGCGCAGCCTGGGCGAAGAGTATTTCCACCATGACGAAGAGGCCCATGCCCTGATTGGCGAGAAAACCGGGGCCACCCACCGCCTGGCCGACCCGGTCGAAGTGGTCCTCGCCGAAGCCGCCCCCATCACCGGCGGCCTGCGCTTTGAGCTTTTGTCCGAACCGGCCACTTTTACCAAACCCAAACGCGCGCCCCGTCGGCGCGACGCCTCCAACAACGGCCACCGCCCCAAACGCGGCCGGCGGTGAAGCTCCGTAAACGGACACGCCCGTCTCTCAAAGGCATTGGAAACAGGTGCCCAAGTTGGCGCCCGATAATGCGTTGCCGTTTTCCGCGCCAGGGCTGCTAGGCTGGAGGCCCTTTGCCTCACTCCTTTCATCCCCGGAGCCGTGCCATGAGAACCGCCCTGTTTGCCCTTGCCCTGCTCTTTCCCGCCGTACCTTGTGCGTCGGCTGAGGAGATCGTGTTTCACTCCGATGAGGCCTATCGCGAGGCGGGGTTTCCGTTTTCGGAGGCTGCGGAGGCGGATGGCTGGATCTTTTTGTCCGGGGCGCTGGGCACTCTGCCGGGCACGCTCACTTTGGCTCCGGGCGGGATTGAGGGCGAAGGGCGCCAGGTCATGGAGAACATCAAGGCGAGCCTGGAGCGCCTGGGCAGTTCCATGGACCGGATCGTCAAATGCACCGTGATGATCGACAACATGGCCGAATGGCCCGCCTTCAACACCCTCTACAAAAGCTATTTCGACGGCACCTATCCGGCGCGTAGCGCCTTTGGCGCGGACGGCCTCGCCCTCGGCGCCAAGGTCGAAGTGGAGTGCATTGCCCGGCGTTGACGGGCGGCGCCCTATTCCTCCGCCACAAAACCGCGCCAGCCGCGCATGTAATCGACAAAGGCCGGACTCAGGCCTTCGTCGGTCAGGTGGCGCACCGTGACGGGCAATTGGGGCGAGCGGTAATCGCGGTCGGCCCACACCCGGTCGGGAAAATCATGGCGCAGGATGGCCGCCCGGCCGATCATCGCAAAGTCGAGGTCCTGCTCCAGCACGGCGCGGGCATCCGCCCCGTCGCGGATCTTGCCGGCCCCGCCGAGCGCCACCCCATGGCGCGGCAACTGGGTAAAATGGGCCAACAAGGGGCGGTCATGGTGCGCCTCGTCCTCGGGCAGCTTGCGATAATCCCACAAGGACAAATCGATATAGTCCACCATGGCGTCGGCCATCAGCTCACCGACAAATTCGACATTTTCCATCAGCGGCATGCCGAACCGCTCCGGCGACAGGCGCAGGCCAAGCTGAAAATCAGGCCGGCACACGGTGCGGATGCCGTCCAAAATCTCCACGATCAGGCGCGTACGGTTCTCCCGGGACCCGCCATAGCGGTCGGTACGCTGATTGGTCTGCGGCGACATGAAGGCCGCCAGGATGTAGCCGTGGGCGCCGTGCACCTCAACGCCGTCAAAGCCGGCCCGTTCCGCCCGCTGGGCCGCCGCGATGAAATCATCGCGCAGGGCCTCCACCTCGCCCGTGCTCAAGGCCCGCGCCCCCGTCTCGGCATGGTTCGAGGGGCCCACAGGCTGCGGGACGATGGTCTTTTCGGCCCGGATGCCCGCATGGTGCAACTGGGCCGAGGACACCGAGCCATGGGCCTTGATGGCGCCGGCGAGACGGGTCAGCCCCTCCAGATGGCCATCATCGAAAATGCCGAGTTGGCCCGGAAAACCCTGGCCGATGGCCTGCACATGGGCCGCGCAGGTCATGGTGAGCCCGAAACCACCCTTGGCCCGCATGGTCAGCCAGCGGAACTCCTCGTCCGACAGGGTGCCGTCGGCATGGCTCTGCTGATTGGTGAGCGGCGCCAGCGCCAGCCGGTTTTTCCACACCGGCCCATGGGCCAGGGTCACAGGCTCGAACAGATTCGCAACGGTCATGTCAGGCTCCCCACAGGCGTTTTTTGCAATCGGGCGTTCTCAGTTCACGTCAGGTGTCCCAGGCGTCATCATGCCGTCAGAGCCAGCCGGATCCAAACCCGGTTTCGACCACCCCGCTAGAGCCCGGCGGCACAGGCGCGCAAGGCCCCCGGGCGGTCTGACAACCGGCTCCGCACCATGGTAAAAGACCTGTCAGCTGGCACGGTGCGAGCCTTCCTTGAACGCTCCACAACGCAAAGCCGCAAAAGCAAAGCCGCACAGGAGGGAGCATGACACTCTCGGTATCCCTGACCATCAACGGCACGCGCCATGAGGTCCCCCTGGAGGATGCGCGCCCCACCCTGCTCGACGTGCTGCGCGAGCGGCTCGGCCTGACGGGCACCAAAAAGGGCTGCGACCGGGGCCAATGCGGCGCCTGCACCGTGCTGGTGGATGGCCGGCGGGTGAACAGTTGCCTGGCCCTCGCCTTGAGCATGGACGGGGCCGACATCACCACCATCGAAGGGCTGGCCGAAGGCGACACGCTGCACCCTGTGCAGGCCGCCTTCATCGACAATGACGGTTTTCAGTGCGGCTACTGCACCCCCGGCCAGATCATGAGCGCGGTCGGGCTCCTCAGCGAAGGGGAAACGGGCGGCGAAATCGAGCGCATCCGCGAGGGCATGAGCGGCAATCTGTGCCGCTGCGGCGCCTATGCGGGCATTGCCGAGGCGGTTCTCGACGCGCAAGGCCGGATGGCCCGGCGCCGGGGAGGCAAACCATGACCCCCTTCGAGTATATCCGAGCCGAAAGCATCGAAGAGGCGGTGGCGGCCGGCGCCCGTCCGGGGGCGGCGTATCTGGCCGGCGGCACTAATCTGCTCGATTTGATGAAGGCCGGCGTCGCGCACCCGCAGACACTGGTGGACATCACACGGCTTAATGATCTTTACCGGGTGGATCAGCAGGCGGATGGCTCCTTGCGCGTGGGCGCGCTTGTCGCCAATGCGGATCTTGCGCGCGATCCACGCATCACCCGCTTTTACCCGGCGGTGGCGGAGGCCTTGCTGTCGGGCGCTTCGCCCCAGCTGCGCAATGCGGCGAGCCTTGCCGGCAATCTGGTGCAGCGAACCCGCTGTCCCTATTTTTATGACCCCCACAGCGCCTGCAATCAACGCATGGCCGGCGCCGGCTGCGCGGCCCTCGGGGGCGAAACCCACGGCCATGCTGTGCTGGGCTGGACCAAGGCCTGCATCGCGACGCACCCATCGGATTTTGCCGTGCCCCTGGTGGCCCTTGACGCGCAGATCGAGTGCACGGGGCCCGAGGGGACGCGCAGTGTGCCGCTGGAGACTCTCTATCGTCTGCCAACGGACGATACAGCACCGCAAACCGTTCTGGCGCCCGGCGAGTTGATCACGGCCCTGCGCCTGCCCGAGGGCGGCGCCCGCTTTGCCGACCGGGCCCGGTATCTCAAACTGCGCGACCGCACGTCCTACGCCTTCGCGCTCGTATCGGTCGCGGCCATGCTTGAGATCGAGGACGGCCAGATCGTTGAGGCGCGCATCGCGCTCGGCGGCGTGGCGGCCAAGCCCTGGCGCTCCCACGATGCCGAGGAAGCCCTGAAGGGTATCGTGCCCAGCGAGGACGCCTTCCGCATGGCCGGGGACGTGGCCCTCACGGGGGCCCACCCGTCGGGCGACAATGCCGCCAAGATCGAACTGGCCCGGCGCCTCGTCATGCGGGCCCTGAGGGCCGCTATGGCCGGCACGCCGGAGCGCATGCCCGCCCTGCCCGGCTCGGTTTTCTCTGTTGACGCGGGGGAGATGATCCCATGACGGACACACCGCTCACCTCAACCATCGGTCAGCGCCTGGGCTCGAACGCGGGCCAGCCCATGACCCGGCGCGACGGGATCGCCAAGGTCACCGGCCAGGCCACCTATGCCGCCGACAACCGGCCTGAGGGCATGCTTTATGCCGTGTACGCGCAAAGCGCCATCGCGCGGGGCCGGGTCACAGGCCTTGACGTGGCCGCCGCCCTCGCCCATCCGGGCGTGGTGGAGGTTTTGACCCCGGCCAACCGGCCGCCGCTTGCCCAGGATCCGGACGAAAAGGCCGTACCCTTCAGCATGCGGATTGAAGTTCTGCAGAACGATACCGTGCGCTATGCGGGCCAGCCCATAGCGCTTGTGCTTGCCGAGACCTTGGAGGCGGCCACCGAAGGCGCGCGCCTGCTCGCCCCCCAGTATGAGGCCGAGCCGGCGCGCATCGGGTTTGAGCGCGGCGAGCCCTTCGATCCGCCCACTGTGGGGATTGGCGGTACGCCGTCCGTCACCATCGGCGACCTTCAGGAGGGCCGTTCCGAGGGGCAGCGGACAGTGAAATTCGAGATGGACACGCCGCTCCAGTACCATAACGCGCTGGAGCCCCACGCCATCGTGGCGGCCTGGGACGGCGACCTGCTGAGCGTGGACACGCCGAACCAGGCCATCGGGCTCACCCAGCCGGCCATTGCCCGTTTCTTCGATATTCCGGCCGAAAACGTGACCATCCGTACGCCCTTCCTTGGCGGCGGCTTCGGCTCGAAGGCGATGCTGGTGGGCCCGCAGATCCTTGCGATCCTCGCCGCCCGGCACATGGGCCGGCCCGTGAAGCTGGCCCTGCGCCGGGATCAGATGTTTGGCCCCGTGCAGCACCGGGCAGGCACGCGCCAAAACGTGCGCATCGACATGGATCTTGATGGCCGGGTGACGGCGCTCGAGCATCTCGCCACGGCAACGACGAGCAGTTTCGATGAGTTCATCGAAGGGGCCGCCAATGCCTCGCTGAACCTTTATGCCAGCCCCGCCATCCATGTGGCGCACAGGGCCGTCCGTGTGGATACGGGCAATCCGGGGGCCATGCGTGCGCCCGGTCTTGCAACCGGCTCGGCGGTGCTCGAATGCGCCATGGATGAAGCGGCTTTCAAGGCCGGAATGGACCCGCTGGACTTCCGCCTGCGGAACTATGCGGAGACGGATCCGGCCACAGGGCGACCCTTTTCGGCCAAGGCCTTGCGCGAATGCTACGCGGAGGGCGCGGAGCGTTTCGGCTGGCAGGACCGCTTACTGGAGCCGGGGACGATGCGCGATGCCGAGGGCCGGCTTCTGGGCTGGGGTGTGGGCACGGCCATTTTCCATGCCCCCTTCTTTAATGCCGAAGCGCGCGCCACCCTGCGCGCGGATGGCTCGGCCCTGGTGGAGACCTCTGGCGCGGATATGGGCCAGGGCGCCTGGACGGTACTCGCCCAAATCGCCGCCGACGGCCTCGGTCTTGATGCGGACGAGATCGACTTCCGCATGGGCACGTCCCACCTGCCCGACGGGGGCATTGCGGGCGGATCGGCTCACACGGCCTCGGCCGGATCGGCGCTTTTCGCGGCCGGCACGGATGCGATCCGGCAGCTGGCCGAAATCGCCATGAACGATCCGGACTCCCCGCTTTACGGCGCCGGCAATGAGGGCGTCATCGGCGCCGGCGGACGGCTGCACCGGGCCGACGATCCCGCGCGCGGCGAGGCCTATACGCACATCATGGCGCGTGCGGGCATCGGGCAGGTGGTCGGCACGGGCCGCAGCCGGCGGGACAAGGCCGCGGCGGAAACCTACGCCATGTTTTCCCACGGCGCGGTTTTTGCCGAAGTCACGGTGGATCCGGACCTCTTCCAGGTGCGCGTGACCCGGCTCATCGGGGCCTTCGCGGCCGGCCGGATCATCAATCCGCGCCTTGCCAAAAGCCAGCTCAATGGCGGCATGATTTGGGGACTGAGCTTTGCCCTCCACGAGGAAGGCGTCCATGATACACGTACGGGCCGGCCCCTGAACAACGACTTCGCGGGCTACCACGTGCCCGTGCTCGCCGATGTGCCCCATGTGGAAGCGCTCCTGGTGGACGAAGACGACCCCCACGCCAATGCCCTCGGCATCAAGGGCGTGGGTGAACTTGGCATCGTGGGTTCCGTCGGTGCCATCGCCAACGCGGTCTGGCACGCCACGGGCGTGCGCGCCAAACGCTACCCGATCCGGATCGAGGATTTGCTCAAGGGCGCGGCCCACTGACGGGCAGCCCACCGACGGGCAACATAGCAGCGGGAAGACCAGGCAGCGCTGGAAAAAACACCGCTATCGTCTTTGCAAGGAGCAACGCGACAACGCAATCCAGGGCGCTGGGCACGAAGCGCGTTGCCCCGGATCGCTTCACGGCACCCGCGATGACCAGAGCAACGGGCGAGAAATCCGGATCAATCTGAGCCCACGCGCCATTGATCAAAGTTTTTTGCGCTCACGCGCCCAAGACCCTATCTTAATCTTTGTAGGAAATATTTTTGCCCTTGCCCCGCCTCACACCATGCCGAGTTTCTTCGCGCGGTTGCGCTGGCGGGGGACGACGAGGAAGAAGAGGCAGCAGACGAGCAAAAGCGCGAGCCACACCGTCAGGGACTCCGGGGCAACACGGACATTGCCTTCCTGCTCCTGCCGCGTGATGTAGATCACGAACAGGACCGGCACGGCCGCGTTCAGGACCACGGAAGGAAAGCGGTACCAGAGCGGCATGCCAAAGCGGGAAAACAAGACGATGCCGGCCAGGATCGAAACCGGCCCGGCCATGATGAGCCACAGGCTTTCGTGATTGTCGGAGCAGCGGGCGCGCGTCGGATTGCAGAATGTCTGCATGAAGATGTCAAAGCCCGACAGGCTGTTTCCAAGTCGCCCCAGCCCCGGCAACACGAAGCCCGTTTCAATCCAGGGCAAAAAGAAAAAGACCACGATCCCCAGTCCGAAAAGGAACTGGATCCACTTCACCAGCATAATTTGCATGGTACCCCTCCTGATCCTGTGGCGGGCCCGTCTCCGGACCGTCAATTTTTGCCGTCACAGGTCTTCTATTTCATCTCCATCGACCAGGAAATGGCTATGCAGTTTGGCGACGGGTCTTTGATGCTCGCTTTGCCAGGCCTCCGCCGTGACGCTCGCCATGCGCCGGCCGAGCTTGTTGATATGGGCCCTGGCGTAAAGATCGTCGGCGTGCCCCTGGCGCAGATAATCAACGGTGATGTCAATGGGCCGGGGCGGACGGGCGAGCCGGGTTTCCAGAAAGACCTGCGCCATGGCTGTCAACTCCATGAAAGAGCCGATGGCCCCACCATGCAGGGCACGGATGGTCACATTGCCGATCAAGTCCTCGCGGAAGGGCAGGATGGCCGTCATCTGGTCGCCCCGAATGTCGCAGCGCATGCCGAGCATTTGGGCGAACGGAGCCCGGGCAATGAAGGCTTCCACGGCCTCGGCGCGCGCGCGAAGGGCCTGCGCGCGGGGATCGGCGGGCCCGCCTGAAGCCCGCCCGTCTGATGAATGAGTCATGGCACCGGTCCTCCAGGGGGCAGGTTCAGCGTTGGGTGATGGCGAAGGCGCCGGCGGCCGTGGCGATCACCCGGTCGCGGTTCTCGTGATAGGCCCAGGCCCGGGTGAAACAGACCGACCGGGTGACGTGGTAGCACTCCGCCTCGCCGATGATGTCTCGGTCCCGTTCGGCGGGGCGCATATAGTCGATGCGCAAGTCCAGGGTCGCGACGGAGCGCACCTCGCCAAGGGCCGCCGCGCAGGCAATGCCGCACAAATTGTCGAGCAGCGTGGTAAGCACGCCGCCATGGATCACGCCCGTATCGAGATCGCCGACGAGGCGCGGGTCATAGGGCTGTGTGGCGAAGGCCCGGCCCTCTTCGATGCGGGTGACCTGAAAGCCCATGGCCCGAGCCCACGGAACGAATTGCGTCATGCTGTGGGCCAGCTGGTTCATGGCTTCAATATGGGCCTGGCTTGGGGCCCGACTGGCCCCTTCCGGCGAATCTTCATTCGCGGTCATGGCGCCCTCCCAAGCGCGTTTTGCGGTCATCATTCCTCGTCACTATGGGTGAAAGCCCGGACATGCGAAAGGGTGTAATAGGCGCCCATATATCGCGAGGGGCGAACGCTTGATGGGGCAGCGCCCTTGCGGCAATGCTTTCGCATTGAGACGTGGTCTTTCCGGACGGACGGGGAGCGGCCGAGATATGGAGATATCATCATGGTACGTATCATAGGGATCGCGGCCCTTGTGATGTCCCTCGCCGCCTGCGGACCGGGCGATGGGACCGACCCGGATGCGGAGCGCTCCGTCGCCGCCTTCGCCCCCGATTATTCGGCCGATGTCTCAATCCTGGCGCGCTATCCCGGGCCGACATTCCTTGAAAACCTGGCTGTCCTGCCCGATCGCTCGGTTCTTTTGTCCAATTACACGGCAAAACGGGTGGACCGTTGGCATCCCGAGGATGGCGGCAGCGCCTTTGCCCGTCTGAACGATCATCCCGTGGCCATTTTGCCCTTGGGTCCCGATTATCTTATCACCGCCCATGGCCGCCCTTTCACCGAGGGTGAAGCCGTCATCGGCAGCGGTGTGCTGCTGGGTGTGGACGCGGCCGGCGTGGTCCAGGATCGGATCGAGGTGCCCCAGGCGGGCTTTTTGAACGGCATGACGGAGCTCGGCGATGGCACGGTGCTGATCGCAGACAGTGTCCGCGGCCAGATCCTGCGCTTTGATCCCGCCTCCCGGGGGATCAGCCAGTGGTTCTCCGATCCTGATCTTGCGCCGCGCCTTGAGCCGGGCTTCATCCCCGGCACCAATGGTCTGAAACGGCTGGGCGATGCCATCTATGTGTCCTGTTCAGCCAAACGCACCCTTTATCGGCTGCGCATCGGTCCGGGCGAGCAGGCCATCGGTCCATTGACACCCGTTACGGCCGCCCTTCCCGGTGCGGATGACTTTGAGGTTCTGCCCGATGGCCGCTTTCTGGTGGCCACCCATCAGGATCGGGTGATCCTTGCGGACCAGTTCGGCATGATGACGACGGTGACGGATGATCCCATCGTGGCCGGCTCCACGGCTGTCGCCCTGTGGGGCACGGGCCGGGACCGGCGCCTGCTGATCCTGGGCACGGGCGGATTTTCCGAAGGCGGAACGGGCGATGCGGCCCTCGTGATGGCGCGCCTTCCCGAATAGGGCCCGCTCGCCGGAGAGCGCCCGGAACGGGAGACTGGCGCACGGGAGACTGGCGCACGGGCCGATGCCTATGAGGCGGCC
>CAYYTT010000090.1:0-16236 GCA_964474635.1 uncultured Alphaproteobacteria bacterium | reverse complement strand
CTTCACCCTCACGATGGCTTATCTTGCCGAGGAATGTACGCCGGCCCAGGCGGCCGGGGCCATGGCGGCCTACATCACCGGCAATGTGGCCAGCAATCTCTTCGGCCGCTATGTCGCCGCCAATCTTGTCGAAATGTATGACATCGCCACGAGTTTTTACGTCTTCGCCGCCCTTAATCTGTGCGGCGCGGCGCTGGCCTTCTGGTACATCCGCCCGGCCATGCAGCGCAAGACGAGCGAGACTGCACCCGATCCTGTACTGACGATCTGGCGGGCCCATTTCATGACGCCGGGCATGGTGCTTGGCTTTGCCATCGGCTTTTTGATCCTGTTCGCGTTTTTGGGGATTTTCACTTACGTGAATTTCTATCTCGCCGGTCCGGCCTTTGGCTTGAGCCCGTCCGAACTGGGCACGGTCTATTTTGTCTTTGTGCCCGCGCTCTTCACGACGCTCATGGCGGGGCGCGTGGCCGGGCGGATCGGCATCCGGGGCGCGATCAGTGCCGGCACCGCTCTCGCCCTCATCGGCCTTGTTCTGGTCGTGCTGCCGTCCCTCGCGCTGGTGTTGGTGGGGTTGGCGCTCATTGGATCGGGGACTTTTTTCGCCCAGGCCTCGGCCACCGGGTTCATCAGCGCGACGGCGCGGGCCGACCGGGCCTCCGCCAGCGGGCTCTACCTCACCTCCTATTATCTCGGCGGTCTGGTGGGCAGTTCGGTGCTCGGGCTCGTCTACACCCAATTCGGATGGATCGGCTGTGTCATCGGCGTGGCGATCAGCCTGGCGCTGATCCTCGGCATCACCCTGCGCCTGCCGTCCATGGCCCATCCTTAAGGGCAGGCGGTGAGGGCGGTGCCTGTGTTTTTCATCGCGAAGGCGCTATGCCTTTAGCGATTTTTTGCGGTGCGGGCGACACGGTTCGGCCCGCGCCCCACTCGACGGGAGAAAACCGATGGGAAGAGAACGACGCGCCGCGGTGGTGACCGGCTCCACGAGCGGCATCGGTCTGGGTGTCGCCAAGGCCTTCGCCGCCGCGGGCGTGGACATCATGTTGAACGGCTTCGGTGATGCGGGTGAGATCGAGCGGATCCGGGCGGGCCTTGAGAAAGACCACGGCATCAAGGCGCTTTACTCCGGCGCGGACATGACCAAGGTCGACCAGATCGAAGCCATGATGGCCGAAGCCAAGGAGGCCTTTGGCGCCGTCGATATTGTGGTCAACAATGCCGGCGTGCAGCACGTCTCGCCGGTGGAGGAATTCCCGGTCGATAAGTGGGATTTCATCATTCAGCTCAATCTCACGGCGGCCTTCCACACCACGCGTCTTGTGTTCAAGGACATGAAGGAGGAAGGCTATGGCCGGATCATCAATATCGCCTCCGCCCATGGCCTCGTGGCCTCGCCCTTCAAATCAGCCTATGTGGCGGCCAAGCACGGCATTCTGGGACTGACCAAAACGACCGCGCTTGAAGGCGCTGAGCACGGCGTGACCGTGAACGCGATCTGCCCGGGCTATGTGCTCACCCCGCTGGTGGAAAAGCAGATCCCGGACACGGCCAAGGCCCGGGGCATCACGGAAGACGCGGTCAAGCGCGATGTGCTGCTGGCCGCTCAGCCCACGAAGGAATTCGTGACCGTTGAACAGATCGGCGCGCTCGCGGTGCTGCTGGCCTCGGCCGAAGGCGCGCAGATCAACGGTGCGTCCCTGCCCGTGGATGGTGGCTGGACCGCCCAGTAAAACCGGTTTGCAAAGCACCGGCTCACGTTGACCGGGGGAGCGGCGCCGCGCCGCGCGCTCTCCGCGCCCGTTCGGAAAGGAACCTGTCATGGCGAAGTCCATCAATCTGGCCCTGCAGGGCGGCGGCTCCCACGGGGCCTTCACCTGGGGCGTGCTCGACCGGATCCTTGAGGATGAACGCCTGACGATCGCGGCCGTTTCCGGGGCCTCGGCCGGTGCCATGAACGCCGTGGTGCTTGCCGAGGGCCTGTCCACGGGCAGCCGGGACAAGGCGCGCGAGACCCTGGCGGGTTTCTGGACCGGGATCGCCGAGGCGGCCGTGCACAGCCCCATCAAGCGCTCCCCCGTCGACCAGATGATGGGCTCCTGGAGCCTTGATTCCTCCCCGTCCTATCTGTGGTTCGACCTGCTCTCGCGCGTTGTCAGCCCCTACGATCTCAATCCCTTCGACCTCAATCCCTTGCGCGATGTGCTTGAAAACCACGTGGATTTCGAGGCCGTCTGCAAGTGCGACGCCATTCAGGTGTTCCTGTCGGCCACCAATGTGGAGACCGGCCGGCCTCGGATTTTCCGGCAGAACGAGTTGACCGTGGACCATGTCCTCGCCTCGGCCTGCCTGCCCTTGCTGCACAAGGCCGTGTGGATCGATGAGACGCCCTATTGGGACGGGGGCTTTGTCGGGAACCCGCCGCTTTGGCCCTTGTTCGATCATTCCGAAGCGGACGATGTGGTCGTGGTACAGATCAATCCCTTCATGCGGCCCGGCGCGCCGCGCGCGGCAAGGGACATCGTCAACCGGCTTAACGAGATCACTTTTAATGCCTCCCTGCTCAACGAGCTTCGGGCCGTTGATTTCGTCACGCGTCTGATGGATGCGGGGCGTCTGGAGGGCACGGGCTATCGCCGTGTGCTGATGCATTTCATCGAGGACGAGCCGTTTTTGAGCTCCCTCGGGGCCTCATCGAAGCTGAACGCCGAGAAGGCCTTTATCGATGTCCTGTTCCAAAAGGGACGCACGGCCGCCGATCTGTGGCTCGACAAGCATTTTGACGATATCGGCGTCAAATCCTCCGTGGACATCCGCTCCCTGTTCGAGGCCGAAGAACACGCCCTCGACGGCGACCGCATCAACCGCCGTGCGGTGTTCCAGCAAGAAAAGGGGGAGGGGTGAACTGCGTCGCGGCCCTCTTAATCCACGCAAGGGTCGGCGGACATCCTCAATGTCTCGCGGTGATTTTTGAGTAGCCTGCTGAAGAAAGAAAAAATCTCCTTCACGCCAGGCACGGATGGATGAAAAAGCCCCGCGGCGAACCACGGGGCTTTCATTTTGATCCGTGCACGGCTTGACGATCAAGCGCAGCTGCGCTTCAGCAGGTCCTTTACCTTGTCGCCGATTTCGGCGTGTTTCAGGCCCATGCCGACCGTGGCTTCCAGATAGCCGAATTTGTCGCCGCAGTCATAGGTGACGCCCGTGTAGTGGGCGCCGAAGAAGGGGCTGTTGCCGATCATGCGGGCCATGGCGTCGGTGAGCTGGATCTCGTTGCCCGCGCCCGGCTTCTGGTCCTCAAGATAGCTGAAGATCTCGGGGCGGAGGATATAGCGGCCCAGGATCGCCTGGTTCGACGGCGCCTTGTCCGGCGAGGGCTTTTCGACAAGGCCTTTGATTTCGATCAGGCCGTCCTTGGTCTCGCCCGTGTCGATGATGCCGTAACGGTCCGTGTGCTCCCGGGGCACTTCCTCCACGGCGATGATGTTCGCGCCGCCGGATTTCTCATAAGCCTCGACCATCTGGGCAAGGCCAGAGGGCGCGGCGTCCACGAGCATGTCGGGCAGGCTGATCGCGAAGGGCTCATTGCCCACGATGTTCCGCGCGCACCAGATGGCATGGCCAAGGCCAAGGGGCTTTTGCTGCCGCGTAAAGATGGCATTGCCCGCCAGCGGCACGGTGCGCGCGAGGGCGTCGATCTGCTTGGTTTTCTTTTTGCGCTCGAGCGTGTCTTCCAACTCAAACATATGGTCGAAATAGTTTTCGATGGCTTCCTTGGCCCGCCCGGTGACGAAAATGAACTCTTCGATACCAGCCTCGCGGGCTTCTTCGATGGCATAATCAATCAAAGGGCGGTCCACGACGGGCAACATTTCTTTCGGAATACTTTTGGTTGCTGGCAGAACACGGGTCCCGAGACCGGCAACAGGCAAAACAACTTTCCGAATTGGTGCAACGCCCATGGACCTATTCCTTCTGACCTTGAAATTTTGCACAAAAACAACCCGGAAGGTTCTCTACCCGACGGGGCAGACGAACACAATCACAGAAAGCTGAGCATTCCGGAAAGTCGCCAAGGACCGACGCCGCGCGCCTTAAACCGCGTGGAACCGGGCCTTGCGCAACCGCGCGGCCCGGCCGTTCAGCCCTCAGCCGAGCGGTGCGGCCTTCTTGGCATCCCCCTCGGCCTTCTCCGCCGGCTTGGCCTTGCCGCGCCGGCGCACGGTCTTCTTGGGGGCCTCATCGGGCGCCGCGCCGTCGGTTTCGCTCGCCCCATCCGGCTTTACGGCGCCGCGGCGGGTCCCGGAAATTTTGACGGAAGCGAGTGCCACGGCGCTGTCGTTCATCTTGGTCAGGCGCTTGGGCCGCGGCGCTGGGGTCGCAGAGCCTGCAAGCTGCGCCTTGAGCAGGGGCGCGGGCTGGGAGACCAGGACCGGCAGGGGATCCTGGAACAGGCGTTCATAGTGCCGGGCCATGGCTTCGAAGGTGTAGGCCTTGGACCGCTGGGCCGCCGCCAGCCCGAGGCGGCGGCGCAGATGGATCTGCTCCAGCGGCTTCAGGATGGTCTTGCTCCAGACAGACGGCGCGTCCTCGGGCGCCGCATCGGGCACAAGAAGACCGGCATGGTGACCAAAACCGTCCGTGAGCACCTCCACATGGAGCGGCGAGTCCTGGGCCAGGACGGGCAGGCCCGTGGCCAGGGCCATCATCAGCGCCGGCATGGCGGCCGAGCCCCCGTGACCGGGCTCCAGATAAAGATCGCAGGCCCGCATCAGCGCGCGGAGCACCGGCGGCGGGCTCGGCGGCAACATGCGCACCCGGTCGCCAAGGCGCGCGGCCCTAACCTGGGTTTCGAGCGCCGCCCGCTCCGGTCCATCGCCGGTGATGATCAGGGTCAGCTTGGGCGTCATGGCCAGGGCGGCAATGATCGCATCTATGCCGCGCTGGCCCGTCAACGGCCCCGTGACGAGGGCGAGGCGTCCACTGGAGGGCAATTTGAGCGCCCGCCTGGCCTCTTTGCGCGTGCGTTGGTCCGCGTCGATCTCGTAGCCGCGCGGCACCACGCGGAGCAACCGCCGAAACGCCGGCGGATGATCGGCATAGAGATCGAAAACCGTATGGCTGGGAGCCACGATCCGGGTGAACAGGCCCATATAAGCGGCCACATAACTCGTGACCCCGCCCAGGCTTTCCCGCCCTTCGCCATCAAGTAGGCCCGACAGCACCCGGTGGGGCACGCCGAGGCGCGAGGCCAGCCATTGGGCTCGCCGATGGATGCCGGAATCGAGGGTGAGCGTGACCTCAGGGGCGCTTTCCAGAAGCCGGTCCGCCAGGGTCATCGGGGGGGCGTCGGTCGGTTCGATGCCGCCATTGGGCCAGGGCAGGGGGCAGGACCAGACACCGTCCCGCCGCGCCAGAACCAGTTCCACCGCGTTGCCGCGCCGCTCCAGTGCTTCGGCAAGGCCGGCCACGGCCACGGCTTCCGCGGGCGCTGCCTCGCGGGACGTCAGGAACATAATCCGTCTCGACCTTGTCATACGCGTTCCGCCATCCCCGGAAAAGGTCGCGCCATGGTACTGATTCACTCCTGTCTTCGGCTTGCCTCATATCCGCCATTACGCGCCCGCATGACAAAATGGCGAGGTGTTCAGGTCCGAGAGCGGCCGCGCGCCCACGGTTTTTGGGGCCGCGCGTGTCTCTCCTGGCATGCATCCTGCGCTTCCGACTGGCACCATGCCTGCCTTGCAACACGGGGGCATGTCCAGGGCGCAGACGTTGGCCGAACCGTTGACACCTATGTCCTTTTAAGCAAGACCAGCGGCCAGGGCAAAACGGTTCGCAAGCACTCAGCGGATGCATCACGGACTTTTCCAGTCCGATGTGCACCGGCGCACGCGTCCGGATCTGCGAAGACCGGATCCATACGCCGCCCTTTGACGGCGCTCTGAACCGTAACATGACATGGGATTAATGGAGCCGAGCTTATGAAATTTCGACCCTTCAGCGGCATCGTGGGGCTGGCGCTTGCCGTCGCAGTCATGGCCCTGGGCGGTGCGACGACCGCATTCGCCAAAGACAAGGCGCTGGTCCGGGCGCTGGAGCAGTCCTCCCTGGCCGAATACATCCTGGGACCGAACGATCGCGTGCGGGTCACCGTGTTCGGCGAGGACGATCTGACCGGTGAATATCAGGTCGACACCACGGGGTTCGTGTCCCTGCCTCTGATCGGTGAGGTCAAGGCGAGCGGACTGACCCTGCGCGAGTTCGAAAACGGTGTGGAAGACCAATATGGCGACGGCTACCTCGTCAGCCCCCGGGTGAGCGCGGAAGTCATCAACTACCGCCCGTTCTTTATCGTCGGTGAGGTGACCGACGCGGGGCAGTATCCTTTCGAGCCGGGCATGACCATCATCAAGGCCATTTCAACGGCCGGTGGTTACACCTACCGCGCCAACCGGCGGCGGGTGTATGTGCTGCGCCGGGAAGTGAATGAAGAAGAGGTCGAGGTGCCGGCCGATTCGGATCTGCGGGTGATGCCGGGCGACGTGATTCGCATTCCGGAGCGGCGCTTCTGATCGGCTGAGCGCAGCTCTCCGAACGCGGCTCCCTACCCCAATTAGCTGAGGCTGGCTGCGTGGCGGGTCATCCGCTCCGGCAGCCTCTTGCAACCACTAGGCGGCTCTGCCGATCTTCCGATCGGCGGAGCTTTTTTATGCCCAGCCCGGGTTGATGTGCCATTTCAAGCCACTGTGTCCGGGCCTGGCACGGGGAGGCGCCGCCCGCCGTGTGTTTGGCGCAACTAACGCCTAAGAATTGACGAACGGCGGGAGTTTCCGTTGCGTGAAAGTTAAGGTTTCGCTAAAAGGCAAAGGCATGCCGCGCGGGCCTTTGTTTCTTAACGGAGTCCGCGGGCGACGACTGCAGGCACTTTGTTCTAACACGTGTTTTGGGTTTTTTGACTGCTGCGCTCGTCTCTCGACCATGCTGTACACGCCTGTGTTGTTGGCCGTTTTTTCGGACGGGATTTGCAGGGGGCGGATGGTCGGGCAAGGTTCGGTGTCGATCCCAGGGTGAGGTCGGACCCAGGGTGAGGTCGGAACTCTGAGGTCGGAATTTTGAGGTCGAAATTCTGGGGGAGGGCCGACCCGATGTGCCGGTATCGATCCTTGGGGTTCTCTCATTGATATCGAACCGGGATATCCAACCGGACGGCGACGCGGAGTGTTGACAAGCGGATTTCGGATGGTGGGCGCGAAGCGTCAACGCGGTCCGGGCCATGTGAGAGTTGAGCGAAACCGCAAGGAGTACAGTGTGGAGATGTCTAGAGTTTTGCAGCGTGCCGTGGTGCTGGCGGCACTCTCCACGGGCGTGAGTGTGGCATCCGGCGTTGTGAGTGACGGCGCCCAGGCTCAGTTGAGTGGGGCAGGCAGTAACTTTTTGAATTCGCCATTGAGTAACGACTCGGTGCGTCAGCGGGCACGCCCCGAATACGACCCGACCGGTATTCGCGTCGGGTCGTTCCTGGCATTTCCCCAGGTGGACACCTCGGCGTCCTATGACAGCAACGTCTTCGACGCGACCAACCCCACGTCGGACTTCGTGTTCGGGATCGCGCCGCGCGTGACCTTGCTCTCCGACTGGTCGCGCAACCAAATCGTCGCGACGGCCGGTTCGCGCAGCTTCTTCTTCGTGGACAACGACAGCGAAAACAACACGAACCCGGATGCCTCCATCCAAGGGCGGTTCGACATCGGCCGCCAGCGCGATCGGCCCGGTTCGTCCGCGATCCGTGTGTTCGCCGGATACCAGCGGTCCACGGAAGCGCGCGGTGAGCCAGAAGCGCTTGTCGGGACCCAGGAGCGGGTGCAGTTCGACACCTATAGCGGCGGCATCCGCTGGGACTCGTTCATCAACCGGCTGCGCTACGGGGTCGGCGTCCAGGCGAACCAGGTCTGGTTCCAGGACTCGATCATCGCGGCCACGGGCTTGCCGTTCGACAACAGCGACCGGGATCGCCTGGAAGTGAGCGCGACCGGTGAGGTCGGCTATGACTTTGCCGCGGGGTATGTTGCCTTCGTGCGTGGTACCGTGAACAAGAGGGAGTTCACGGACGGCGCGGACCGTACCGGCGTTGACCGGGACTCCGAAGGTTTCGAAGTTGTCGCCGGTGCCAAGGTGGAATTGGCAACGACGCTGGTCGGTGAAGCGTTTGCCGGTTACTTGACGCAAGTCTATGAGGGTGGCGGCCTGCCGGATGTGGACGGCGTGACCTTCGGTGCGAGCCTTGAGTGGTATCCTTCGCCGTTGGTGACTGGTCGGATTAATGCCAGCCGTTCCGTCGAGGACACCATCGTCGTTGGCCTTAATCAGTTGCCGACATCCGGTCGCTTCGATACGAATTTGGGCATTGGCATCGATTATGAAGCGGCACGGAACATTATCCTCAGCGGTGATGTGGGCGTGCTCGACAGCGACTTCGAAGGATCCGGACGTGAGGACCGTCAGTACGGCGCCGGTGTTGACGGGCGCCTGTTGATCAACCGGAACGCCCGCGCTGACCTGTCCTACGATTTTGCGTCCCGTGAATCGAACATTCCCGGCCAAGGTTTCCGCAAGCACCAGATCGGCGTGAACCTGCGACTGCAACGCTGATCCCGGCTCGGACAAAACGAAAAAAACCGGCGAACAGGAGTTGGCCGGTTTTTTTGTGTCTGAACGACAGATCCACGCTGGCGAACCAGACCTGTGTGATTGTCCCAGACCGGTGTAAGTGTAAAAGTCAGATCCGGCTTCGGGTGGACAGGAACCGGCGGCTGCTGCCCTCCAGGACCACGCTGGTCAGGCGGCCCGTTGCGTATGCGCCCGTGTCGACGCCAATGCGCCAACGCGCCAAAGCCGGCTTTTCCGCCGGCGTGTGGCCATGGACGACAATCTTGCCCGGGCTCCAGTCGGAACTGAGGAATTCCTCGCGGATCCACAGCATGTCGCTGCGCTCCTGGGCCTCCAGGGCGATCCCGGGGCGCACCCCGGCATGGACGAAAAAGTAGTCACCAAAACTGGCCGACAGCTCCAGGTCCTCCAGGAAATCCAGGTGACCTTCGGGGATCGCGCCCTCAAGCGCGTCGCGCGCGCTTCGCAGCGCCACGGGCGAGGAGCGCGGTGACGGCGGCGCCACGCCGTAGCTGTCCAGGGTTTCGATGCCCCCGAAGTCGAGCCAGACCTCGCCGATGATCGGGTCCTGGAGGAAGCTCAGCATGGCGTCCTCGTGGTTCCCCAGAATGAAGCTGGTGTGCTCGTAGCGGCTCTTGATTTCGATCAGGCGGTCGAGGGTTTCCTTGGAGCGTGGGCCGCGGTCGACGTAATCGCCCAGGAACACAAGCCGGGTGCGCTCACCGTCAAAGGTGCGCAGATCCGCTTCGATCCCCGCCAGCAGACGGTCAAGCAGGTCGACCCGCCCATGGAGATCACCGATGGCGTAGATGCGCTCTCCTTCGGGAGCGCAGCATTCTTTTCCCTGTTGAGAGGACCGATTGAGAAGTGACAGCATTGGCCTCACGGACTTGGTTCGAGTGTGCCGCGCCGGCCGTGCAAAGCCGTGACGCGAGCGTCTGTACAGGGCTTGGCAGGCGAACCCCCGCCTGTCACGCCCTTTCTGTCTCTATATAAGCGTAGTTTTGTTTTTTTCCGGCCAGCCTGCGAAGCGAAACCGCCTTGGACGGGCCGGACGCATCATGCCGCGCCGATGCGCAGCATGTCGTGGAGGTGCACGACGCCGACCGGGCGACGGGCTTCCACGATGAAAAGACAGGTGATTTGGTTCGAATTCATGACATTGACCGCCTCGGCGGCGAGCATTTCAGGCCCGATCGTCTTGGGGCTTTCAGTCATGATGGAGGCGGCGGGGCGTTCCAGAAGATCATTGGTGAGATGCCGGCGCAAATCGCCGTCGGTGATGATCCCGGCGAGGGTCCCATCGTCTTCCACGACACCGACGCAGCCCAAACGTTTGGCGGACATGGTCATGATGGCTTCGCCAAGTCGCGTGTCCCGCGCCACGAGGGGCATGGCCTCTCCCCGATGCATCAGGTCGCGCACGCTCAGCAGTTGGGCGCCCAGTTTGCCGCCGGGGTGGAAGCGCTTGAAATCAAGGGCGGAAAAGCCGGATTTGGAGAGCAAGGCCACGGCCAGCGCATCGCCGAGCGCCATCATCATGGTCGTGGAGGTCGTCGGCGCGAGGCCGTTGGGACAGGCTTCGGGCACATCGGGCAGGATGAGGGCGATGCGCGCCTGACGCACCAGGGCACTGTCGGGGGCGCAGCTAATCGCAATCAACGCGATTTCAAAGCGCCGCGTGAAGGCCACCAGATCGCGCAGTTCCGCCGTTTCGCCCGATTTCGACAAGGCAATGACCGCATCGGCGGACGTGATCATGCCGAGATCGCCGTGGCTTGCCTCGGCCGCATGGACGAATTGCGCGGGTTTGCCGGTCGAGGCCAGCGTCGCCGCCAGTTTCGTGCCCACATGGCCGCTCTTGCCAATGCCGGACACGATGACCCGTCCGGGAATGCCGGCGAGGCACTCCACGGCCTCATCGAAGGGGCCGCCCAACCCGTTGTCCAAAGCCTCAATGAGGGCTTCGATGCCTTCCCGTTCCGTCGAAAGAACACGCGTTGCCGCTTCGGTGTGGCGGCGTTCGGGTAGGGCGGCGGTCGGGAGAGCGGTCATCGGCAATTCCTTAAGGCGTTCGGGCACTCAAACCGCTCAATTGGGGCGCTTTGCGGGCCTTCGGGCTTGTTATGACGGTCCGGGGATCCGTCGTTACGCCGTGTTGCCCGGGCCGCGCAAGTCTTTGACTGTCGGGGGCGGCAAAAACGGGGGCGACTGGACAGGGCCCCCGCACGGGTGGAACAGTCTTCACACCAAGAAAAACTGCGGTCTGCGGCGCGGCCCACGGGCCCCATGGGCTAATGCCCGAAGCGCCGGTCACAAAGACAAAGATCGCGCCAATGCAAGGGAGCGACACGCCATGGTCGGTATCATCTCCTACGGGGCCCATATCCCGCGACTGCGTCTGGAACGCGCCGCCATTGCCCAGGCCCATGGCTGGCTCAATCCGGGTCTGAAGGGCAAGGCACGGGGGACACGCGCGCTTGCCAATTGGGACGAGGACGCCGTGACCATGACCGTGGAGGCCGCCAGGGACTGCCTCGCCGGGTTCGATCCGTCCCGGGTTGAGGCCCTCTTTGCGGCCTCGACGACCTTTCCCTTCGCAGACCGGCTGAACGCCAGCATCATCGCCTGCGCCCTCAGCCTTGCCCAAGATGTGCGTGCGGGCGATGCCACCGGGTCCCAGCGCGCAGGCACGAACGCCCTTCTCGATGCCTTGAACGCGGTCGGTTCCGGCGCGCTGCGCAGTGCCCTGGTGGGCGCCGCCGACAGCCGGAAGGCCAAGGCCGCCAGCGTGCAGGAGATGGATTTCGGCGATGCGGGCGCGGCCCTTCTGGTGGGGGCGGACAATCCCATCGCCGCCTTGCGCGCCAGCCACAGCCTGACCCTCGATTTCGTCGACCATTTCCGCGGAGAGGGTCAGGCCTTCGACTATGTCTGGGAGGAACGCTGGATCCGCGATGAGGGCTACGCCAAGATCGTGCCTGAAGCCATCAACGGTGTTTTGGAAAAGGCGGGCGCGGCCCCCGGCGCCGTCAGCCATTTTATTCTTCCGTGTACCCTCGCCAAGGTCCCGCAAAAGATCGCCAAACTGAGCGGCATCCCGGAGACGTCCGTCCGCTCCAACCTGGCCCAGAACTGCGGCGAGGCCGGCACGGCCCATGCCCTGCTGATGCTTGCCCACGCCCTTGAGGACGCACGGCCCGGCGAACTCATCCTCGTGACCCAGTTCGGCCAGGGCTGCAACGCGCTTCTCTTCGAAGTGACCGATGCCATCCGCTCCCTGCCCAAACGGCGCGGTGTCTCCGGCGCGCTCGAGGCCGGCCGCGCGGAAACGAACTACATGAAGCTGCTCGCCTTCAAGGACATGCTCGAATGGGATAAGGGCATGCGGGCGGAAAAGGACGGCAAGACGGCTCTCACGGTGCTCTATCGCAAGGACGATATGATCACGGGGCTGATCGGGGGCCGGTGCAGTCAGTGCGGCACGGCGCAGTACCCGCGCCAGCGCATCTGCGTCAATCCCAATTGCGGCGCCGTCGACACGCAAGAGCCCTATGCCTTTGCCGATCGGCCCGCGAAAATCCTGTCCTGGTCGGCCGATTTCCTCACCTACTCCATGGATCCGCCGCAGCACTACGGCATGGTGACCTTTGCAGAGGGCGGACGGTTCATGACCGATTTCACCGATGTCGATCCGGGGACGGTAGACTCCGGCATGGACATGCGCATGGTCTTTCGCATCAAGGATTTCGACGAAGCCCGGGGCTTCCGCCGCTATTTCTGGAAGGCTGCTCCGGCGCTGTAAAAGCGTCATCTCGGATTAAAAAAACAGTGCGATACGGAAGGACAAAACGCCATGGCAACGGGCATCAAGGATAAAGTCGCCATACTGGGCATGGGGTGTTCCAAATTCGGCGAACGCTGGGACGCGGGCGCCGAGGAACTCATGGTCGAGGCCTATCTGGAGGCCTTAAGCGATGCGGGGGTTGAGACAAGCCAGATCGAAGCGGCCTGGTTTTCAACCCACATCGAGGAAGCAAGCGTGGGCAAGGGGGGCACGCCGCTCTCTATGACGCTCCGCCTGCCGAACATCCCCGTGACCCGCGTGGAGAATTTCTGCGCCAGCGGATCGGAGGCCTTTCGCGGCGCGGTCTATGCGGTCGCGGCCGGTGCCTGCGATATCGCGCTCGCCCTTGGGGTCGAGAAACTCAAGGACACCGGCTATGGCGGACTGCCCGTGCCCCAGCCGGGCACCTTGCAGCCGCAAATCGGGGCCAATGCCTCCGCGCCGGGCTCCTTTGCCCAGCTGGCGAGCGCGTACCGGGCCAAGCACGGCGTGGACGCACCGACCCTGAAGCGCGCCATCGCCCATGTTTCCGTGAAGAGCCATGAGAATGGCTCGAAGAACGAAAAGGCACATTTACGCAATATCGTCAGTGAAGAGACGGTGATGAACGCGCCCATGATCGCCGAGCCCTTGGGCCTTTACGATTGCTGCGGTGTCTCGGACGGGGCGGCCTGCGCCATCGTGACCACGCCGGAGATTGCCCGCTCCCTCGGCAAGCATCCCATGATCACCGTGAAGGCGATGCAATTGTCGCTCTCCAATGGTCTTGAGGCGTCCCATAATTCCTGGGACGGAAGTTATTTCCACACGGCCCGGATCGCCGCGCGCAAGGCCTATCAGGAAGCTGGCATCGACCGGCCGCGCGAGCAGGTTTCCATGATGGAGGTGCACGACTGCTTCTCAATCACCGAGCTTGTCACCATGGAGGATCTGTTCATCTCCGCGGAGGGCACCGCGTGGCGCGATGTGCTCGACGGGTTTTACGATGCGGGCGGCGGCGTGCCGTGCCAGATCGATGGCGGGCTGAAATGCTTCGGCCACCCCATCGGCGCTTCGGGCCTGCGCATGCTTTATGAAATGTATCTGCAGCTGTCCCACCGGGCCGGAGCGCGCCAACTCGCGAACCCGACCGTCGGCATGACGCACAATCTGGGCGGCGCGCCATCCTCGAATGTGTGTTCGGTGTGCATCATTGGCGAACACGGTGTTTGAGGCCGGGTTCTCCCGCATTCGTCAGCGTGCAGTGCGATCAATGTCTTCGGCCCGGTCGAGGAGAATGACCGCACCGCCCAATTCGGAAAAATAGGTCGTGTCAGCGAAGTAGGTCAGCCGGACCTTGATCTTCCAGCCCTGCACATCCGTGACCCAGACGGCCGAACGCACGTCTTCGCCCAGCCGGGTGCCGATATGGACCGCGTCCCCCAGTGTCTTCATCCGTCCACTGTCAGCGGCGACATTGAGGCCGCGCTCCCCGGCCTTTGGGAAACGGCGCAGCACGGCGGCTTTCGTGCTTTCCACGCTTTCGCTGAGGCCCTGGCGCGGGGCGTAAGTGGCAAAAACGGTGAGTGCCGGAATGCGTTCCTTGCCGCTGTAACGGCAGCCAACGTCCAGGCCATCCGCATCGAAAAGGATGGCGTCCCGCAAGGTCAGGCCCGATGCGCCGGGCGGCAGCTCCAGGGTTGCCGGGCAGAGGAGGCCGCTCGGCGTATGGCGCATGCCGGCCACGTCCCGCGCGAAAACGGCTTTGGGATCGCGGGCTGTCACACCGCGCCGCACCCGGATGTAAGGACTGACCCAGTTGAAGGCGTTTGCCGTGCGCACCCGGGCCGGCGTCCCGTCGAGGATTTCGGCGACCGCGTCGAGCGTGCGTTCATGGGAGCGCGCCTGGACAAAGGGCGAGGCGGAGGGACCGGCCGCCGGCTGTGGAGGCGGCATTGTGGGCGCACAGGCGCCAAGGGCCGCGACCACCAATCCCACGGCCATGCCCGCACGTTTTCGGTTTCGTCCTTTCCGTTGCGCCTTGAACACCGCGCGTTTCTCCCGTCGCATCCCCGTGGTTCGTGCGGAGCGGGCAGGGACCCAGCCTGCCAGCGTCGCCAAGATCGCGGATTCCATACCGCGATCCCAAAGACTTCTTGGCGCCTGCGCCGTTCTTGTGCAACCGCGCGGGCCCGTTGGACAGGCGGGCCGCGCACCGATCAAGCGCGCGCACGGACTTAAGGGTTGTGTCCCGCCCCGGATGCGTGTCCATCTCAGGCCAACAAAAAGGGCCTGCGCACGCCCGCACGAAAGGGACCGGGAAGATCGGCCGAAAGATCTGGCCGAAAGATCTGGCCGAAAGATCTGGCCGAAAGATCTGGCATGCCGCTTGGGTCTCTGGGACACTTGGACTTGAGATTTCGCGCGAAACGAGATTCCCGCAGGGGGTAAGGCCATGGAGAGGACGGGCATCACGGCGACCGCGCCAGCCAGCATCGGCAATGTGGCCGTTGGCTTCGACATGATGGGTCTGGCCTTCGCGGTGGCCCATGACCATGTGACCGCTCGCCGGACGACAGCGCCCGGTGTCTCGCTCGGCGCTGTGACGGGCCTTGTCAGCCGGCTGCCTGAGGATCCGGAGCGCAACACGGCCTTGCGTGCCGCTCGCTCGGTTCTTAATCTTGCAGGCCATCCCTTCGGCGTGGAACTCGACGTGGACAAGGGTGTGCCCATGAGCGCCGGCATGGGGGGCTCGGCCGCCTCTGCCGTGGCGGCGGCCCTGGCGGTGAATGGACTTTTGCCGCGGCCCATGCCCATCGGCGCCCTGCTCGGTCCGGCGCTTGACGGGGAAGCGGCCTCCGCCGACCCGCCGCCCCTCGACAATGTGGTGGCGAGCCTGTTGGGCGGATTGTGCCTCATCCGCGGTCCAAAGCCGGGCGACATTGTGCGCCTTCCCCTGCCGGACGATCTCGACTGCGTCCTCATTCACCCGGACCTGAAAGTGGAGACCCAGGCCGCGCGCGATCTTTTGAGCCCGACCGTGCCGCTCGCCACAGCCATCGCCCATGCCCGCCATGTGGCTGGCTTTGTGGCTTCGTGCTATTCCGGCGACCGCGCGTTGATGGCCGAGACCCTCAAGGACTGCCTCATTGAGCCCCAGCGGGCGCCGCTCGTGCCGTTTTTGGCCGATGTTCAGGCTGCGGCCCATCGCGAAGGTGCGCTCGGATGCTCCCTGTCGGGCAGCGGACCGTCCATCTTCGCCTGGGTGCCGCGCGAGAAGGCGGGCGTGGCCCTCAAGGCCATGGGCGAGGTGGTGGACCGCCACGGCGTCGGCTATCGGCCTTATCGCGCGCCCCTGAATGCGCCGGGCGCCACCCTGGTCCAAGAAAAGGAACGATCCCCATGCGCTTCGTGAGCACGCGAGGCGAGGCCCCGGCGGTCACCCTGTCCAAGGCCATCGCACACGGTCTCGCGCCCGATGGCGGGCTCTACGTGCCGGAACGGCTGCCCCGCACGGATGGCGCCGGATGGGATCCGGACTGGCCGCTGCCGCGCATTGCGGCGGCCCTGCTGGAGCCCTTTTTTGAAGACGATCCGCTGGCCGAACATCTAGAGGCCATGTGCGCCTCGGCGCTCGGCCTGCCGCTGACTGTCAGTAAGCCCATCACCGGCCGTTCCCATTGGCATGTGCTGGAGCTGTTCCATGGGCCAACGGCGGCCATCAAGGATTTTGGCGC
>CAYYTT010000089.1:0-16297 GCA_964474635.1 uncultured Alphaproteobacteria bacterium | reverse complement strand
ATCGACGACTATTTCGACGGCTGAACCGAACGCCTGCCGAGCCCGTCGTGTGGGTTGCGGGGTCCCATGGCAGGCCCAGCGTTCATGCGGCTTTAACATGGCCCTTGGGCAGCATGCCCCATGGGTCCCACCCGGCTCGCGGCCCGACGCCGCCGGCCGGTGCAGCACCGTCCAGCATCCCCGTTTCCAGACCACACACCCGGAGGATTTCATGGCAGCCTCGTTTGACGGATCGTTCTCGCTTTTGCGTCGTCGCACCGTCCTCTCGGCCTTCCTGGCCTGTCTGTGTCTTGTTCCCATGGGCGCCGGCCAAACCGTTCGGGCCGATGAGCCGAACACGCGCGACCCGGCGGCCGAGCGCTTTATCTCGGATCTGGCCGTGGAAACGCTGCGCCGGATCTCCGCACCGAATATGACGACCAAGGAACAACAGGCCGTCTTCCGGTCCCTGCTGGTCGCCAACACGGATATGCGCCGCTTTGGGCGCAGTGCCCTCGGTCGCTACAGCCGGGTGCCCAGCGCCGAAGAATTCGAAGAGTATCTGACGGCCCTTGAAGATTACGCAGTCGCGGTTCTGACCAGCCGGTTTGCTCTGTTTACGGATCACAAGATCAAAGTTGCCGGATCCCAGGTTCGCCCCGGTCGTTCGACACGCTACGTGATCGTCGGAACCAACCTTCAAGACCCGCTCGGCGATGAGGTCGCCCTCATTCAGTGGGTGCTGATCCAGAACGAGGACCAATACCGGATTTTCGATATCGTCCTTCAGACGCCGGGTGAAGGCGGTTCCTTCTCCATGCTGAAGACGCAGCGGGACGAGTTCACCCAAGTGATGCGCGCCAACAACCGGGACACCCAAAAACTCATCGCCCACCTGCGGCGCGGTGTCATGCGGGCAAGCGGCGAGCCCCCCGCGGCGCCGGCACAGTAATCAGCCACAAGGCGGCGCGGAGGGGCGTGCGGCCGGCAAACATGCCCTCGCGCACCGCGAGCTCACGTCAACTTCCGGACTCAACTCAGCTACCGGGCAAGGGACGGCACCCATGATCACCCTGTTTGAACATCCGTTGTCGCCCTATTCCCGGAAGGTCAAAATCGCCCTGGCTGAAAAAGGGGTTCAGGCGGATATTCTGACCCCCGATGCGTTCGGCACCGGCCACACGGCCGGCCTGTTCCAGCAGGCCAGCCCGCGCGGCGAGGTTCCGGCGCTCGTCCTGGAGGACGGCACGGCCCTGTTCGGGTCGGCTGTCATGATGGACTATCTGGAAGACCGCTGGCCGTCTCCGCCGCTCATGCCGCGCGATCCCCTGGAGCGGGCCCGTGTCCGGATGATCGAGGAGGTGGTGGACACCCAAATGGAGGCAATCCATTGGGGCCTCATGGAACTCCATGTCTTCAAGCGGGCCGAAGGCGCTCTGGCCGAAACCCTCGACGCCCGCGCCAGGGCCCAGATCGACGGCATCCATGGCTGGCTTGAGCGCCAGCTCGGCGAGAAGACCTGGTTTTCCGGGGAGGTCTGCGGCCGCGCCGACATCGCGGTGCAGACCCAGTGTCTCAATGCCTCGACCTTCGGCGTGGAGCCGCCCGAGGGCAGTGCCTTCGCCGCCTGGCTGGCGCGCATGAATGCCCGGCCCCACGTGGCCCGCGCCAATGCGCAAGCCCTCGAGTCCGCCAGGGCTGTGGCTGAGGGGTTGCCCGACATCGTTCGGTCGGGCGCCTTCAAACGGCAGTATCGCGACCACCGCCTCGAATGGATGATCCGCTCCGGCGGGCTGTCCATAGTCACCGATGGCATGGAGAGCGGCACAATCCGCTTCAGTACGGAAATCCGCTAAAGGACACGGCCCCGCTTAGGCGCTTGGCAAGGACCGCGCCCGTATAGACCTTCCAACCTTGGGAGGACCGGTCCGATGTGGCATGCCGTCGAAACGCTGAAGATGCGAACCCTGCTTGGCCTGGGGTTCGGCGGAACCATTGCGATCATGCTCGGCGTCTTCATCGCCATGGCCACCACCCTTGGCACATTCGAACACGAAGTTGCACAAGCTAGCGTTTTGCTTGGTACACTGAGCGATGGATCCGCGAGTGCGGCGGATCGCGAACGGGCCCTGTTCGATCTGTCTACGGTCATCGCCTCCGCCCATGACACCGTGGGCGGGGCAAGCCGGGATGCCCTGCTGATTTCCCTCGGATCGGTTCTGTTCGCCGGAGCCGCGGCGACCGTGACGAGCCTTGCCCTTGCCCGTCCCATGCGCCGGCTCGGCCGGGACATGGAGACAGTGGCGGCCGACCGGTTGGATGGCGCGATTGCCGCGCGGGACTGGCCCAATGAGATCGGCGCCATGGCCCGGACGCTCGCGGTGTTCCAGGAGGCGCTGCGGGAGCGGCGGGCCTTGAGTGCGCAGGCGCGCGACCGAGAGGCCGAAGCGCGCAAGGCCCACCAGACCGCCCGCCAGGAGCTTGCCGACCGCTTCGAAAGGGAAATGAGCGCCATCATCGAAGCTCTCGCCACGGCCATCCAAAATCTCGACGGAGCCGCCGATGGCCTCAAGGGCAACGCGGCGCGGGCCCAGGAGGGCTCCATCGCCGCGGCCGATTTTGCCGGCGGCATCCACGGCAGCGCCGAAACGGTGGCGGGCGAGACGCGGGGCCTTGCCGCGGCGGCCCAAACGGCCGCCCAACGTGCCGGCGAAACCTCGCGCAACGCCCATGCCGTTGCCCGGGAGGCAAGTGCCATCGCGGATCGCCTCGCCGCCCTGGAGACACGGATCGGCGCGGTCTTCGGGGAAGTCGCGTCGATCAACGAAATCGCGGAAAAGACGAATCTGCTGGCGCTCAATGCCTCCATTGAGGCTTCACGTGTGGGCGAAGTGGGGCGGGGCTTTGCGGTCGTCGCGGGGGAGGTCAAAACCCTGGCCGGGCAGACCGGCGTCATGACCAAGACAATCGAGGCGGGCATCTGCGAAGTGCGCGGACTGTGCGAGGCGGCCGTCTCGGCGGCGGCGTCCATCCGCCAACGGATGGAGACCATCGACCGGTCCGCCGAAGACATTTCAGCCGTTATCCAGGACCAAAGCGACGCCACCGAGGTGATCAGCCGGAGCACGAACGATGTGGCAACGCGTACGGAGGGGCTGAATGCCCGCCTCGGCGATCTCACCTCTTCTTCAGGCGATGCGGCTCATCTGAGTGCCCAGGTTGCCGTCGCGGCACGCGATCTCGTCGCTCAGTCGGATGCCCTGAAGGTGCGGATCGATCAGTTCCTCGACCAGGTCCGGCAACCGGACTCGCTCGCCGCATAGGTCTTGGTGCTTGAGGCGCTTGGTCGCGCGTTCACATGTGCAAAAAAGCGCATACCCATGCAAAAAATCCGCGAATGGGTGGCGATTAATCGCAAGATAGACCACCAACCTAAGCGAGACCTACGAGATTTCAAATCCGTCATCATCACCCGCACGCTGCACTCTTTTCAAAAATACACGTTTTGCGAAAGTAAGTACCTCTCTACACCAAGAGCGCACGCCTTTAGCGCTGCGTGCTGCGCAGAGCATCTGCGATGGTGCTGGCCATGCGGCGCAGCTGGGTCTGGAGCCGACCGGGCATGGAGTCCAGGTTATCGAGCAGATCCCCATACCGGGCGCTCTGGGCGGCGAAGCGTGCAATGTCCGTTGGAACATCAAGGCCCACATCCGACACACCGACAAACAGGCGCGCGATGGGAATGCGGCAGGCCTGGGCGATCTGGCACAAGCGGCCCCCGGTGATCCGGTTGCTGCCATTCTCGTATTTCTGAATTTGTTGAAAGGTGAGGCCCAGCCTGGCGGCCAGAGCCTCCTGCGACAGGGCACGTTCCAAACGCACGGCCCGGATATTCCGTCCAATAATCAGGTCGAAGGCATGGGCTTCCCGCCGCGCCTCGTCGCGCACGGCATCCTGGCCACTCTCATCTGCCTGCCGATCATCTAATCCATCATCGTTCGATCCTTCGTCCTTCGATCCAGAACCGTTACCGGAGCCTCGACCGCCCTGGGACCCCGAGCCTTTGCGCGTCATCGTGGTGTCTCCCTGCCCGCGACAGATGCGTGCTGAACGGTCGCCCAGCGAAGCAACTCCCAGTCGTCGAGCCATTGCCTGACACCGCCAATGTAGCAGACTCGCCCATCAGTCCAAGGAAAAAGCGCGATAAAGCGCTTAAACTGGTATTATTGCGCTCAATTGCGCATCTTGAATACGAAATGACATTAAAATGGTGCCCTTTATCACAGCCCTCTCACCTGCAATATCCGGCCGGCGATAGACCGGATCTGTGGAGGCTGCCACCAAATATGGCGGCTCAAAGAGACGGAACACCGTGCGCGCGGTCCCGGCGGACCAGTCATAAAGTTGGGCGAGCACCAGATCGCCCGAGGCGGCCCGGCCATTAAGATCAACCACGACAAAATCCCCGTCGAGCAGACCGGCGAGATTGAGCGCGCCCCCCCTCATGCGCCACAGCGTGACGTGACGGCCGGCACCGGACAGGGCATGCAAAAAGCTCTGCGCGGGATGGCTGACCTCGGACGCGGTCGCGCCGCCCTTTGGCAAGGGCTGTACACCCGCAGATTCCATGACAAAAATCGCGCTGTCCTCGGAGAGGTCGACGGCCGATCCTTCGGGGCCGCGATCCGCCGTCAGCGAAGCGGTCCCGGGCTGGAAAACGGCAAACGCCTCGATGCCGGCCGCCGCGCCAACCTTGGCCAGGGTGGCCTGCCCCAACAAAGATGGCGGCGGATCGTCATTGAGGAAGCGGTTGAGGGTCGACGGCGCAAGCCCCGCTTGCCGCGCCAACGCCGTGGGCGACAGTCCGGCAGTGTCGCAGGCATGGCGCACATAAGCCCGCATCCGGTGCAATCGATCCTCGTTCATGCACAGCGTGTAGCGCACTTGGCGTGGCGGCACGAGCAAAAAAGCGCAATCGCGCGCATGGATCCGCTGTCTTGCTCACTTCCGTGCAAAGCCCGCAAGATCGCGAGACGCAAATCTGCCCAATCTCAAGGAGCCCTCGATGGACACCGCCACGCGGCGCCGCAGCCTGTTGGTCATTCTCGCCGCAATCGCCGTGTGCGGGGTGGGCTGGGGCCTGTCGATGCCGCTGTTCGCCCTCCTCATGAAGGATATGGGCGCGTCCTCGACCCTCATTGGCCTGAACACGGCCGTTCCGGCCGTTTCGACCCTGGCGGCCACGCCGCTTTTGCCCGGCCTCATGCGCCGTTTCGGGGTCCGCCGCATTCTGATTTCATCGCTTGCGGCGCTGATGCTTCTGCTCTTGGCGGTGCCGCTCGTCACCGAGCTTTGGCTCTGGTTTCCCTTGCGGTTTGCCTATGGGCTTGCGATCGCGGGCATGTTCGTGGCCTGCGAAGTGTGGATCAATCTGATTGCGGAAGATGCCACGCGGGGCCGGATCATGGGTTTGTATGGCACGGTCCTCGCCGGCGGGTTCGCGCTCGGCACCCTGATCCTGGCGCAGCTCGGCAGTGCCGGCTGGCCTCCCCTTCTGGTCGGCGCCGCGGTCTTCATGGCGGCCATGGGCGTGCTGCTGGCCGTATCCGTGGAGGCGCCGTCCCTGGGCGGGCACGCGCCAAGCCGGATCGTGGATTATCTCATGCTGGCCCCAACGGTCATGGCCGCGGGCGCACTGTTCGGTGCCGTGGAGATGGGGATTTTTACACTCCTGCCGGTCTACGGCCTCAATGCTGGCCTCGCAGAGGCCCGGGCCACCGGCCTTCTGGTGGCCGTTGCCGTGGGCAATGTGGCGCTGCAAGTCCCGCTCGGGGCGCTCGCCGATAAGATCAGCAAACGTGCGGTGTTGGGCCTGTGCGGGCTGTCGGGCGTGCTGGGCGCGGCCTGCGTACCCCTGCTGCTGGACCATCCTGTGCCCCTCTATGGTGTCTTGTTCGTCATGGGCGGGGTCATTGTGGGCCTTTACACCATCGGGCTCGTGATGATCGGAGACCGCTTCAAGGGCGCGGATGTGGCCGGGGCCAACGCGGCCTTCATCATGATGTATGGGGTCGGCTCCCTGGCGGGCCCGCCCCTGTCCGGCGCCGCCATGGATATCTGGCCGCCCCACGGCCTGATGGCGGTTTTGGGGGTGCTGTGTCTGGCGTTTCTGGCGCTTCTTCTCGCCCGCAGCAGGCGCGGGCGGGCGGGCGCGGCACGGCTTGGTCCTTGACAGGGCCTTGGCCGTTGGCCTCTATACGCGCTCGTTCGTGCCCCGTGCGGGTTGAACGTTCAGAAGAGCGGGGAAGTTCAGGAGAGCGGGATGGCCAAGCCAACCACCATCAAGATCCGGCTGAACAGCACGGCCGGCACCGGGTATTTCTACGTCACCAAGAAAAACACCCGGACCATGACGGAAAAAATGACCGTGCGGAAATACGACCCGGTCGCGCGCAAGCATGTGGAATTCAAAGAAGGCAAGATCAAGTAATCAGGTGTTGCCGCCCGTCGCGGCCGCCCAGGCCGCGATAAGATCGTCGAAGCTGTCCGGTTGACCGTCATAGATGAGCGGTCCCGGCGCGGGCCGAAAGCCTTGCATGGCCGACCGGACCCACAGGTGCCCCACCGGCACAAGCCACGTCGTATCGTCCAATGTTCCTGCCTTGATTGTGACGGTTTCACCAACGCGCGGGCGCGAAGCGCCGGGCCGGCGGTGGATAATCCGTGAGCCACAGGACGGACAGAACACGCCCTCCACCTTTGGCGAGGCCGGGTCCGCACGCCCCGTCGTCGCCGTTGTCCCCCGGATCGTCAACGCATCGGCGGGGACACGCATGGACAGGCCGAACGCGCTGCTGGACTGGTGCTGACACTCCGTACAATGACAGGCATAGAATGTGAGCGGCGGCGCGGTCAGCCGATACCGCACCCTGCCGCACTGGCATCCGCCCGTAAAGGGCAAGGGCGGCAGGGTAATTGTCTGCTCGGCGGCCATGATGCTTTTTCCACACCGTGCTTGGGCTTGTCTGGTGCAACTGCATGCATTGCAAAGCTTATGGTGTCACGCGCTCACCTTCGCGGGCCTTGTCTCGGATCACGCCATTGGGGATCGCGAGGGGCCTGTGCGTGGACGGATCGGGAGCCGCCGGGGCAAACCATGTCAAGGCTGCCCTTTGCGGACTGCGCCGCACAACCTCACCTGTCCCCCGATGGACCCAGATGGCGTCGAAGCTGCCGGTCGTCGCCATGACCCCGCGCCACAGAACAGCGCCGTCGTCGAAAAAGGCGTCCTTCGGCGGACCAATAACTGCGCTGGGCAATATGTTCGGGCAGCTGCGCCACCACGTGTTCGCCGTCCACGATGGTCACGAAATCGGGCGTGATTACATGTTCAACGGATTTGCGTGCCCCATCGCCGTCCCGGGCAAGGCCCCAGCCAATCTGCAGCGGAAGCCCGGCCCGGATGGCCGCGAACAGCGCTTTTTTCGAGCCGGACAGGACCTCGCCGCCAGTCCCATTTGTAAACAGTGGAACCCAGGCCGGCGCGGGCACGCGCGCCGGACACCAAACGATCCGCACGGCAACCTCGCTGGCGGCCCGCCCACTGCTGAAAGCTCCCTGCAAACGGCCATCCGTACCAAGAAGGCCGCGCCATTCCTCATAGTCTGCCGGTAAGGCCACCGTGGCCTCGCCGCGCCGGGGCCTCTGGCGATGGATGGCCGTGACTTGGGCAAAGACCTCGCCTTCCCAAACCGTGAGGAATGACGCAGGCGACCAGTGGGACAGATCGGCGGTTCCGTCGCCGTCAAAATCTATGGCCCAGCCGAGCCGGATCGCCTCGCCCCGCTGCACGGCGTCCTTAAGAGCGCTTTTCGACCCGCGCAGGCCGACACGGTCGAAACCGCTTTCATAGTATGGCTGCGGACAACTCAGCCCCTGGGAGGCATTGGTCTGTGCCGCGGCCTGTCTTGTCTTGGCGCCTGTGATCCCGGCGGCCAGTGCCAGCAGGAGCAGAAGTGACCGTGCAAAGGTGATGGTCATCGCCGTATCCTTCGCGTCCAAGTTTACCGTGCGGCCCGGACGTTACTCGCCCCGGCGCCGCTGGCTTTCAAACAGGGGATTGGGGTCAAAGCGCCCTTCGAACAGGGGATCGTGGAGATAGTCGGGACGCCGACTGACCAGGGTCTCGGTGCCCGGCATCACGGCAACCTGGTGGTCCGTGGGCATGCGGCGCAGGGCAGAGGGGCTGATCCCGCCCAGCAAGTCGGCCATTTCGCGCGCCACCAGATAGGAGTTGAGCCCGAAGGTCTGGAGCACGGCGGAATTGTTCACCATCGTTGCCCAATCATTCGTATACAGATGCTTGAGCTGACTGAGATCCTGGAAAAACATCCAGATCTGCAAGCCATAGCCACGCATCAAGGTCACGGCCTGGCGCAGCACGCCGAGGGAGCCAAGCTGCGCGCATTCATCGAGCAAGAAGACGGTCCGGTGCTCCGGGCGGCGCTTGCGCTGCATGATGGCGAGCAGCAGGGTGCCGATCCACAGGCGCAGCAGCACCCGGTGGGAATCAAGCTTCGTGGGCGGAATGATCATATAGATCGTCATGGGATCGCCGCGGATCACGCCCTCCAGGTCGATCGTGGACGGACCTAGCGAATTGAGCACCGCGTCGCTTTTGAGCACATGGGCGTGGGTGAAGGCCGTCGCCAGAATACCGCCCCGGGTCATTTCCGCCGTGATGCCCAGAAAGCCTTCCAGTTCCGCCCGCACAAAGGGGTGCAGGTCGTCCAGATCGTCGAGCAGCTTGGAGATCCGGTAGACGAAATCGCTCCACAACAGGGACCGGAAGTGTTTGAACTGCCGCTCCTCGAGCGGCATGTGGCAGGTGATGTAGGCGATCAGGCCGGCAATCAGCGAAGAGGCGGAGATATCCCAGAAGGGATCCTTCAGGGACAGGACGCCGCCGGCCAGCAATTCGGCGAGCATTTCGGAATCGGCATCAATCTGCGCATTCGGCAGGCTGAAGATGTCGAACGGGTTGAGCCGGCCGGTTTGTTGGGTAACGACGCCGAAGGGATCGAGCACATGGACCTGCTGCCCGAGGGACCGGCGATAACGGGCCGTGACATGGAAGTTTTCGCCCTTGGGATCCACCACGATCATGGGCCCGGGATAGCGCAGCAGATTGGGGATGATGGCGCCCCGCCCCTTGCCCGAGCCGGTCGGCGCCACCGTCAGCAGATGACTGTCCCCTGAGTACAAAATGGGATCGGACACGTCGCCCAGGAGCCGGTAGGAGGCCAGGCGATTGCCGTCATCTCCGGCGCCGGAGAACAACGCACTGCGCGGCAACGTGCGCCAGCCCAGCAGCAGACCGTCCACATCACTGGGCCGGCCGCCGCCCGGTCCATCGCCCCGGGGCCCGAACTGCCAGGCCCCATTTGCAGGATCCCCGCCCAGCGGTTCGCCCTCTGCCGCGCCGCCCACCGTTAAAGGGCGTGGACCATTCGATTCGGGATCCTGTGTGCCGCTGTCGTCCATGCCACCCCCGAGCAAGCGTGTCTGGCGCGCGGCTCGGCCGGAGGGGAACCCGATGGCCCGTCCCGGCAGACCCGCAACCACTCCAGGCTACCACCAGGCGGGCGCATGCTCCACGCGCCGCGTGCAGCGGCACGGCGTCCGGGGCCGGCGCGAGACCGGTGCGTGCGGGGACGCGGCGCGTCACGCGGCCTTGGCGATGACCCGATTGCGACCGCCACGTTTGGCCTCGTAGAGCGCATCGTCGGCCTGGGACAAGAAGGCGGCAAGATCGATGGGCGGGCCCCGGTGCAGGGCCAAGCCGACGCTGACCGTCACTTGGATGGTGCCAGGGGGAACGGAAATCACGAAAGGCAGTTCTTCGACTTTTTTGCGCAGCCGCTCAGCCACCTTAAGCGCTACGTCCTCGGTGACATCGGGCATCAGGACGACAAATTCCTCCCCACCGAGGCGAAAGGGCGTGTCCATGCCGCGCAGATTGCCCTGGAGGCACTGGGAGAACTGGCGCAGCACATCGTCGCCCGCACCGTGGCCATAGGTGTCGTTGATGGATTTGAAGCGGTCGAGATCAAGCATCAACAGCCCGACCCCATGGTCGAGCCGGGCCGCGTTCGACAGTATCGCCGGCAGCTGGCGCTCCAGAAAATGGCGGTTGTAAAGGCCGGTGAGCGTATCCGTGACGGCCATTTCCAGGGCGGCATCGATGGCGCCGCGCAGCCGGTCCACGATCACTTTCTGGCGGATCTGGCTGCGCACGCGCACGATCAGTTCCCGCGTGTCGAGCGGCAATTCCAGGGCATCGTTGACGCCCAGATCGAGGGCGCGGGGCAACACCTCTCGGCTGCTATGGTCCATCAGGGCCAGGATGGGTGTCGCACGGGTGTTCTGGATGGAGCGCAGCTGGGAAATCAGGCGCAGACTGTCCATCGCCCTTAGGAACAGGCTGGTGATCACGAGATCGCACGGCCGTTCCATGGCCACCACCATGACCTCTTCGGGTGCGGCGCACACGGAGAGCTGGATCTCCTCGCCGAGCGAGCGCTGGATGAGTGCGGAGAGGCCGGCGTCCTCGCAGACCAGCAGCACATGCGCCGGGTGCTCGGCGTCAACCACCGTTTCGCCATCGATCAGGCGCTCCAGGAGGCCATCCTCCGCGCCGTGGCAGCGCTGGCGCAATTCGTCGATGGTGAGTTTGGTGCGCAGGAGATTGCGAACCCGGGCCACCAGCACCGTCGTGTCGACGGGCTTGGTGAGGAAATCGTCCGCCCCGGCCTCAAGGCCCTCAAGCCGGCTTTCGGCCTGATCGAGCGCGGTGACCAACACCACGGGAATGTGGGCGAGCGCGGCATCGCTCTTCATGCGGCGGCACACTTCAAACCCGTCCATGCCCGGCATCATGACATCGAGCAGCACCAGATCGGGTGCCTGGCGCGCAACCTCTTCTAGCGCTTCAGGACCGCTCGCCACACTGACGACTTCAAAATACTCAGCAAGCAGTGTTTCCTGGAGCAGGATTCTGTTGGCAAGCAGATCATCGACAACAAGGATGCGCGCGGTCATGGGATCCGTTAGGTCAGGAAATGGCGGACTGTGTCGAGAAAACGGCCCACAGAGATGGGTTTTGCGATATAGGCCTCGCATCCCCCTTCGCGGATCTTTTCCTCATCCCCCTTCATGGCGAAGGCGGTGACGGCGATGACAGGAATGTTCCGCAGGTCTTCATCCTCTTTGATCCACTTGGTCACTTCGAGGCCGGAAACTTCAGGAAGCTGAATATCCATTAGGATCAGGTCCGGCCGGTGCTCGCGTGCCAGATCAAGCGCTTCCATGCCGTCCCGTGTCTGCAAGGTGCCGTAGCCATGGGCATCGAGCAGGTCGTGGAACAGCTTCATGTTGAGCTCGTTATCCTCGACGATCAGAACTTTCTTCGTCATTGCGTCCATAACTCCCGCACCCTTCGCGATGGTTGCGGCGCGCCGGATCACACGGTCCGCCGTGGTGAGGATCACAAGCCCATCTTCCACGCGCAGGCACGCCCGGCCGCGAAGATGTCCTGTGTTCACCTAACCATCTTGGTCTTAAACAAGTGTTGCGCCCCCGCGGAACCTTGCGCAGCGTGTCGGTCCCTTGGCAAGGCGGCGGGCCCGCACCGATCCCGCCTTTTCGTCGTTGCACGCCGTGAGAGGAGAACGGTCCTGACTGACCAAACGCCCCCCGCACCCGAGCTGTTGCCCCATGTCGCCGCCCAGATCGAGGCGCTGAGCCTCGATCCGCTCCGCCCCCTCATCATTTCCGACTGCGATGAAGTCATCTTGCTTTTCATCGGCGGGTTGGAGCGGTTTTTAGGCGAGCAGGGCTACCGGCTCGATCTCGACAGTTTCCGGATTCATGGAAATGTGAAAGTCGCCGCGACCGGCGAGGCGGCGGACAACGACACCGTCAGCGCCCTCCTGCAGGCCTTCTACGAACGCTCCAACCATGATCTGGCACCCGTGCCCGGCGTGGTGCAGGCCCTTGCGGCCCTGGGCGAGCAGGCCGACATTGTGGTGCTGACCAATGTGAGCGAAGAGGCCAAGCCAAAACGGGTGGACAACCTCGCCGCCGCGGGGCTGACCTATCCTGTCATTGCCAATCACGGGCTGAAAGGCGCCGCCGTGGCGGCTCTCGCGGCGCGCGCAGGCCGGCCGGTTTTCTTCCTGGACGATATTCCCCACAATATCGGGTCAGTTCGGGCGGCCATGCCGGAGTGCATTTGCATCCACTTCATTGCCGATCCCCGACTGGCGCGGCTCTTGCCGCAGGCGCCGGGAAGCGACTACCGCGCCGAGGACTGGGCGGACATCCGCCGCTTCATCGCCGCGCGGCTCGACGATCCGTCCGCCGGCTCCGCCTGAAGCGGGTCGGTTCCATCGGCCCCGGTTTTCGGTCGGCTGACGGAAAAATCCGGGCTGCGAGGCCCCTAGGACAGACGGGAGAGCGTATCGATGCGGATCGGGCTCGATCTCGGAGCGACGACGATGGAGGGGGCTCTCGTGGACGCGCGCGGCCTTGTGCGGCGCAGTCTCCATCTACCCACGCCCCGGGGCGATTATGACGGCACCATCCGGGGCCTGCGCCAGATCGTCGAAGCCCTCACCAAGGATCTCGACACCGCGCCAAAGGTGGGTCTTGGGCTGCCCGGCGCCATCGATCCCAAAACGCACATGCTCAAAAACGCTGTCCCGCCGTGGCTGAACGGCCGGACCGTCGACCAGGACCTGGCGCTGGCCATCGGCCAGCCGGTGCGCGCGGCCCACGCCGCGAATTGCTTTGCCCTCTCCGAGGCCGTGGACGGCGCGGGCCTGGGGGCGGACGTGGTGTTCGGCGTTCTCCTGGGCACGGGCTGCCACGGCGGCATCGTTGCCCATGGCCATGTGCTCACGGGCCCCAATGCCATTGCCGGTGCCTGGGGGCACCACCCCCTGCCCTGGCCGGACATGGTCGAGGCGGCCACGGCGCCCCGCTGCCACTGCGGGGGCGTGGGCTGTATCGAGGCCTGGATTTCCGGGCCTGCGCTTGAGGCCGATTATGAGCGCCTGGCGAGCCAGACACTGCGCGCGCCCGAGATCGCGGCCCGAGCGGATGCGGGCGATGCCTTGGCCGATGCCGCACTGACCCGCTACGAGACCCGCATGGCCCGGGCGCTGGCGCAGATCGTCAATGTTCTTGATCCGGATGTCATCGTGCTGGGCGGGGGTATGTCCAATGTGGCCCGGCTCTATCGCAATGTCCCTCCGCTCACCCACCAGTTCATCCAGACGCGGGAACCCGTGACCCGACTTGTGCGAAATGCGAATGGGGACCCCCGCGCCGTGCGCGGCGCGGCATGGCTCTGGCCCGATCCCGATGACGGCGGCGCGGAGTGACCCGGCTGCGGGCCTGTGCCGGGACTGCCTGGCCGATGTGCCGGCCGGTGCACGGCGCTGCCCGTCTTGCCGGCGCGGACGGGTGCTTTTCCATCCCCGGCTCGGGGATCTGAGCATCGCCCATATCGATTGCGACGCCTTCTTCGCAGCCGTCGAAAAGCGTGACAACCCGGCGCTGGCGGACAAACCCGTGATCATCGGCGGCGGCCGGCGCGGCGTGGTTTCAACGGCCTGCTATATTGCGCGGATCTCCGGCGTGCGGTCGGCCATGCCCATGTTCAAGGCCCTGAAGGCCTGCCCGAACGCCGTCGTCATCAAACCCGATATGGCCCGTTATGCCGCGGCGGCGCGGGACATCCGCACCCGGATGGAGGCGCTGACGCCGCTCATCGAGCCCCTGTCCCTCGACGAGGCTTTTCTCGATCTGACGGGAACGGAGCGTTTGCACGGCGGGGTACCCGCGCGGCTTCTGGCACGCCTCGCCCTTGAGATCGAGCGGGATGTGGGCATCACGGTCTCGGTCGGGCTCAGCGGCAACAAATTCCTGGCCAAGCTCGCCTCCGAGTTCGACAAGCCGCGCGGCTTTTTCGTGCTCGACCCTCAAGAGGCCCCGGAGATCCTGAAGGATCGTCCCGTCACGGCGATTTTCGGCGTGGGCAAGGCGTTCGCGGCGGCCCTGGCTCGCGACGGCATCACCCATATCCGCCATTTGCAAAATGCCCAGGAAGAGGACCTGTGGCGCCGGCACGGTTCCATGGGCCGGCGCCTGTGGTGGCTGGCGCGCGGCATCGACGAGCGTCCCGTGCGCCCTGATCGGGCGGTCAAGAGTATCTCGGGCGAGACCACCTTCGACACCGATGTTGAGGCGACCGATGCCTTGCGCGCCCGGCTCTGGCCGCTTTGCGAAAAAGTCTCGATGCGGAGCAAAATCAAGGGCCTTGCGGGCCGGGTCGTCACATTGAAACTGAAAACAGCGGCCTTCGCCACGCGGACCCGCCGGACCACGCTGCTGCGCCCGACGCAGATGGCGCACACCCTGTTCGAGGCCGCCGCCCCCCTGCTCGAGCGGGAAGCGGACGGCACGCGCTTTCGCCTTATCGGGGTGGGCCTGTCGGACCTTGTGCCCGCCGACAGGGGCGACGGACCGGACCTCCTGGAGCCCCAGCGGGTGCGCCGGGACGAGGCGGAGCGGGCCATGGACACTGTGCGCTCCAAATTCGGCCAGGACGTCATCACCACGGGACGGGGCCTGAACGGCCGGCGGCGGTAATCCGCGCGCAGCCCTGCCAGGGCGCGCCGCCCGTGATATGGTCCCCCGCAGACCGCTGATCTCCAGGGACAGATCCGCCATGACCAATTTCCACACCTTTGGCATTGTGCCGCCCGTCATCAAAAAGCCCACGCTTGACGACCTGAAAGCGGATGCGCGCGCCGCCCAGAGCACGGGCAGTCTGGAGCGCGACACGGCGCAGGAGCCGCCCAAGGAAGACGGCTCCGACCTCGGCTTTGAGCGGATGAAGTCGACCCCGCGCATTCTGGACAACGCCGAACTCGACAAGCTGATTGAGGTGAGCGAGGCGCACCATTCACCTGCCTCCATTGCGGACGGGATCAAGGACGACGCGATCCGCCGGTCAGAAGTCGTCTGGCTGCGCCGTTCGGAGGGTTATGAATGGCTTTATCGCCGGATCTGGGATGCGGTCGATCATCTAAACACGGAGTATTTTCACTTCGATATCGACGGTTTTCAGACCTCGCTGCAACTGACCCGATACGACAGCCGGAACAAGGGATTTTACACCTGGCACATGGACACGGGGCAAACGAACCCGACCCGCAAACTGAGCTTTACGGTCCAGGTATCCGATCCCGACAGCTATCGCGGCGGGGACCTTGAGCTTTTCTACAAAAGCAAAACCGAACAGGCCCCCCGGGGCCGTGGCTCCATCACGGTGTTTCCAAGTTTCGTGATGCACCGGGTGACGCCGGTGAAAAAAGGCACGCGCTACAGCCTTGTCGCCTGGATGAAAGGCCCGCGCTGGCGGTAGGGCACCGCCAGACCGTGCGGTTCGCGCCAGCGGATCGCCACACTGTGTCGGGGCGCGCGCAACCGCGCACTGCGTAGGGGCATTTTCGCGCTTAATGTCGCACCTTAGGGGAAGCCTTGCTATAGGCGCCTGTTCGCACAGCGCTTTTCTTCCCGCGCGGGTGAATTTCCTTTACACAAGCACTTTCAGAAAAAGACGCTGATTCAGATTTTTTTCACACGTGAGACGTCCGTGTGCACCCCTTGCGTTGCACCTCGCTGCAAAACTGTGCATTTTGCTCATGTGTCCAGTATCAGGAGCAAGTCGATGTCAAAACCCCATAAGCCCCGTAAGAAGGGGCCATCAAGCAAACCAACGAAACTCCGACGCCTTCCCCAGTTGCCGCCCGACGTCGCTGAAGCCTGCGAGAAAGTGAAACCGAACGGCCACAAGCAACCAACGGACCGCAAGGGTGTACCTCTCGAAGTTATCCTGTGCGATAAGGTTGTGATCGGTTTGCCTGAAGCTATTCGAGTAAAAAAGATCAGTATAGACCAGTTGTCACAAGAAACGAATATCGACAAACGGATTATCAAGGACATGACGCGCAATTACGCCGTCAGTAGCGAAATCGCCGCAAAAGTTACGGCGAAGGTTATTGAAGTCCTGGCCAACGGCGTCGACGCTTCTGAACTGAAAGATGTCGTGACGGACATGGATGTCCAGCAATATTTTGACATCAACGGCTATGTCGAACCCTCACCGGCCCTGGGCCGTGTTCCCAGCACCGAAGTGAATGGCGCTTGATGATCCGGACGCCGGGGAGATAAGCCCTCCCCCGGCGTC
>CAYYTT010000088.1:13989-16466 GCA_964474635.1 uncultured Alphaproteobacteria bacterium | reverse complement strand
CCTTGCCGGTTACCTTGGAGCCGGGCGCATGGCCGCCCGTGCCGGTCTTGGCGCCCTGCCCGCCCTTGAAGTGGAAGGCCTGGGCCTTCAGGACCCTGTCCCAGCCAAACCCAAACCGCGCCGAAGCCAGTTCGTAAAAGTACCGGGCATTGGCCGCCTGCTCCTCGGGCAGCATGCCGCCCTCGCCCGAGCAGATCCCCGTGCCGGCCCGTTCCGCGCCTGTGGCCAGGGCGATTTTCGCCTCCTCGGACAGGGCGCCGAAACTCATGTCCGAAATTAAAATGGGAATTTCGAGTCGGACGGGCTTTTTCGCGCGCGGCCCGATGATCACGTCGCTGCCCACCGGCTCATCATCGAGCAGGGGCAACCGGTGGAGTTGCGCTGTCACGAATTGGATGTCGTTCCAACGCGGCAGGGTCGTCAACGGCACGCCCATGGCCGCCATGGGGCCGTGGTGGCCGGTGCGCTTGAGGCCGTGGGTCGCAAGTTCGTGGATGAGGGCCGTGTCGGGCTCCTCCTCTGTCCCGTGATGGTCCTGGTAAAGACCGAGATAGGCCTGCCTGTCATAGGCTTGCGGGTTATCCCGTTCCCAGGCGGCGATCTCGTCCTCATCGACGACCACCGAACCATTTTCAATCTTTGCACTGAATTTATGCAAGACCTCTTCGGGATTGTAGGCGCTCACCCCCGTGGCAAACCGATAATCCCAATTGTGCACACCGCAGATCAGATCCTCGCCCCGGATATGACCGTCGGCCAGCAGGGCGCCCCGGTGCAGGCAGCGCCCGTAAAGCACCGAAACGCTGTCGTCATATCGAATGATGACAAGATCCACATTGGCCACGCAGGCATAGGCCGGCGCCCGGTCGGCAAGATCATCCCAGCGGGCAATGGCAGTCGGCTTTTTCATGGGTTGTGTCCTCGAAATAGGGGGCAGGTTGGGTAGGGAGGCCGCATGTAGCCTGCGTCCAGACCGCTTCGCCCACCCATCGCATTTTTGTTATCCAAAATTTGAGGCTGGCCAAGACAGGAAAGCGATGGGGGCGATATGCTTGCGTAACGCGGCGAAGGCAAGAGAACGCCGAACCCACCGCCCTGGCCATTCGGACAGGATGCACACGGATCAGGGGCATCGTGACCCCATAAGAAATCCACCTGAGGACGCAGTATGGCAAACCACGGAACGGATGCACACGGCGCATATGACTGGCACAAGGTCGCTGACCTCGGAGAACTCGCCGAAGGCCGGGTGAAGAGCGCGACCGCCGGAACGCTGACCGTGGCGCTGTCCCATTTAGAGGGCCGGCATTGGGCCGTGGACAATCGCTGCCCGCACCAGGGCGGCCCCCTGGGCGAGGGGTCCATCGAAGTGGGCGCGGAAGGCAAATGCTGGCTGCGCTGTCCATGGCATGGCTGGGACTTCGACCCTCGGGACGGGACCTCCCCCGGCGGCCATGATGACGGCATCCCCACCTATCCGGTGGAAGAGCGCGCCGACGGCATCTATGTGGGCGTGCCCAAACCCGGCCCCCACAAAACCACCGTCACTGATTTGATGGCCCAGACGCTCACACGCTGGGGCGTTACCCATGTGTTCGGCATGGTCGGCCACTCCAATCTGGGCCTTGCCGACGCCCTGCGCCGCGAGGAAGAGGCCGGCCGCCTGCACTATATCGGCATCCGGCACGAGGGCGCGGCGTCCTTTGCCTGCTCCGGCTTTGCCAAATTGTCCGGCCAGCCGGCTGCGTGCCTTGCCATTGCAGGCCCCGGGGCAACCAACATGCTCACAGGCCTTTGGGATGCGAAGATGGACCGGGCCCCCGTTCTGGCGCTCACCGGCCAAGTCAACACCCAGGTGCTGGGCCCCGGCGCGTTCCAGGAAGTGGACCTGGCCTCCGCCTTCGCGCCCGTCGCCACCTTCAGCCAGACGGTTCTGCCGGGTTCGGACCATGCCGAGTTGATGACGCTCGCCCTGAAGCATGCGGTGGTAAAGCGGGACGTCGCCCATCTGATTTTCCCCGACGAAGTCCAGACCCTGCCCGCCAAAGACACGGCGCGCCCGTCGAACCCGAAGGGCCGCGTGGGCGAGACGGCGATTTCTCCGCCCCCGGAGGCCCTTGAACAGGCCATGCGCTTTCTCAATACGGCTAAACGACCGATCATCGTGGTGGGCTACGGCGCGCGGGGCGCCATGGACAAAATCATTGCCCTGGCCGAGCGGCTGAACGCGCCAGTCCTGACGACCTTCAAGGCCAAGGGCCAGATCCCGGATGCCCATCCGCTCGCCGGCGGCGTTCTGGGGCGCAGCGGGACGCCCATCGCCTCCTGGTTCATGAACGAGGCGGACGTGATCTGCGCCTTCGGCACGTCCTTTTCGGACCACACCGGGATCAGCCGCTCGAAAATCCTGATCCAGGTCGATTTCGAACAGATGGCCCTGGGCAAGTTCCACATGGTCCATGCGCCGGTCTGGAGCG